>NZ_QVLV01000011.1:0-134865 GCF_003435485.1 Eisenbergiella massiliensis
ATGTTCAGTTGCCAGATTCTCTGGTATGATCAATCAAGATTCCGAGAGATCATAATGAATAATTTTCATCCTTTTTCTTTACTATCCAGTTGGCGATAATAATTGTAATAAAACACAGTACCGACTGGTAGAAACCGATGGCCACTGTCTGCCCCACATCTGTGGCAGCTATGGTCATTCGGAAAACATAGGTATCAATAACGTCTGTCTTGTCAAACAATGTACCATTCTGTCCCACCAGCTGATAAAACAGATCCAGGTTTCCCCGGAAAATCTTGCCCAGGGCAAGTAATGTCAGGGTAATGACCGTTGGTGTAATGCTGGGAATGGTTATGTAACGGATTCGCTGGAAAATATTTGCTCCATCAATTGCCGCCGCCTCATGCAGGGAACCGTCCACGCCGAGAATTGAGGCCAGGTATACCACTACGCCATAGCCAACTCCCTTCCAGGCAGAAAATGCCACAATAATCAATGGCCACCAGCCTGCTTCCCCGTAAAAGTTTATCGGATCCACACCCATTGCCCTGAGTATGCCGTTTAGCGTCCCTGTCTCGTATGACAGAAGGCTGTAGGCAATGGAACCCACAATAACCCAGGAGATAAAGTAGGGAAGGAAAATTATTGACTGTGTTATTTTTTTCAGCCATTTTCCGGCCATTTCGCTTAAGATAATGGCAAAGGCTATTTCCAGAACCGTATTAATCAGAATGAATGCCAAATTGTAAAGCGCTGTATTTCTGGTAACGGTGAATGCTTTTCCTGATTCAAAGAAGAAGCGGAAATTATCTAACCCCACCCAGGGACTTCCGAAAATTCCATCTGCATAATTGAACCGTTTAAAAGCCATTACCAGTCCGCCGATTGGCAGGTAAGAAAAAATTATCACCAGCGCTGCAGAAGGCAATAACATGAAAAGCAGAGTTTTATACCGGATGAGCTTTTGCATAAAACTCTGCTTTTTTATCGTCGTCGCTTTCACTCCATACCTCCTATTTGTTTACTTTTGTCTTTTTTTGAATACCGGTATCTGTTTCATGTACTTATTGTATCAACAGTTCCTCTTAAAACAAATCCGAATGTATTCATATCAAACAGGAAAATATGAAGATAATTTATTTTTCTGCGCAATCTGCCGGAGCGTACATCAAAACCCTCTCACGGGATTCTCTGTTTACAGCGGATTGCCTCTGCGCTGTTATTTAGGGAAACGAACTGTAACGCAGGTTCCTTCCCCTTTTTGGCTTTCAAAGGAAAGCCCGTAAGCCTCTCCAAACATAAGCTGCAGCCGGGCATGAACATTTTTTACCCCATAACTGCTCCCGGAGCTTGCAATCGTACCATCCATCACATGGGAAAGCGTCTGTGCATCCATGCCTACGCCGTCATCCGACACCTGAACATAAACCGTGCCGTTTTCTTCGTAACCCCGGATACATATAACACCTTTTTTATCTTTCTTTTCCCATATTCCATGCTGTATGGCATTTTCAACCAGCGGCTGCAGTATGATTTTAGGCACGATACTGGCTAAAATACCTTCCTCCACCTCTTTCTTATAAGTGATTTTACCCGGAAAACGGATATCCTGAATCTTAATATAATAACCTACATGAGCAAGCTCCTCTGAAAGCGTCAGCGTATCCCTGCCCTTGTTTAAAATCAGCCGGTAATATTTTGACAATGAAATTACAGCCGTATGAATGTCCTCCGCGCGTCCTCCATACGCCAGCCAATTTACCATCTCCAGAGTATTGTACAGGAAATGAGGATTGATCTGGGATTGCAGGGCCTTCAGCTCGGCGCTCTTTAAATGAATGCCCATATGGTATTTTTCATCCATAAGCTGATTGGTATGAGCCATCATTTCATTATAGTTATCATACAGAACACCTATTTCATCCTTCGTATCATTCGGCAGATAAACTTTCGTATCTCCGGCTTTTACCTGATTGAAGCTGTCATTCAGCAGAGAAATACGTTTCACGATCCATGAAATAATCATGGTTCTTCCCGCGATGGTCAGAAGCCAGAACAGAATCATAAGTCCGGCCACAATGGTCTGAAGGCGCACAATTCCACTGAGCATGTCTGTCTTTGGTATGACCGTTATCATTTCCCAGTCTGTATTGCGTATTTTATTGCGTATACAATAAACATTTTCCTGATTCAGCTTCATTTGCGCCAGTTCGCTTTCATCTACATATCTGTTGTAACAAAAATCCGGAGGAAGACTGCCGGATAGCCCCAGGGCCTCCAGCTTTTGCCGATCCGATACCGCCACTACAATATTCTCCCGGTTCACAAGATAAGTAACCGCCTGCTCTGTGGGCGTGGCATTTTGCAGAATGTTTCCCAGTTCCTCTATTCCGATATCCATACGCAGCACACAGCTGCGCTCTCTGTAATTATTTTCCTTTGGGATATCGCGTACTAGGGCAACATATTTGTCCTGTTTTTCTTTTTCCAGGTAGATTCCCGGCGCAAAATATACCTTCTGCATTCCTTTTTTCTGATACCAGAGCGCCCCGTCCGCTTCTGACAGCGGAAAGATATAGTCACCGTCAAATAGCATCTGCAGTTTGTCGGAAATATAAATTTTAATCCTTATGCTTTGTGTGCTGCTTTCCACACTCTGCAGGTAGCTTCGGATTGATTCCTTCTGTGCAAGCTGTCTGTGAAGATCGGATAAAAGCTCACTGTCTTCTATCTGTTTCCGCAGGCTGTTGTTTGTCACCACCACGTCCGTTCGCTGTATCATCTCCAGGATTTTATATTCCAGATAGGATTTGGCCTGTTCATAGCCCTGTGTGGCGGAGAATTGTATTTTCTCCGTCATGCTCTGTGATACTTCCACATATATGATAATGCTGATTAAAAGAAGCGGAAGAAGGAAAAGGGCCGTATAAAACAACAGCAGCTTTTTTTTCAGGCTGAGGTTCTTAAAACGCTGCTTGCATGCATTGTATTTTTCTCTTATTTTCATAGATAGCTCCGCCCTTATTCCCGTTCCTGACTGTTTTCATTGCATTCCCGCAGGTAATCGGCCGGCGTCATCTGTTCATACTTTTTATATATTTTTATGAAATAGCTGCTGTCCGCAAAGCCTGCCTTTGCCGCCACATTCTTGATCTTCACAAAGGGATTCCTGCGCATATATTCTTTGGCCCATTTAAGCCTTGTACGGATGATGCACTGGTTGATCGTCTCGTTTTTTTCCTTTTTAAACAGCCAGCACATATACTGCTTTGTCAGGTCAAAATGGTCCGCCAGCTGTGTCAGCGACAGGTTGATATCCTGGAAATTATCCTGGATATAATGTTCTATTTTATCCGCCATATGCATGGAGGACTGCCAGGAAACAGGCACCAGATCCTCCTCCGGTATTTCCTCCAGCACGCCGCAAAAATGGGCGCGGTACTCTTCTTCCATCGCCTGCCTGCGTTTTTCCTCCTCCAGCTGGAGAATGGATTTTTTCAGCGCATCGACGACCTCTGACGGCTCAATGGGTTTTTCAATATAGTTGACCGCGGAAAGCTGGATGGCTGACTTCAGGTATTCCTTATCACAATAACCGCTGATGAAAATGAAACGGCATTGTCTTAATGTTTTCCTGATTTCAAATGCCATGGTAATCCCATCCATTCTCGGCATGCGCACATCGGCCAGGATGATATCCGGCTTCAGTTCCAGCGCCATACGAAGTCCTTCCTCTCCGTCCTCTGCCATGAATATCTGTGAAATCCCCAGACTCTCCCAGGGTATGCTCATGCGCAGCCCTTCTCTTGTCAGTTCCTCGTCATCCACCATTAAAACCTTCATGTGAATCCCCCTCCTCGTTTTCTCTCTGTCCCGGATATGTATCTGTCCTGCACTGATTGCACAATCTTTTCCGCTTGTATTTTCTTATATTATACATTTTAGCAAATGTGCTTTTTTATAAGTATAGCATTTTCTTATGATTTCGCAGTAAAATTTTCAGATCTGGAATAATATGCCGGATGATTTATGGTAAAAGTGATAGGGAGTGAATGCCGGAGCGTATTTGAAAATGCCAAAGCATATCCGCTGCATAAAATTAACGCCGTTTTGCATAGAAAAAGTGCCGCTGTCATAGCAATCACATCTTTGCTAATACAGCAGCACTCACTTCATTGCCACATTATCCAATCAAAACGGTTTTTCCTTCAAAAGCAAAGCCATACTTTCGGATATGCTCTGCAGGAATTCCCTTATCCAGCAGCAGCCTGGCATAATTTTTATCCTCTATCTGCACAAGGGCCGACTGAACGGTGTCCTCCAGGCTTTCTTCCTTTCTGGGATTTCGCACCTTAAACTCCAGGATTATGGCATCCTCTCCCGTCTTTTTTGGCTCCAGCATAATATCGTATCTTCCAAAGCCACTTTCCCGGTTGGAGGATACCGTATAACGATCAGCCAAATCCACCATAAGCCCAAGCACAAAGCCATGATAAAAACGTTCCGGCTGCGTGTGGCCGCCAGGCTTATTTCCCGTATCAAAATAACTGAAGGTGGAAAGCGCCACCCGGTTCATATATTCATTCATGGCATCCAAATCGTCCTGCAGCAATGCTTTTACGAATTCATTATAATCGGAACCTGAGCCTGCAAACCAGCTGCGTACCATATTGTAAAACATAAGCCTTACTTCCAGGTTCGTAAGGGCCAGCTCATACTCCTGCTGCCAGTCGTCCTTTTCAGGATTTGCCGCCTTGTAGCTCACCACTTTAAGATACCCGCTGGCAAGAAGCAGGCTCCAGATGGCATTCTCATCCTGGTTTAACTGGTTAAATACGATCTGCTCATCTATACTTGTCCGTATTGTTTTTCCCTGTAAAAGCTGTTCAAAAGAAAGCTTGATATCTCTGCTTCCTTCCCTGATCAGCTTTCCAACCAGGCTGTTGGCACTCGTATTTGCCCAATATGTCCCAACTTTACCGGACTTCAGGAAATTGATGATCGACCATGGATTGTATATATCCTTTTTGTTTCCAAAAGTGAAGCCATCGTACCATTCCTTCACTATATCCTTTTGCTCAGGCCACTGATACTCATTTAATGCATCATCAACTTCTTTTTGCGTAAAACCAAAATACTCAGCATAAAGCTCCGAGGTTGTTGTTATCACCACAAGATTATTCAAATCTGAAAAAATGGATTCCTTACTGACTCTGGTTATCCCCGTCATCAATGCTCTGTCAAGCCATGGATTCGTCTTGAACGCGGAATTAAAGAAATTTCGTTCAAAGGAAACCAGCTCTTCCCAATATCCATTGACAAAGGCTTCCTGCATCGGCGTATCATATTCATCCAAAAGAATAATAACCTTTTTTCCATAATAGCGGTACAGGAACTCCGACATTTTATGGACAGCCAGCGTTGCCACTACCTGAGGCATATCCATTTTCACACTGCGGAAAAATACCTTTTCTTCCCCGGTCAGAAGCTCTCCTTCCAGAAGAAATGAATTACGGCTGTAAAGATCGGTCAGCAGCTGGCAGATTCTCTGTACCGCTGATTCAAACCGGGTTTCTTTCACATTCGCAAAAGAGAGGCTGATAACGGGAAAGGTTCCCTGAAGGCTGCGGTATTTTTCGTCCTGCCACACAGACAGGCCTTCGAACAGTTCACTTCTGTCTGCATATTCCACAGAAAAAAACTGCTCTACCATGCTCATGGTCAGAGTCTTCCCGAAACGCCTTGGCCTGGCTATCAGAGTAACACTGTCTCCATTTTCCCACCATTCCCGGATAAATCCGGTTTTATCAATATAAAAGTAATCATTTTCACGTAATGTTGAAAAATTCTGATGTCCGATGCTTACCGTCCTTGCCATCCGCTTCCATCCTTTCCGCCTGCCGGGAATGCTGCCATGATATAACCTGCAGTCAAAACTTTGTATTTGCAGTTTACCCACACAGCTATGAGTATTCATAAAATGCACAAATCTAATACTCAGTATAGCGGATATTTTCTTAAATATCAAACCTTACTTGCGTACCACCGCCGCGCCATAGCCTTCCAGCGTAAGCGTTCCGGAAACCTCCGATCCGGTCAGCATATCCTGTCCGTATACCTCCTGTACGCAGGCCGGAGCGGTGCCATAATTCAGGTAGAACTCGTACGCACCCTCATCTCCGGTTCTCACATGGTATTCCACTCCCTCCGGAAGCTGCTTTACAGGGATGCCTGCCTGTGTCAGCATTTGTTCAAACAGCGGGCGCATCTGCCCAGGGCAGCATCTGGCGGCCACATAATAGGCGTTTCCCTTTCCGTACCGTTTCCGGGTAAGCGCTGCGCCGCCCTGGTAAAAATCATCGGTATACCGCCCCAGAACCTCGGCATCTGTTAACCGGAGTATCTCGGCGTAATCCCTAACCTCCCAGTCTTCCCAGCCGTTCCCGAAACGGATGTGGTTTCGGTCGGAGGGATACAGGGTGTCGATCTCTTCACTGATGATGCCGAACAGCTCCGATAAACCGTTTCCCGGAAAGCCGCCCATGAAGCAAAGCGTATTATCATCCACATATCCGGTAAAATAGGTTGCCAGCAGCTGGCCGCCTCTTTCAACAAACTGTTTCAGACAGGAAGCGGTCCCAGGCTGCAGCAGGTAAAGCATGGGAGCCACAATGACATCATAACTGGAAAAATCATCGTCCGATGGAACCACGTCCATTTCCACTCCCATTTTCAGGAATTCCTTCCAAATGGAAATACAGGTTTTTTCATAGCATTTTGTAGTTTCCGCCAGGGCCTTCACATCCTGGATCGCCCAGCGGTTATCCCAGTCAAAAAGCAGGGCCGCCCTGGCCCTCACACAGGTTCCGGCAGCAGGCGCTATTTTTTTCAGAAGCTCTCCCACCTGGGCTGTTTCCCGGAAAATCCGGGTGTCATCAGTGCCCAGATGATCCACGACGGCACCATGATACTGTTCAAAGGAACCTCTTCCCTTTCTCCATTGGAAATACTGCACGGTATCGGACCCGCAGGCCGCCGTCTGCAGGCAGAACAGCTTATGGACGCCGGGACGCTTCACCTTGTTGAAGGGATGCCAGTTCACCAGGCCGGGAGCGCTTTCCATGAGCATAAAGGGCTTTTCCTTTTTCATGGAACGCATGACGGTGTGATGGAAGGCGTTTTCCGTCATGGTTTCGAATAAAGTCTCTTCATCATTATGGAACCGGGGATAGCTGTCCCAGGAAATCATATCCAGCTCCCTGGCCATTTTACGGTAATCCAGACCATTATAGAGCATCATAAAATTGGTGGTCACCGGCACGGACGGGGTAATTTCCCGAAGCGCCCTGATTTCTTCCTTCAAAAAATCGGTCATATTCCAGGTAGTAAAGCGTTTCCATTCCAGATTCAGTCCCATAATGCTGCCTTCTCCGTTGGCAAAGGGCGGCTCAACCTGGGAAAAGCTGCTGTAGCGGTGGCTCCAGAAGGTGGTCCACCAGGCCTGGTTGAGCTTTTCTATATCATGGTCAAATTTCTCCGCAAGGTAGGACTGGAAACGGGCGGTGCACAACGGGCAGAAGCACTCGCCTCCCAGCTCGTTGGAGATGTGGTACATTAACAGGCCGGGATGGGAACCAAAGCGTTCCGCCAGCCTGCGGTCCATATCCGCCGTCTTTTTACGGTACTCCGGTGAGCTCATACAATGGTTATGCCGTACGCCGTGGTGATTGCGCATCCCCTGCCGGCTGACGCGCATGGCCTCAGGATACGCCTCGTCCAGCCAGGCTGGACGGGCGCCGGAGGGTGTGGCCAGAATGGTAAAGATGCCGTTTTCGTACAGATGATCCATGATTTTTTCCAGCCATTCGAAATGAAACTCCCCTTCTGCAGGTTCATAAACGGACCAGGAAAAAACGCCCAGCGTGACGCAGTTTACCCCTGCTTTTTTCATCATACGGACATCCTCTTTAAGGATATCCGGCCGATCCAGCCATTGCTCCGGATTATAATCGCCTCCATGAAGGAAGCCTCCCGCCTGTGGGAATAATATCTTTTTTTCCATTTTTCACCTCCTGTATACCGCCGGCAAGCCTGCGATACCACATTGATCGTTTGAAATGCACTGCCAAACGCTTATCCTCTCCTTGCCACAATTACATCCCCGGGTGCGATAATCATCCGTCCTGTAAGCTTCGTCTGATCCAAAAGCCCGGTCAGCGTATCCGTACCGAAATCTATATAGCCCTCTGTTTTTCCATGGTTGATGATAAACATCACCTCCGCTTTTTCGGAAACGCGCAGCGTCACCTCCACGTCCTCCGATGTCTGGCAGATGGGCTTCAGGCCGCAGCCGCCGCATACCATTTCCATAAAATCATCCAAAAATGCCTGCTCAGGCTGCGTGCCGATATAATAGGCTTTTCCTTTTCCATAAGAATTCTCAGTGACACAGGGGCATCCCGCATAAAAATCCTCCCCATATGCCGCCAGCACCTGCGCGCCGCCCTCGGTATGAATGATATCGCACAGGAAGCCGCAGTCATACTCCGCCTTCGCAAGTGCCAGCTTATCGGAAAGCTTCATGCGGTTTTTCTCATAGGGACGCAGGGCGTCGGTTTCTTCCACCCAGATTCCAAGCAGGTCCTTCAGCTTTCCCGGATAAGCGCCGAAAATACAACGGTCGTTTTCATCTGCCAGGCCGGACATTACGGTGGTTACCAGTGTGCCGCCGTCCCGCACGAAATCCTTAAGGTGCTCCGCCACTCCTTCCTTTGTCATATAGAGCATGGGCGCCACTATCAAATCATAACCGGACACCTCTGCGTCGTAAGGAAGAATATCCACCGGGATATTCTGACGGTACAGGGTTTCATAATACAGAGAAACTGTCTTCAGATAATCCATATCCTTGCTGGGGCCGCTTGCCAGCTCCAACGCCCACCAGTTATTCCAGTCAAACAGGATTCCCGCCTTCGCAGGCGTGCACCCCTCCAGGAAGCTGTCTCCCAGGCTCTGAAGCTCTTTCCCAAGCTGTGTGCATTCCCGGAACACCCGGGTATCCTCCCGGCCGGAGTGGCTGATAACGGCCCCATGGAATTTTTCCTGTCCGGCAATGGACTGGCGCATCTGGAAAAACAGGCAGGTATCCGCGCCATGAGCCATGGCCTGGTAGGACAGTCTGCGCACCTCGCCGGGGCGTTTGAGCAGGTTATAGGGCTGCCAGTTCTGCTGGTTCGGTGACTGCTCCGTCAGGATAAAGGAACGTCCGCCCTTCAGCCCCCGCATGATATCATGCTTCATTGCCACAAAATACGGCGGATCGTCAGGCCACGGGTAATTATCCCAGCCCACGATGTCCAGATTTTTGGTCAATGTAAACTGATCCAGTTTTTTGATATAGCCGGACATGTTGGTCTGAATGGGGATTTCGGGATTGTATTTTTTCAGCACCTGGTACTCATTCATAAAACACTCTGCGGTGGAGTCGGTGACAAAGCGCATATAATCCAGCTGGATAGCAGGATTGAAACGATAATCATCATTTAACTCCGTAGGCAGCGTCACTTCCTCAAAGCTGGTAAGAACCCTGCCCCAGAAGGAAGTATGCCATCTGCGGTTCAGCTCCTCCAGCGTGCCGTAACGCCTGCGCAGCCAGAGCCGGAATTTGGCCTGGCAGGTGGGGCAATAGCAGTAGGTTCCGTATTCATTGGACACATGCCACATGGCGAGCGCAGGATGATGCGCGTACCTTTTTGCCATCTCCTCTGCAATCGCCGCCGCGCGTTCCCGGTATTTCAGGCTATTGACACAGAAGAAAACACGCATGCCGTGGGTACGCTTCCTGCCCGCAATATCTACCGGCAGCACCTCCGGGTATCTGGTGGACAGCCAGGCCGGCTGCGCGGTTGTGGGCGTGGCCAGGCATACGTAAATGCCGTTCTCCCATATCTTATCGATAATCCTGTCCAGCCATTCAAAGCAATAAACGCCTTCGTCAGGCTCCAGCCTGGCCCAGGAAAAAACAGGGAGGGTCAGGAGGTTGATCCCCGCCTTTTTGAAAAGCCGCATATCCTCTTCAATCGTTTTATCATCCCACTGGTCGGGGTTGTAATCCCCTCCGTAATAAATTCTGTCTGCTTTTTTCATTGCTGCTCCTATCTGCGCCCTTTAGCGCATATGGCAGAAACCAGAGCATATGTGCGGATTGCTCCGGTTCCCGCTCTATTCGTTTCCTTATAGGCTGCAATTTCCCCCGGAAACATTCCCAGGATCCACAGCCGGATTCCCCGCTTTTCGGTCTCAGGCATCAGACGCCTGCTGTAAGTTACCACACCTTTTCCTGGCTCGCCAGGCATATTGTTCTGTATTCCCCATAAGCCTGCGCGGCGTCACCCTCCTGTGCAGGCCGTGTCCCACAGTAAAAATGATAAAGTATGCCGTTATAAAACAGCACGGAGGCTTTATGGGCGTGACCGCTGTCGATTGCGCCCGGCTTTCCATAGGTAAGGATAGGTTCCTTTACTTTTTCCCATGTAAACAGATCCCTGGAAAGCGCCAGTCCCTCCTGGGCATGGGTATGGCCGTCTTCGTACATCCTGCCATAGCCGAAATAGAAGTTTACCCAGACATCGCCGTCCTTTACAATGCAGGGGTCGGATACAAATCTTTCATCCCAGGAATCCGGGTTTACCCGGAGCACCGGATTTTCCCGGCAGCGGGTCCAATGCTCCAGATCCGGGGACCAGGCCATGCCCGTCTGTTCCGTCCATCGTTCCTTCTTATCCTTGGCATTATAAAACATGTACCAGAGTCCGTCATTTTGAATAATACAGGCCTTATAAAGTCCCCCTGCCTCCCATGCCTCCCCGTCTCTCCAGGAGAAAACCGGTTTGTCCGGGAAATGCCAGTCCAGCAGCTCCTCATCCTGTGTCCAGGCAAGGCCGATTTCCGCCGGACCGCTCTCGTAGCCGGTGCCGGGGTAGGAGTGGTAGACCATCCAGTATTTGCCGTCCACCTTCTTCAGCCGGGGAACCTCCCAGAGGCTGTCGCTTTCCTTAATCATCCAGGTAGCAGCCCCGCCGATGCGGTCCCAGCGGTCGCTTTCCATATGCCGCTTCAGAATCACGGCCTTATGCTTCCAGTGGAGCAAATCATCGCTCACCGCCAGCGCGGACTGGTAGCCCTTGCCGTCAAAGCCGGTATAAAGCATGTAAAAACAGTCCTGATGCCGGAATACAAACGGAATGTCAACCGCCATGCTGTCAAAAGCGCCCTCCGTACCGGAACCGTGAAGGACCGGTTTGGGATAACGGTATGGCGTCATATATTTTTGTATCCGTGTATCGCTTAACTCAATCATTTTTCTTCTCCTTTCCAGTCAGGCCTTCCTTCCAGGATTTCCACCCGGGACAGGATGCCCGCAGGCCTTACACACCAGGCCTCGCTCCATTCGCTTCCCCTGGTTCTGTAAGAATCCGGCCCGTACCATTTATATTCCTCATTGCAGTTATGCAGCGTGCCGAAGGTATTGAACCGGTTCCCAAAGGCGCAGATTTCCAATAGATGTCTGCCCGCGGAAAGCTTCCCTGCCCGCAGCGTATGAGGTGCAAGGGCTATCAGCCCCACGCTCCTGCCATCCACCCTTGCCTCAAGCACAGGCGCTGCAAAATGCGGCACCCGCAGGATTGTTTCCTGCTCCCGCTCCAAGGTAAAGTGCATGGCATAGGTGATATTTCCTCCGTAGAACGCAAGCCCCTGCCTGGTGATATCCCCGAAGTAAAGCTTCTTTTCTTTTTCTGTCACCACAGCCCTCGTTCCCTGCAGCCTGACGCCGAAATCCCCAAGAAGATACATGTTTTCCAGGTTGGTTTTCCTGCCAAACGGAATACTAAGAAGCAGTTCATTTTTTCCTTTCACAAGTCCGGGAACAGGCACAGTATGGATAAAGGAATCCACATACCAGCCATCCGTTTTTGCATCACATAACGTTCCGTTCCACCGGATTACCGCTTTCTCCGGCCTCTCCATAGCCAGCTTCAATTCTCCGGTATCCATTTCCGACCAGATTTCCACCCGAAGGCTCACCTGGTTCTTCTCAGGCGCTTCCCGGATTCTCCAGGGCTGGGTATAGGCATCCTGTCGGTGCGGATAGCCCAGTATGGAACGGATGCTGTTATCCAGGCGCAGGATATCCTCCTCCGGCTGCCAGGCGCCCTCGTCCAGCCTCCAGGCGGCGCGGTCCAGCAGCAGCACATTCGGTTCCGCCGGCATCACGGTTTCCGGCTCCCTGATGACTGCCGTTATTGTTTCCTGTTTTCCCGATGCGGCCCCATTTCCTGCCACCAGTCCGTAAAAGGGCCGCAGGCTGCCTGTCTTTACCGGGAAGCTGTCCCCGGAGGATACCATAGTGCCATCCTGCCTTCCCGCCGGATCCGCGATGCTGTTTTCCTGCTTTTTTTCCGGCTCTGCCGCACCGTCACCCTGCTTCTCCGTCAGCCTCCACAAAAAGCTGTCCTGGGAAAAAAGCGTCACCTGCAGCTGCGTCCAGCCGTCCAGGTATTCAGCCTCCAGCGCCTGCACGCTGCCGTCCATCGCATGATAACAGGTTACCTGCACACTGCCCCGTATTCTCACCTGAAGCACCTCCGGCTGGTCAAGCCTGTTGTTCTTCCTGCCCACATGGCAGACAAACAGCCACCTGCAGCCGTTGTCTTCCCTGAGCTGATAGAAAAGGTTATCGGTACGGTCCCCGTTTTCTTTCCGGATGTCCAGCTCCCGCTCCTCCTCCAGTGCCTCCATCAGCTCATACTGCTGAAACGGCAGCACCACGGAACGTTCCGCCAGCTTTGCGGCCCGATCGCTTACAACTGCATCCACAAGCGCAGGGACCTTTCCCAGAAAAATGACACGGCCGCCCGCATCAGCCAGCGCTTCCAGCCGTTCCAGCGTTGTGCTGCGGATGGTTCTCATTCCCGGTACCAGCACTGTGCCGTAAGCCATCTCTCCCGCCAAAAGCGCCGCCCCTTCTTTGTCTGTTTCTACGGTAAAGCGTCCTTCAGGACACTGTTCGGGAAGCAGCGCTTCCGAAAGGAAATCGAAATCCACCAGACCGAAAAGCATCCACTCGATCAGACTGCGGAAATTGTCATCCAACTGCTCCCGCATCAGCTTTGTCTGGGCCTGCGGCCCATAGCTCATCCAATAGGACTCTATCGGGTGCACCACCGCCGTCCTTACCCGCGCTTTTCCCCTGGTCAGCGCAGTGTTTACCCGGGCAAAATAATTTTCTATGTAAGGATATTTTTCCCACCAGGGTGACTGGTAATTGATGGATGCGGGCCAGTCGCGCTTGGCCTCTCCCTCCATAGACATGAACGCCAGATGGTGGCAGCGGATAGTCACTCCCAGCGCCGCCTGCCAGTCCCCCTGCAGCTTATGTCCCTTAAAATCAAAATCCCAGTGGGTCACACCGTACAGCTCGCTCAGCACGCCTTCCCTGCCGTTCTGCCGCGCCACGCTGACAGCCTGCTTCACCGTGGAATATTCCGGATCGGAGCAAAGGATATCCACTCCGGGCAGCTGCTGACGGCGGTAACAGCGCATGGCCTCCCCCAGCCGCAGGGTTTGGGAATACAGCGTAGGCTCCGACATATAATGCCCCGTCATAGCGATATGATGGGCATTGCACCAGTCCGCAATCGTATCGCAGTAAGCCGACACAAAGCGCTCCGACAGATGATCATGATAATGATAACGATGAACCGAAACCCTTCCCTCAGGCAGCTCCCATAGCAGCTCCGGCAGCACCTCCAAAAGATCAGCACCATAGGCTTTTTCAAAGGTTTCCGGAAGATCGTCTGTAAAGGAAAGCGTGACATCCGCTTCACTTTCTCCATCCGGCAGCACCATGCTGCCTTTTATCTGCGGTTCATCCGTAAAAATAGCAGGAATGGATTTCCCAAATTCCTCTCCCAGTACCTCATAGTAACGTTCGTGAGTAATCTCCAGGAAGCGTTCCACAGCCTTCCTGTTCATAACATCAATATAGGTCTGGTCATTGAACCAGGGACTTTCCCGCATCAGCTCCACATATGCAAACCACAGCTTTCCTTCCCTTTGCTCTGCGGCCTTGCTGTCAAAATCCGGCTGCGGCCCGGATACCCTGTGATAAGAATGAAGATATCCTTTTTCCGTCTTAACCCGATATGCACACAGATAATAACCAGCCGGCTTTCCCCCGGCCGCAATACAGGAAAGGAATTCTTCCCTGTCAGCGCACATTCCCTGTTTTTTCTCCCTTGTCAGAAGGAGATGCCTGGCTCTGTAATTCCAATTCTCAGTGACCATGCCGCCCGCTGCGCCGGAGGGGTATCTGTCCTCATCGTACAGCCAGCAGAGCATCCCCTTCTCCCGGGCCTGTTCATCCGCGTATTTTACCAGCTCCATGAATTCATCACTCAGGTACGGTGTTTCCAGACCGGTGCGAGGATGCAGGTGTGCACCGCCAAAGCCCATCCTCCGGAAAATCTCCAACTGATCCGCAATCAGTTCTTTTGTCACAAGACAGTTCCAGGACCAGAAGGGGGTTCCCCTGTATTCACTGGTGGGATTTTCGAACAGCTCCCGACTTAACTTAGTTTCCGCATTTTTTTTGTACAGCATGCTTTATCCTCCTCTTATCCGGCCTGTCATTCCGGTCACTCTATCTCTTTCCCGTGGGGAAAATATGCAGGATTTCCCTTGCCTGTGCAGGGGACGCCACCTCCAGATCCATCGCCCGGATCAAAGCGGCAAGCTTTTCCACTTCTTCATAATTCCAGGCGGCGGTACGGCCGGGCGCAAGATAATGACTGTCCTCAAATCCAATCCGCACCACCGATGCGCCCATGGCAATAGCCGCTGCCAGGAAATCCCAGTTATCTCTTCCATAGTGGGTAACGCCCCATCTGGCTTCTGCCGGCACCGCCGCCAGGAAGGCGGTGAGGCATTCCATATTCGCCTGCATTCCACCCCTGTGTCCAAATACCAGATTATATAAAACAGGCTCCCTGTAAGGTACCTGCGCCTGTGTCATACGGATGTTATAAATCATCCCGATATCAAATACCTCGATTTCCGGAATGATTTTCCGCTCATATACCGCCTTTGCGCAGTATCTGATGTCCTCAAATGTATTTATATAAACCGCTTCTCCCAGATTCGTGGTTCCGCCGTTTAATGAAGCGCTTTCTACCCTCCAGTAATCCAGAGGATTGCACCTTTGTTCAATGCTCATATCGGATACCCCTCCGGTAGAAGCCTGAATGATCAGATCCGTCTTTTCAGCAATCCTTTCAAAGGTATCCGTAAGCTCCGAAATATCCGGTGTCAAAGACCCATCCGGCCGTCTGCAGTGCAGATGGCACATAGCTGCTCCGGCCTGTTCGCACCGCACGACATCCTCCACCAGCTTTTCCTTATCTATCGCCTTCTCCGCTTCCACCGGTGCCAGCGAAATAATCACTTTTCTCATATCCTTTTTACTCCAATCGTAACTGTTAAGTTTCTCCACAGTTATCTGTCATATATATTTTAAGCCAGCAGCTCCACAATTTTTTTCAACGTATCCTTATCTCCCACATTTCCCGGAAAAATAATGTAAGACAATCCCGGGAACTTACTTTCCGGCCCGGTCTTCCAAACCGGAATCCCCGGCTGCGCCTGCCCCGGCACACTGGCCCTGCGGACTCCAAGGGCTTTTGTCCCCACATCGCTGGAGGTTATTCCCCCTTTTGCGATCAGAAACCGCGGCTTGCGGTGCAGACCGGCAATTACTCCTGTTACGGCATCAGAAATCTCTACGGAAAGCTTCAGCATATCTTCCCTGTCCATTCCTTCCGGCGCCAGGAGTTCCCGGCTGGTGTAAACCACCGCGGTCCTACCCTGCCCCATTACCCGCTCCGCTTCGGCTATTATCCTGTCCCTTTCCCCGGCAAGGCCGCCCTCCTGCAGACAGGCGTCCACTCTGAACTCCAGAAACTCTGCGGGGACACCGGAATCCTTCAACGCCTCCAGCTGCTGCGTTGTCTTTTTTACATGGGAACCAATGAGTACGATGCCTCCATAGTTAGAGGTCTCCCCGCATTTTTCCCCCTTTTCCATTCCCGCATCCACTCCGCCTAACAGCTCCCTGCGCCCCAGCAGAGGCCTGTCGCTTACGTTTCCCAGCACCTTGGGAACCGCCGCTGCGCTGCGGATGATGAATTCCTTTCCTGCCTTTATGGCACGCAGCAGGCAGACGGCAAAGGCTTCCACATCGCTTTGGGCAATGGCATCCACAAACACCGGCCGGAAATTCTCCGCCTGCATAAGAAGCTCAGTAATCTCCGCCAGCTTTTGCTCCCGTAGCAGGGAAAGCGTAATATAAATGCCGTCCTCCTTCCGGTAACGTCCGCCGCTTTTTTCCTCCAGATATTCTCCCAAATGGGAGGCTTTATACCCAAAGGTTTTATCCGCTGCAAATTCCGTCTGTCCGGCAGGCACCAGCCAATCGCCTTCCTTCACATAATGGATGCTGTCAATGGTAAACCGCCCGCCCTCCAGGAAGAAAGGGCACAGTATCTGTCCGTGCACAGACTTCCCGTTCTGTTCCTCAAGCGTTTCCTTAAGCACCTCCGGCTCCAGAGGATAATGCCCACGCAGCGTGGAATCCCCTCTGGAAACAAACAGCAGCTCCTTATGGCAGGCAGCCGCGGCCTTTGCCGACCTTTCTGCAATCAGCCGGTGCTCCTCTTCGGTCTTCTGTGCAGAAAAGCTTCTGGAATTGGTCAGGATGAAAAACATATTGTTTTCCTCCTGTATTCCCTCCATCAGGCTTTCCTGTTCCCAATCTGTATAAACAGATACACCATGAACCGTCTGGACCCCGGTAGGATCATCATCCAGCACCACGATTTTCCGGTGGAAATCCCTTAATTCCTCCAGAAAAAGTCCATGCACCGCCTCCGCATCCGCCCCGGGAAAGGTATCCAGGACCGATATAGGCAGTTTATGATATTGTCCCATTTTATTCCTCCTAATTGTTTTGCCAGGAAAAATGCGAGTCCTCTGGCGTGCAGAGGAATTCTCCTCCTTGTTCTCTCATTTATAATGAACGCACGTCCGTAACCGGCATCCAGATACGCATTTCATCCATTCCACGGTTATCCCATGCAAAGTAGGGAATCATCCTGCCTTTTATCTTTTCATATCCCCGATCCACATAATCCTGATACAGCGCCTGCCTGTCATAGCCATCTTTTCCATCCGTCCTTTTTTTAAGGAAGGTTCCGGTGAGGGCTGTCACAGTTCTCCCGCCAATTTCAAACAGCTCCGGCTGTAAAGAGATATCCGAGGGGATAAAAAGATCATCGATGGTTTCCACCGGTGCATCCATTCCTTCCATACAATACACAAGAGGTCCCCGCTCAACAGCCACCTGGTTTACCGTTTCTTCCACCAGGGAATGGGCACAGGTAAGCCTGGCCTCCATTCCCAGCTCCAGAAGCACCTCCGTTTCCTGGGGCTTATCCACCCAAACGGTCAGATACGTCCCCGCATCCTCCCGTCGAAGCGTCTGAAGGCTGATTTCCCTGCCATTTGTCCTGTTTCCAAGCCGCAGCTTTGCGCTGCGCACCCAGGCCGGAATCCTCAAGTGCAGGGCAAAACCGTTAAGCTCCCTCTGCTGCTCCCTCTCCTTTTCAAAGGTAAAACGCACAGCTCCATCATACGGATATTCCGTCTCCTGAATCAGGATGAAAGCCTCCTCCCCTCTTCCCGGCAGGCTTATCCTTGCCCGGCTCGCGCCGTAAAGAACCGTATATACGCCGCTTTCGTCCAACGCATAGGCATACTCACTCATCTGTGCCATCAGCCTGGCCAGGTTAGGAGGACAGCAATAGCTCAAAATATACTCCGCCCTTTCCTGCCCCCATATAAGCTCATAAGGAAGCTTTTTGGCCCTGCGCAGCATATTTTCATAAAAAAAACGCTTTCCGTCCATACTGACAGCAGCCAGGTTAACATTCAGCAGCATACGTTCCAGCACATCCGCATATTCCGTCTTCTTTTCCAGACAGAACATACGCCACGCCCAATAAACACCGCCGATGGACGCGCAGGTTTCGTTATAGGCCGTGACATTGGGAAGCTGATACTCGTAGCCATAGGCCTGATGAACCAGCTGGTGGCCGAAAAAGTTCCCATAAGGGGAAGCGCCGTTATAAAGCGCGCCGCATCCGCCTGTTATATACAGCTTCTGTGTCACCAGGCTGCGCCACACCTTATGCAGCACCTCCATAAGCTCCGGATCCTCTTCCTCAAGACACAAATCCGCTACACCTGCATACAGATAATTGGCGCGTACCGCATGCCCGATAATCTTATCATGAGCCTTCAGCATAAGGCGATCCTGGTTGTCGTCCATTCCTTCCTTTACAGAATCCCGCAGCATCACTGCTTTCTTTAAAAGAGCCAGATATTCCGGATTCCCTGTGGTCCGGTACAGCTCCGCCAATCCCATATAATGGGAAGGGCACACAGCAGTCTGCACCTCGCCCTTTTCTTCCGCTTCCGCATACAGCCTATTCAGATACTCCGCCGCCTTCTCTGCGATCTCCAGAAAGCTGTCTCTTCCGGTAAGCCGCTTATAAAGACAGGCTGAAGTAAAAAGATGACCGAAATTATAGACCTCAAAATCATTAATGTCCCCCAGCCTGGAAGCCTTTCCGCTTCTTTCTCCGATAATCTGTTTGGTGGATATGTAGCCGTCCGGCTGCTGCGCCCTGCCGATAAGTGCAATATAATCCTCCAGCTGCGCAAGGAGCTCTCTGTTATCCGTCCGCACCGCCGTATAAACAGCCGCTTCCATCCATTTATAGAAATCTCCGTCCCCAAATACGGTTCCGTCAAAATCCCCGTCCGCATCCCCTGCCGCAATTCTGAAATTTTCCAGCACATGGCTGACTTCCCTGCGTTCAAACATATTCTGCAAATGGGGTACCGTGGAACCGGCGCAGGTATCAAAACGCTCCTTATACAGTCCATGCGTCCACTCCACATCGGAAAAAGGAATTCCCTGCAGTCTGGCATTAGGTGATTTTCTGGTATCTGTCAGCATATCTTCCTCCTATAACAAGCCTTTCTTTTCCAGTGCTTTTTTCAGTTCCACGGCTCCGAATCCGGGGCTTGACAGGGTTGTGATTCCATGCTCCCTGCAAATATCCTCTTCCACATAGGCCATGGAGCCCTGCGCCAGAAGGATTACATCCGCTTTCTCCTTAATCTCCGCCGCTTTCTGAAGCAGCAACCTGCGGAAGCTGTCCTGATCAAGGCCGAATGCGCCGTCAATCAGACCATCCACCAGTTCCACTTGACGTCCCATTTCTCTGGCCACACGCAGAACCGTATTCTTCGTAGGCTCAAGCGTGGTGGGAAGCGTTGCCAGCACAGCGATTCTGTTGCCGCGGCGAACCGCCTCCCGGCACATCTCTTCATCAATCCTTACCACCGGGACCCCCAGATAAGCGGCGGCCGCCTGCATACTGTCAGCAACCTCCCCCACGGAGGAGCAGATATTCAGAATTACATCCGCCCCCTGTTTTACCGCGTCCATATACATGGAAATCAGTTCTGCCGCCGCCCTGGGCGTCACATAGCCCGCATCTCTCACCATAGCCAATATCTCCGGATTCTGCAGGCTCAAAAGCTCCGCTTCCTCCCCGATATTTTTTCTTACCTCCCGTTCCACCAGTTCAATCAGCTCCGGTGTGGTACTCGTATAAACAAGTGCTGCTTTCATATGAATAAAACTCCCTTCTTCATTTAACCCTTTATTCCCACGGCCCGCAGAAAAAATACCATACGCTTCCCGTGTATCCCGCAAAGACCGTATACCCCGCCTTCCCCGGCAGGGTATCCGTCTTTCCGGAAACAGTTCCTCATCCGCGCCGTTCTGAGATATCCGTCCTATCATTCATTATAAAAGCAGAAGCCGGCAAAAAATATATGAAATTCTTCAGACTGCCATGTAAATTTTACAGATTCCGCACCCGTTCAGGCAATCGGGCTTCTTTCTTATTTCTTCCAAGCACCTGTACACCCTTTGTTTCACCCTTCGGCCCCACAGAACAATGGCTTAATATCCTTTTCAATAAATTCCATAATATCTTTGGCAGTGGGCTTAAACAGTGCGGCAATGGAAACCACCATCTTATCCGCAGGATTAACATAAATGATATTCCCGCTGTTTCCCATGGCGGCATAACCATTCAATATACCAGTCCACCACAGATATCCGTAAGACAATTTTTCCTTCTCCCAACGGCTGTGTTCCGCTGTGCTCTCCGCCACCCATTCCTCTGAAACAATCTGTCTGCCTTCCCATTTCCCGCCGTCCAGATACAGCTGTCCGATCTTTGCCATGTCCACAGCGGTGAGCGTAAGCCCCCAGCCCGCCGTATTATGTCCTTTTTCGTCCGCAACCCAGCCGCTGGCACAATTCTTTTTTATAAATGCCACGTGCTCCTGCGGAGTATATAAAACAATGTTGGAAGCAACGGCAATATGAAGCGGTTCAAATAAAGCCTCCCTGGCAAAATCAAGCACCGGCTGCCCCGTTGCATTGGAAAGGATCCCTGATAAAATATCCGGCCCTATCATTTCCATATACCGGAATTCACCCGCCGGCTTCCTTCCTCCCAGTAAATCAAGGGCCGCCATCACCCAGTCCTCGCTGGAAAAAAATCTGGTGTACGGCGCCGATCTGAATTTGTACGGGGCCGTCATGGTAAGCAGATTCTTAAGCGTAATCGTCTGTATCGTTTTTTCTCCCCTCTTCACCGTGTAATCCGGGAAAAAATCCAGTACCTTCTGAGCAACGCTCCCAATATATCCCCTGTCAATGGCAATGCCCGCCAATATGGAAACAATGCTCTTTGTCACCGAAAATACATGGATGGTATCATCGGCCCCGCAGCCGTTAAAATAATTTTCATATACCGTCCTGCCGTCTTTCAGAACCACCATGCCCGCAATATTGCCATGCTCCTTTTGAATTTTTTTCTCCAATGCCGTTATCTTTTCTTCATTCATATATCAATCCTCTGTAACCGCCCGGCGCCGGGCAGTTAATTTCTTCTTATTTAATAAATATGTTCTCTATTTTTTTGGCCTGTTATTTTTCGGCATAAACGCCATAGACTTCCTCCTTCCCTGTTTTGAAGGATATCCTTAAAAAGAAGATAAATCGATAAGAAATCAAAATCAATACGTATTAGTAATAAATTTTATATTTTTTATTTTCTTCTTGACACTCCCATTATGTCTGAGTCTATACTTTAACTGTGGAGTGATAGTGCATACAGCTGTTAATCCATTCCGGCGGCTTTCCCGCCTGTCAAAAAAAGAACCTGCTTCCCCTTACATCCCACTAATATAACCTACTAAAGGAGAAAAAATATGACTGAATGCCCGGAATGCTACAGCAACAAAAAAAGAGCAACCCCGCTGCAAAACCCACGGGACTGCCTGGAAAATCATCTGCAATACATCTGCGGTACCTGCGGCAGATGCATTTGCATCAACAAAACGGGAAAAAACGGCTTGCAAAGATGGAATTTCCCCTTTCAATCAGCGGAAACAGCAAAGCTCTACCTGCGGACAGCAGATGCCACCGAAAAAACAAATTGCGGCATATACGAAATCACAGCTTCCAATGGAAGGAAATCCTTTAAGATTTTCAGAGATGAATTTACATTGAAGGAATATCTGGAAAAGAACAGGGGAAAATCCTGTACTGCAATGCGGCCCGTTTACAAAAGGCCTGAATACAGAGAATTTCCCCATACAGAAATCAGAAGGCTCACGGCAGCCGAAGCTGAAGCATATATCAAAGAACAGTCAGCGGGCCTTTAGAAGCCCTGGGCGGCACAAACCGTCTGCAGCTCCTTTACCAGCCTGCACAGATATTCTTCCCCCTGCCCGTCAAACATATGGGTGAAAAGCCCCTCCAGGTTCTCTTCAAAGCAGGCAGGCAGGATATGGCACTGATCCATGCAAAGCCGTATCAGCCGTTTTTCACCGGGATGCGTCATTTCGTTCAATGCAAAAATAACATCAAAGTAGCTTTCCAGAAATGCGGCCGTCCTGTGGTTGATGCTTACCAGATCCCTTCTTTGCCGCGCTTTTTTTATCTGCATGTCATAGGAGGGCAGGACGCCGTTCATCAGCTTCATATTCCGCTGCACAATATTCCTTTTCAGCTCCCGGGGATATTCCACATCGAAGTCTTTCTTCAGCACGGTCAGGCGGCCGGTGCCGTCATAAAGAATCCGGCAGGTCTTCAGGTTATGCCACATACAGGTGGTATAGCCGTTGGAAGCATTCCCTTCCTGTACCACCCAGCGGATACCCGCTGCGAAATCCTCCAGCCTCCGGTAAATAATATCCAAATCCACTCCGTTTCCCAGGGTACAGTTATCCTCCATCTCCCAGAAATAATTGTTGATTTCCATAACCGGACAAAATTCACTCAGTAATTTTTCCCGCTCACAGGCCGGGAATTCTCCCTGCAGATAAACATATACATCATAATCGGATTTTTCATCCGCTTTTCCTGTTGCCCGGGATCCGCCGAGCGCAATCGCTTCCACAGCGGGGCATCCGGCCAGCTTTTCCCAAAGCCGGTTTACATCTGTTTCCGTCATATTTACTCCCATCCGCGCATTTTCCTGCGCTTATCCATTAAAGCCAGGGCTGTTCAATGCAACCAGTATACTACGTATCTGCGATCTTAGCCACTCTTTAAACTGTGAAAATACACCGAAAATTCAAAAGTTACGATTTCTTTAATTTTTCCCCGGACATCTTGCGGAAATCCGCTCCAGGATATAACATAAAATCAGAACAATTAATAACGGCATTCATCTGCCGGAAACCACCTTCCTCAGCAAAGGAGGAGCATCTATGGAAAAAAATACCCCTATAACCGTTCCCGCCCTTACCAGTCTTGCCACCGCGTTCTTACTCAGCGTCACCCTTCTTGGCGGGTGCGGCCTGCCTGCGGATAATGCCGCGGATCCGGTTATTGACGCGGGAACAGCTTCCGGCGCGCAAAGCCAGGATGGCAGCCATGCCGTGTCCGAAACACAAAACGGCGCGCAGACAGATAACGCCGGGCAAAGCTTCGGCGGGAAAGCCCTGTCACAAGAGGACTCGTCTCTTCTGGCCGCCCTGCAGGAGGCTTCGGAAGAAGAGGTTTTACTGTTCGACTGTGCGGATTATGATAATGACGGAGTCCGGGAGGCCTTTGCCTTTACCGGAACCAGGCAGGATGGTTATCTGAAGGGACATATCTGGTTTGCCGGCGCAGGGGGGACGCAGCAGCTGACTCCCAGAAGGCAGACGCCGGATGGCCAAACTGTCGGGGATCAGCCTGAATATTTTCAGGATCGCAGCGCTGTCCTGGAAACTGCCGATGGCCTTTGCTACTGGTACGTGGAAACAGACGGCGCCAGCTCCACCCTCTCCTTTCTTTGGGGAATTCAGGACGGCAGCCCCTACGAAACTGTCCTTTCAGGGAAGGGAATGAACCTGACAAAGGATGGAAATGACAATTTTTTCCTGACCCAAAGCTCCTTCGATGGGGGAACCGACGGCACCGGCCATTCTTATAAGCCCTGCTATTTTTACTATGCCGGCGGCGCTTTTCATGAGTACGGTTCCTGTCCCCTCACCCAGGAGGAATTTCTGGCCCTGGAAGGCGCCGCGGACTGCATTGCCCCTTTCCAGGCAGAGAATTACTGGATACGCGAAATCTGGCTGCGGGGGAATGGTCTCATCCAGGTAAACATGACGGATAATTCACTGAATAAAACCGTTGCCTGCGCTATGGAAGACGGCAGTCTGGCTGTCATATCGGAAAACGACGGGCTGTCAGGCACCTTAATCGGAGAAATCGTCTCAGCGGACTGGTTTGGCGGCCAGAATGCCCTGCAGAGCCTTTGGGATCAGAAAAACAATGGACAGGACGGCCTGTTTGCAGCCCTGCAGCCAAACGAGAATGCATGGTACGATCTGAACGGAGACGGCCTGCCGGAGATGATCTGTTTCAAGACGGACTATGACGAGGAATCGTATCGGTCGGAGGGCATCAGCATTGAGATTGACGGACGCGAGGTTTGGAGTCTGAAGCAGGGAGCCGCAGGATATTATGTCTGGGTAACAGATTTGGACGCGGCCGATGGGAAAAAGGAACTGGTTCTGAAGGGACAGGAAGAAAATGACTGCATTTTCATGCTGAAGCTTCTGTCTTATGAAAATGACGCGCTCAAAGAGCTTGGCGATCTGGCGGAGACCTCCGTCTTAAACGGCACCGGAAATCTTTACCGCATCTCATCCTGGGATGAGGGATATGGAAATTACATAAAAATACCGGGTGACGGCACCCTTTCTGTCTGGGCCGACACACCGGTATTCGTAAATGGTCTTGGATGCTATTACGTAAAGCTTTCCTTCCGCTGCAGCGATAACGGCTTCACTCAGCTACAACAGGACGAATATGAGATGAAAGTCCCCTGGATGTATGGAGAACCCTTTGTCTATACAGCACAGGCGGCGCTGCCCTTCTTTGATTCACCGGAAGATCAGCCTTCCGGGGTACCGTCCTTTATACTGGATCCCGGAGACCAGATGTACTGTCTGGCCCTGGCTCCCTGTACGGAAGAACTCATCTTTGTAAAGATGGAACGCACCGATGGAAGCGAAAAGGGCTGGATGCTCTTTTCTGAAACACAGCTTTTCACGGAACTGCCGGGCTGGGGTTAATCCCCGGCCTGAGGCTTCTGCCTGCTTTTATTCATAACCCTGTTCAAAACATGATACAGATAATCCACATCCACCGGCTTTGTAACAAAGCCGTTCATCCCTGCCGCCGCAGCCGCATCGGCATCTTCCTTAAAGGAATTCGCAGTCATGGCAATAATGGGAATCACCGCCGCATCCGCCCGTTCCAGCTTCCGGATGGCCCTGCATGCTTCCAGCCCGTCCATTACCGGCATCTGGAGATCCATGAGAATCACCTGGAATTCGCCTTCACTGCTGTCGCGGAACATTTTCAACGCCGTTTCGCCATTCTCAGCCCTGCAAACCTGCGCTCCCTTTATCTGCAGCAGCTCCTCTGCAATTTCAGCATTCAGATCATTATCTTCCGCAAGCAATATCCTGATTTCTCCCAGAGACTGCGGCGTTTCCTCTTTTTCCTCTTCCGATTCCAACATGGCAAGCGGAAATTCCACTGTAAAATAGAACTCGCTGCCCTTTCCCTGTTCGCTTTTCAGCTTCAGCTCCCCGCCCATCAGCTTAACAATTGTTTTACTGATGGCAAGGCCCAGGCCGGTTCCCTGGCTCTTGGAATAATTGGTTCCCACCTGTTCAAAAGCCTCAAAAATACGCTTCTGGTTCTTTTCAGAGATACCCTCTCCATTATCGATTACCTGAAAATTGTATTCCGCTTTCCCCTCTTTTTCCCCGGTCTGTCTGATTCGCACTATTACCCTGCCGCCTGCCGGCGTAAATTTGAAGGCATTGGAAATCAGATTCATCAGCACCTGCTTCAGCCGTATGGCATCCCCGGAGAGAATATCATCCTTTATCCCATCCTCCAGGACAAATTCCAACCCTCGTCTGCCTGCCTCCGCAGTCATCATGCTTTTCAGTTCATCCGCCACGCGTCCCATGGAAAAAGGTTCGCTGGTTATTGTCATCATTTCATTCTCTATCCTGCTCATATCCAGGATGTCACTGATAAGATTCAGCAGATAATGGGAGGAGGAACGTATTTTCCCCAGGTTCTCACGGATATTTTCGGGAACGTTCTTCTCCATGCAGGTTAAATCGCTCAATCCCACAATAGCGTTCATTGGCGTACGGATTTCATGGCTCATCCGGGAGAGGAATTCTCCCTTGGCCCGATTGGCCGCCTCTGCCTTTTCCAGGCTGCTGTGCATTTCCGCAGCATGGACCCTGGATCGTGCTACTACAATAACAAGCACCGCCAGCAGGACAAAAATACAGATCGTCACCGCCACCACCATAACAGGATTAGCATAAATCAAATCAATCAAAGAAAACTCACTTACGCCGACGGATATCATGTTTTTATTTACCAGGTTTTCCTTCTGATCGCTTGTCAGACTGTTGAGCGCCTTATTGACGGCAGTCAGCAGTTCCGGCTGGGCCGGGCTCTTCATGGCAAAGCACATATCGTTTCTGTCGTTAATCAGGGAATTCGGGATCACATTGGTAAAATGATGGGATTGTATTTCCTGCTCCATTCTCATGGAAAGATCATAAAAGAAATCAATCTCACCGCTGTTGACTGCCATGAGGCCCTCAGGTACGGTTTTAAAATACCTTACTTCGGCGGCGGCTACTTCCTTAGGCATTTCCCGCCCCTCTATAATACCGCCGACCAGACCTTCCGACGGGTAACTGACCGCCTTATTTCTTACCAGGATATCGTTCAGGGAAGCATAGGAAGCGGAAAGCGCCAGGTCCATCTGTGCGGCTTCCTCTTCGTTTCCCATGAACGCGCCCAGCATATCCGCTTTTCCTTCCTGTACCATAGCCAGTGCCTTCGCATAGCTGTCCGTATACACATACTCAAATTCCAGTCCGGTGAATCCGGCTACGGCACCCAGGACATCTGATATAATACCGTCATGCAGATCATTATCCGTCTGCGCGCAGAACAGAGGATGCCAGTTTTCCACTACCGCAACGGAAACCGTCTTTTTCTGCGCGATATATTCTTTTTCCTCTTCATTCAGGATAATGCCTGCAATGCTGCCGTCCGGAAAATTGGCCTTATAGCGTTCTTCGGCAAAGTTGGGATTGGAATCCATTATTTTCGCCAGCGCCATATTCAGCCCGTCCAGCACCTCCTGGTTTCCCACATTGGTCACAATATAATGAGGCTGGGAGTCATATTCGGTGACAATACGGTAGGTAATGGAATCATCCACATTATTGCCAAGCAGTATATCCACATCCCCTCTGTCCAGATATACATACAGTTTCCCGTCCACAAGCTGTTCGCTGGTGTAATATTTCAGATTGCAGTTAATATTGTTGCTTTCCAGATATACCTTCAGACGCCGGATATTCTCATCCGCACGCTCATATACGCCTATTGTCTTTCCTTCAATACTTTTCAGGTCATAGGCCTTAATGCTCATATCGTCCCGGCGCGCCAGAAGCACTGATTTGGTGTAGCCCGAATTATAATCTGGATAGGCAAAAAACTTTTCAAACTCTTTTCTGTAGTAGGTGCCCCCCATCAGATCAAATTCGCCCGCCAGGAATCTGTCGGTCATACTTTCACTGTCCGTAGGAATATATTCATATTTCCATCCGGTATATTTGGCTATCTCATTCAGATAGTCCACTACTACACCGTGACGGTTGCCTTCCCTGTCGATTTCCGTAAATCCATCCACTTCAGGGAAGGCCACGCGCAGCACCAGTTCCGATTCCGGCTCCTTTGCCTGAATATTTATACAGGGATAAAGCATTTCTATTATGAGAAGCATGACAAGCAGCAGCCATCCTTTATTTCTTCCCGGGAATCTGACAGGCCTTTTCATATTGATATTCCTTCCATTTCACTACATTTCGTTCAGTCTGTGTTTTATATTGTAACACGGATCAGAAATTCTTTCTATCCTTTCTCAAAATATCGTTACTTTTTTTGAAATATAATAGAAAAAAACTGTTATTTTACACTGTTCCTACTCCCTTCCCGGGTCTTTCCTCCATAGCATTCCCTTCCGACAGGTATTGTTTCAGTATCCGTTCCAGCTCATTCAGATCGATCGGTTTTGCCAGGTGGGCGTTCATCCCTGCCCGGCAGGCCGCCTGCACATCCTCTGCAAATGCATTCGCCGTCATGGCTACAATCGGCAGTCTTTTCACATCCCGCCGTTCCAGGGCACGGATTTCCCTGGTTGCCTCATAGCCGTCCATTTCAGGCATCTGGATATCCATCAGTATCAGATCATAGTAACCTTCTTCTGATTCCCGCACCATCCTGACCGCTTCCGCTCCGTCACAGGCCTCCTCAATGACAACGCCGCTTTCTCCCACAAGCTCCCTGGCGATTTCCCGGTTGATTTCATTATCCTCTGCCAGCAAAACCCTTTTGTCCCTGTAATCTGCCTTCCAGCCGGGCCGTACAGGTTCCGTACCTTCCCTGTCTTCACTCAGCTCACTGAGCAGATAACATACTTTGGAACGGTAAAAGGGTTTGGCAAGGAAGGCCGTCACCCCGGCTTCCCTGGCTTCTCCTTCTATTTCCGCCCAGTCATAGGCAGTGAGTATGATGACCGGGATATCAGGCCCCACTTCACTGCGTATACGCCTTGCAGTTTCCACGCCGTCCATATCGGGCATTTTCCAGTCGATGATAACAAGCTGATAAGGGTCCGCCGTATCCCTGGCCTGCACTACCCAGGACACGGCAGTTCTGCCATCCGTCACAAACTCTGCGCGCAGCCCCATATTATCCAGAAGCTCCGCAGCATTTTCGCACGTCTGCCTGTCATCATCCACAATCAGGCTGTGAACGCCGATCCATTCCCCGGGGACCTCCTCAGCCTGGGCATTTTCCGGCTGCATGGGCATAGTTACCGTAAAGACAGAGCCTTTCCCGGGACAGCTTTCCACAAGGATGTCGCCGTTCATCATCTCCACCACATTTTTAGTAATTGCCATTCCCAAACCGGTTCCCGTAATTTTGCTGATAGTGGAATCCTGCGCACGTTCAAAGGGCTGGAACAGCTTTTTCAGGAATTCTTCATTCATTCCCACACCGGTATCCTCACACCGGAAAATATAATTCCCGTATCCCCTGCGCGTACTGTTTTCCTGTCTGACCTCCACCAGAACGCTTCCTCCCTCCGGCGTATATTTCACTGCATTGCTCAGAATATTGATGCAGACCTGACGGATACGGAGAGGATCTCCGATTACTTTTTCGTTTTTCAGCATGGTAAACTGGATTTCCAGATTCAGATGACCGGCATTCGCCTGAGGCCGTACCAGCTCCACCGCATCCGCCACCAGCTCCGCGAAGTTAAAGGGTTCCTCCCTGAGCGACAGCTTTCCGCTTTCGATTTTAGACATATCCAGCACATCATTGATCAGGCTGAGCAGATGCTGGCTGGACAGGCTGATTTTGCGCAGACATTCCACCACACGGTCCCTGTCATCCAGATGGGCCGTGGCGATTGCCGTCATTCCCACAATCGCATTCATAGGCGTCCTGATGTCATGGCTCATATTAGACAGGAACTGGCTCTTGGCGCTGCTTGCCGCCCTCGCGCTGTCCAGCGCGCTCTGAAGCGCCTGCCTGCGCTGCTCTTCCTCATACCGTTGTTCATCATTCCTGCGTGAAATGAGAATGGCCAGCTTATCCTCCGAATATGGATTATCCACATAAATGATCTGCGTGGAGACCCAGTGATACTTCCCGTCCGCCATCAGCTGTTTTGCTTCCAGATAGATTTCATTTTTATCCTGCCCCAGCGCATTCCGCAGGTTTTCCATTAAAAAACGGTTTCTGAATATTTCCTGCGCGTCAGGATACATGGTGGGAAGCATAGCTTCAAACAGTTCAGAGTACGACTTCTGCTTACCCAAATCAACCATAAGATCCGGCTTGACATAGATAAAATTGAGTGTATCCCTGGTAAGGTTTATGCTGATAATCACAGGATAGGCATTGGAAATCGCCCCGACCAGCGTAAGACGCTCCTGAAGCTTCGCCCTTTCCGCCGCTTCCTTGGCCAGCTTTTCCTCCGTAATATCATGAAAGGTTGCGATCAGAACCGGATTTCCGTTAGGATCCTTCATCTTCTCCACTATGACTGATGACCAGAACCAGGTACCATCCTGGCGCATCACCCTGTTTTCAAACCTGTTTTTCCTGTCATTCTCCGCTGTATCCCTGAAAATACCTATCGTCTGCTCATAATCCTCCGGGTGGACGATATCCTTTATGGCTTTGCCTTTGGGCGCGTCGTTTTGCGCATCCTCCGGATATTCAAGCAATCTGAGTCCCTCCCTGTTCAATTGCAGAATGCATAGCGGCTGCTCCTGCGTGATAAGGGCAATCCCTTCCGGCACCGCATTATATAAATGCCCTATGTATTCCGCCTGATTGCCCAGCTTTCTGTCAGTCCTGTTCACATAGCGGACATAGAATGCCACAAGCAGGAAAATCCCAAGAATAATGCTGGCTATCAGCGTCATTGTACGCATCAGGATTTCATTCGTCTGCTTCTCCACCACATTCCTGGGAATGATGGAAATCAGATACCAGTCGGACTGCAGCTTCAGCGGCGTATAGCAGAATACCATCTGCTCCTCCTGATATGCAAATACAGCCCAGCCCGTACGGAAATCTTCCAGGGCCTTGGCAAACTCCCGGATTTTAGTCTCGCTGTTCTGAGTGACCAGAAGCATATCAAACAGGTTCTGGACCGTCTTATTGCTGTTGGGATGGGGCGGACGAATCAGTACGTCCCCGGTTGTATTTATTACATAGGAAAAACCCGCATCATTATAAAATGACAGGGAAAAGCTGTCCACAATATTTTCCACTTCATATTCCTTCACAAGGAACCCCGTCTCACCGTCCCGCAAATCGATCCGGACAAACAGGTCAAATACATTCACCCCTGTGACGCTGCTTATATGCGGATTTATAATCCCATCCTTCTTATTGGTTTTCCAAAGCTGCTTTTGGGCTTCTTCATCCTTCCCCGTCCCTGCCGGTAGAACCCTGCCGTCAGACAGATACAAAGCCGCACCCTGATCCGTCTTTGCATAGCTTTCCAGCGCCAGCTGCAGTTCTTCCTTCTGCTGCGAAGAAAATTCCTTCATATAACCTGCAACGGTCCCCATGGACTGATATTCATCCTCCAGCTGTATACGCAGCGTATTGCAGCCCTGCATTGTGCTTTCGATAATCGTGCTTACCGATTGTTCCCATAGCTGTTTTTTCACTCCCTGCACAAAAAGCAAGGTCATAGTGCTGAGCACAGTGACGACAAAAACAGCAGCCAGAGCGAATTTTATTTTGCTGCCTACGGCCCTCTCTTTTTTCATCACTCCGCTCCCCTTTCTTCACCGGCCTGTTCATCGAGCCAGTCCATCACCGTCTCCTCCGGTTCTCCCGCAAGAAGCTTTTGTACTGCCTGCGCAGTCAGGTTCCATATCGGTACCTCCAGAAATGCATCCGTCCCGATAACGGTCCTGCCCTGCTGATAGCACGGTATCAGAGTCTGTATTTCTTTCACCGATGAAGGCTCCCCTCCCTCCAGCGGACTGAAGGAGGACTGCTGATCTGCAAATTTGCTTATATTTTCAGGCTTTGTAAAAAATTCCACAAATTTCATGGCCTCCTCCTTATGTTCGCTGCCCGCGTTAACACTCAGCCTTGTGTCCGCATTGATTACCAGCAGAGAACCATCCTCCAGTACAGGGTAAGGAATCACCTCAAATAAAAAATCCGGTTTCATCCCGTCCACTCTTCCTGCCGCCCATGCCCCGGTCAGCATAAAAGGGGCTTCCCCTTTGGTAAATTCCTGTAAATCATCGGATGTCTTCCTGGTTTCCACCGTTTTCTTCGCATCCACATACCCCTTATCAATCATTTCTTTTACAAGGAGGAAGCCCGGTTCCAGATAATCGCTCAATGCCTCTTCACCGCTGTTCAGACTGGAAAATACTTCTTTTTCCCTTTTCTCCTGATACAGGGAGTAAAATCCCCTGCCGATTACAAGCGTCTTCAGCGAAATATCATTATTGGCAATCACAGGAGTGATTCCCTGTCCCGCAAAATACTCGCAGGCCGCCATCCATTCTCCCAGATTTTCCGGCACCTTCTGATTATGCTCCTTCAAAAGATCCAGATTGCAGTAAAGCCCGAAAATGGATACGGTGGTTGGCACCCAGTATATCCTGCCGTCCTCCTCCATCTGTCCCCGCATACTCTCCGTAAAATTTGAAATCGTGCCAAGCCCGGATAAATCAGCCACAAGCCCCTGGTTTTTCAGTTCCAGCAAAATATCGTGGTTGACCATAAACACATCATCGCCTTTTCCCGCCGCCATCCGCTTTTCCAGCGCATTATAATATGCATTCCCCTTCAGGCTTTCATAAGATATCCTGATACCCGGATTTTCTTTCATAAAATCCGATATGATCTCTTCTATAATAAGAACGTTCTCCGGTTCATACTTATTTCCAAAAAAGGTAAGCGTAATGCTCTCCCGGTCTGTCTCCTCATAATTCACCACCTGATTGCCGTTCCCGCAGCCCGCCAGAATAAAAATGCATGCCAAAACCGCTGCGCATATATTTGCTGTTCCTTTATTTTTCATTTATCTGTTCCTTTCCTTATGTTTTATGGAACAGAAGTTACATTTTCCCCTCAAACTCTGTCCATGTTTGCATTAGATTATTTTATCACAGAAGTTTTATTTACGCAATCTATACCAAAAGGGACATCTATGCCAAAAGGGACGGCAAAAAGGACCGCAATACCAAAAAGGAGCCTGATACCTGAACGGTATCAGACTCCAAAACGGGAAACATACCCTGACAGGGAAGGCTGCCGATGGTTCCCACCCTGTTTTTCCTTTTATTTTTCAAGTATCCGGCCGTCAGTGGATATCGTTACCACCTGCCAGGGGATAAATTTGCCGCTGTTTTTCAGGGCTGTCACCGCCGCGTGTTCGATACCGCCGCAGCAGGGCACCTCCATCCTTACAATAGTCAGGCTCCTGATGTCATTTTGACGGATGATTTCCGTCAGTTTTTCACTGTAATCCACACTGTCCAGCTTGGGGCAGCCAATAAGGGTCACCTTACCGCGGATAAAATCCTGATGGAAATTGCCGTAAGCATACGCGGTACAATCCGCGGCAACCAGCAGGCTGGCTCCGTCAAAATAAGGGGCATTCACCGGCGCCAGTTTGATCTGTACCGGCCACTGCCGCAGCCGGGAGGGAACAGCCTCCATTGCATGTTCAGGCTGCTGCGTCTCCTGTCTGTCAAGCTCCCTTGCCCTGCTGCCGGGGCAGCCGCCGGAAACAGCCCCGCCCTCTGACTGCATTTTTTTCTTTTTATTTTCCAGGACCGCGCCTTCATCATAGGCAGCCGCCTCCCTCTCCACAAAGGAAATCGCTCCTGTGGGACAGGTGGGAAGGCAATCTCCCAGTCCGTCACAATAATCATCCCTGAGCAATTTTGCCTTGCCATCAACCATTCCGATTGCACCTTCATGGCACGCCGCAGCACAAAGACCGCAGCCATTGCATTTTTCTTCATTAATATGAATAATTTTTCTTACCATAATTCCTGCCTCCTTTTATTACTCCCGGATCGCAGCAGCTTACCTATGGGCCTGTCACGCCGGGAATTCTTAGCTATCACATCGGGAACTCTTTACTTGACTTTCTGGAGTAAGTATAATACAATCCTTCCAACATGTATGTTGTTAAAACAACAAATGGAGGAAATTTTTTTGAATTATAAATTTTTGTCAAAAACTCTGTTATTCCGGGGAAATACGGAAGAAGAAATCAAGGCAATGCTTTCCTGCCTTGGCGCAGAACAGAAGCACTATATAAAAGGAAGCACTGTTTATCATGCCGGCGAACCGGTGGATGCAATCGGACTGGTGCTTTCCGGCCGTGTGCAGATAGAAAATGATGATCATTGGGGGAATAAAAGCCTGCTGGACAGCGTGGGGGAGGGCATGATTTTTGCGGAAACCTATGCCTGCATCCCGGGAGAGCCCATGCAGGTAAGCGTAACTGCCTCGGAAAACTCCGAAATCCTGTTCCTGAACGCCGCCAGAGTGTTGCAAACCTGCCCTGGCGCCTGTGAGTATCACGGCAGGCTGATCCGGAACCTGCTCACCATCTCGGCACAGAAAAATCTGATTCTTTCCCGCAGGATTTTCCATACCTCTCCCAAATCAATCCGCGGAAGGCTTCTGTCCTACCTTTCCTTCCAGGCGTCCTCCCAGGGAAGCAGTGAATTCACGATTCCCTTCAACCGCCAGCAGCTGGCAGATTATCTGAGCGTGGACCGCAGCGCCCTGTCCAATGAGCTGGGTAAAATGCAGAAGGACGGGCTTCTTAAGGTAAACAAGAACCATTTTATCATCCGGGACAATCAGCCGTAGCCGCAGATGCGCAGCGACCGCACGAAAAGCGCCGGGATTCCGTGAAGCCTCAATCCCGGCGCTTTTCGCTGCCTGTTACTAATAATCTTCTTTTCCAAAAATGAAATCATAAAGCGTCTGGAACATACGCTCCGGTTCAATGGGCTTGGCCAGATGGGCATTCATACCCGCCGCCTTGCTCTTTTCAATATCATCATCAAAGGCATTGGCCGTCATTGCAATGATGGGAATTGCCGCGGCATCTGCATTACTCAGATGCCTGATGTTCGTTGCCGCCGTAAGGCCGTCCATCAGAGGCATGCGGATATCCATGAGGATAACATTATAATAGCCTTCCGGGGACTTGCTGAACATTTCCATAGCCCGCAGTCCGTTCTCCGCGGTATCCACCGTAAAGCCCTTGCTTTCCAGAAGCATCACCGCCACCTCGGTGTTAATCTGGTTGTCCTCTGCAAGCAGCACCCGTTTTCCGGTAAAATCATAATCAATGACCTGTGTCTTTTCTTCCTGCTCTTCCTTTTCCCCCAATGCTTTGGTGAACGCGGAAACCAGCGAGGACTTAAACATGGGCTTGCTCATCAGCAGATTAACACCGGCCAGCTTGGCTTCATGTTCAATGGAAATCCAGTCATAGGCCGTCATGATGATGATGGTCACCTCCGGACCTACTATGCTCCGAATCCTCCTGGCGGTTTCGATACCGTCCATGTCCGGCATCTTCCAGTCAATAAGAATCATATCATAATAACGGTTCTGGCTCCAAAGCGTATTCACCTGCTCAACAGCCTTCCGGCCGCTGTCCACCCATTCGGCGCTGATGCCCATTTCATGCAGGGTCATTACCGCGCTTTCACAGACGGCCACATCGTCGTCCACCACCAGCGTTTTCAGATGGGAAAAAATAAAATCATGCTTTTTCTGGTTATGGCGCAGCTTTTCTTCCTCGGTAATCCCCAGCTTTACATCCACTATGAATTCCGTGCCGATTCCCTTTATGGAGCGTACGGTAATCTTCCCGTCCATCATATCCACGATATTTTTCGAAATGGCAAGCCCCAGCCCCGTGCCTCCGTAAAGGGAGGTGGTTCCTGTGGATTCCTGGGAAAAGGGTTCAAATATATGCGGGATAAAATCATCGCCCATCCCCACTCCCGTGTCATTGACAATAAAACGGAGCATGGCATCGTTTTTTGTTTTCCTGCGCTGGGATGCGGAAAAGGTCACCTTACCGCCCTCGCCAGTAAATTTGATGGCATTGTTTAAAATATTGATCAGCACCTGCTGCAGCTTCATAGCATCCCCGATATAATAATCGTCCAGCACCGGATCCACGATACATTCATACTCCACGCCCTTGGCCTCCGCCTGTCCGTAGCAGATGGAATTAATGCCTACCAGGAATTCCTCCGTGGGTATCTTTTCATTTTTCAGCAGCATTTTCCCGCTTTCAATACGGCTCATGTCCAGGATATCATTTATCAGGGACAAAAGGAAACGGGAGGAAATTCCTATTTTTGAAATGCAGTCCTCCACCTGTTCATCATCCCCGATCGACTGGGCGGCAATGGTGCTCATGCCGATAATTGCATTCATTGGGGTACGGATTTCATGGCTCATGCGGGAAAGGAAGTCCGACTTTGCCGCGTTTGCCTGCTCCGCTGCAACCAGGGCGGCCGCCAGCTCCTCCTTCTGACGCTGTTCCTGACGCACCACATCAGTCACATCCGTACGGGCAATGCAGATTCTTTTCAGTTCCTGGCTGATATAGAAAACCTCAAACCGCTTAATGCGCAGCTCCCCTTTTTCATCCTTCATCTCCACAAGGAAGGTGTAGGAATCCTTTTCCTTCAGCTGCCTTTCCATATTGGAGAAATCCAGCTGGTTCAGATATTCCGTTTTCGCAGGTTCGTTCATATAGGCATCGGCAAACCTGTGCAGCTCCTCCTGGAAACCTCCTTCCGCAGGAAGTATGTTCCGCCCGCCGCCGTCTATGGAAACCGGCCTGTGGGTTCCCTGCAGGACGTCCACTTCGGTTATGCTGTCATAATCCAGCTTCGCAATTCTTTTCAGCAGCTGCTCCTGAAGCTTCTGCTCCGTAATATCTATGGTATAGAAAAACAGGAGCACATCCCCGCTCTCCGGATTCCTGAAGGAGCGCAGCTTCGTACTTTCCCAGAAGCTGCTTCCGGTGTTGCTTCTGCGGAGGAATTCAAAGTGATAATCCGTTTTTCCGTTGGCATAATCGGCCAGCACCTTCTCCCGTTCCAGAGTGCTTCCAATCCTTTTCCCCATTTCCGGATCCATGGCTGATCGCTCCAGGCTGAGGATAGTATCCTCATAGGAATCCCCGATATGGGCCACCGCCATTTCCGAAGTTGAAACGTAGGTTTCCAGCCTCCCCTGAGTCACATTCAGGCTTCCCTGAATGCTTCCCTCCGCAGAAAACACCTCCGCAAAATAAGACAGCTCCTTTTCATACAGATTCAGCACTCTCTGCTGCAGCTGTTTTTCATCCGTTATATCTACAAAAACACAATAAAAATACTGCTCTCCATCTTCTTCCGTAAACAGCTGCGCCTTGATGGAAATCCATTTTACACTTCCGTCCCTGCAGATCAGGCGGTTTTCGTTATGTATGGTATTTCCTGTTTTCAGCTGCTCCCTGAGCTTGTCGGCCATGATATCGAAATCCTCAGGATAAATGACGGCCGACATCCTGTTTCCCATGGCTGCGAATTCCTCCCTGCTGAAACCCAGGAATTCAAACAGTCCGTCATTGGCGTCAATTACGGAAAAATCAGCATCAAACCGGCACCGGAACACCGCTCCCGGAATGTTGTTATACAGGTTGAGCACTTCCGCCTGCGCACGCTTCTGTGCCGTAATATCCATGCAGACCGATATGATCGCAGGCCTCCCGTCTTCAGCCATTACTCTGCGTCCCATGTCATGAACCCAGATGTAAGAACCATCCTTTTTTTTCATGCGGTATTCCACCACATATTCAACATCCTCTGCCAGCTGCTCCATCACTGCCCGTTCCACCATGTCCCGATCCTCGGGATGCATACAGTTGGAAACGCAGCCTTCAATATCCGCTACGAATTCGGCCTCGTCCGCATAGCCCAGGTAATTCAGCATCCTGCGGTTGACGAAATAAAACGGAAAGTTTTCCTCTATGTAACCGCCCATCATACCGCCGGGCAGGGACTCATTCAAAAGCTCCTGTCTCTGCCGAATGGTATTCTCCATAACCAGCGTCTTCGGGTAATGCTCCGTCCCCCGCTGGCTGCCGGCAGGCTCGGCAAAGTGGAAGCTCTGGAGCTTCCAGCCTTCCCCCTCCATTACCATGGTAAAGAAACCGCGTACATGCCAGGTATACACAGAATTTTTCAGAGTAACCTCCGCAGACAGGTTACGCACATGCTCCGCTATAACCTGTTCATTTATCTCCGTAAGAAGCAGTGTAAACGGCTCCGGAATCTCCAGCATATCCTGTCTGAGGTAGGAAAGCATCTCATCCCTGCCCCGTGCTGACTCTCCGATCCCGGTGCCCACAAAATCCACGTCTTCCCTGATAAAGGCCATAGCCGCCTCCACATCCCGTTCCACAAACCAGGCCCGGCAGAATGCCTGCAGCGCCTCCCCTGCCGTCATTTGAATATTCATCTGTTTATCCTCTCTGTAACTGCATGTCAACAGCACTCTGTCCATCGGGGCATCATCGTTTCCTATTCTTCCTCTTTTCCTGTTTTGAACCCGGAAAACCACAGCAAAAAAAGAGTCGTGATCCACTCCGCATCATGCTCATTCTAATGACTGTGCGTGATACGGCAGGCCAGACTCCAGGATTCATCCTGTTTGTTTTTATGCTCTTTACCCCAATTCACGCTGTTTTGCCCGCCTACATCCATTTTACCTTCTCAGCCGCACCTTCACGGCGAAGCGGCCGCCGCCCGTTTTACAGTTGATCAGTAAAACATTATGTTTTATTTTATATTATACAGAAGTCCTGTGCAAAACGCAATGTATTCTTATTTCCCGCCTGCACTTACCCCCGGGCTGGTCACTGTTCACAGATTACCGCTCATTCCATGACAGTAACGTCCACAGACGATTTGTCCTTCTGCCGTCACTGTTCTTCTTGTACCAGCCTCCCTGCGCTGGTATACTGTAAGAAGCAACAGCATTGTAAAGGAGGCACTTATGAATCAGACACTGGATAAATTTAAGGAACATCTCAAAAAAATGAGGCAGTATGAGCAGGCGGTATGTCTGCTTAACTGGGATCTGCAGACCATGGCTCCCAAAAAGGGAGTGGAAAGCAAGCTGGAAACCCTGGGCTTCTTTTCTACCGAGTCCTTCAAGCTTTCCACATCAGAGGAATATGGGGCTATGCTGCAGGAGCTTTCCCGTCCGGAGCTTTTTGCGCAGCTGGATGAAGGGATGCAGCTGACGGTAAAGCGCGGTTTACGGGATTATCAGCGCTTTCAGCGCGTTCCCCAGGATTTTTATACGGATTATGTGACCACCTCCGCGCGATCGGAAAAGATGTGGGAGGAAGCAAAGCGGGCCGGGGATTTCTCTCTCTTTTCTCCCTGGCTGGATAAAATGATTTCCATGACCAGGCAGTACGTGGGATACATGGAACCGGAAAAAGATGCCTATGAGGTGCTGCTTGATATGTACGAGGAAGGGATGGACAGCGCCACCATCGACCGGATTTTTGATGAAATGAAGGAAGGGCTGCTGCCGCTGCTTTCCAAAATAGCTGCCGCAGGCATGCCGGATCTGTCGGCGCTTGAAGGCCATTACGACATTGACGCCCAGAAAAAAGTGCAGAATATGCTGCTTTCCTATATCGGCTTTGATTTCGACGGAGGCGCTGTGGCAGAAAGCGAGCATCCCTTCACTATGGGCATATGCCATGGGGATATCCGGACCACGAACCATTATCTTGAGGATGCCCCGTTATCCGCCATTTTCAGCGCCATCCATGAGGGAGGGCATGCTATTTTTGAGCAGAATATCGATCCTGTTTTTGTGAATACTGCAGCAGAGCAGGTGAACCTGATGGGCCTGCATGAAAGCCAGTCCCGTTTCTTTGAAAACATCCTGGGCCGGAATCCAAATTTCTGGAAGCCGGTTTACGGACAGCTGGGAGAACTTCTTCCTCAGTTTCAGACCGTTCCCTTTGATGTTTTCTGCCGGGCGATCAATGATGTCCGTCCCAGCTTCATCCGGACGGAGGCGGACGAGGTGACCTACTGCCTTCACATTATCCTGCGCTATGAAATGGAAAAGGCAATTTTCCGTGACCATGCCGCCACAGACACGCTGCCGGAGCTTTGGAATGATAAAATGGAAGAGCTGCTTGGCATCCGTCCTGCCAACGATGCGGAGGGCATTCTGCAGGATATGCACTGGTCCGACGGTTCCTTCGGCTACTTCCCTTCCTATCTGCTGGGCTCCATTTACGGCGGCATGTTCTTAAATCAGATAGAAAAGGAGCTGGGAAGCCTGGATCCCATCCTTGCGGAAGGCCGGGTAAAGGAAATCACCGCCTGGCTCAATAAAAAAATCCACCGTTACGGAAGCCTGTACAATTCCCGCCAGGCGGTGCAGAGGGTATGCGGCTGTGAAATTTCCGCAGCGCCGCTGCTGTCCTATTTCAATAAGAAGTATGGGGAAATTTACGGATTCTAAAGGAAGCCTTGCTTTTCCTTTTTCCCCATGCTACAATAAGGTCCGGGAATGAAGTTCTCCCATGGCTATTGCCAAAACCGCTGATAAAGCTGATGACTTCTGTGATTTTTTCACAGGGTCATTGGCTTTTTTTGCTGCTGGGTAACGACCCGTAATCTGACATTCTTCAGGGAGGAATTTTTTATGCTTACATCACTCGCACTTATTTTTCTGGTGGGGCTGGCCGCCGCGTCCATCTGCCAGCGGATACGCCTGCCCCGTATCATCGGTATGCTGGCTACCGGAATCCTTTTAGGGCCTTATGTGCTGGATTTTCTTGACGGCTCCATTCTCAGCATCTCTTCTGATTTAAGGGAAATGGCTCTGGTCATCATTCTGATTAAGGCTGGCCTTTCGTTGGATATCAGTGAATTAAAGGAGGTGGGAAGGCCCGCGGTGCTTATGGCTTTCCTCCCCGCCGTTTTTGAAATCCTGGCTTTTGTCCTGCTGGCGCCAGGGATCCTTGGCGTCACTTTACTGGAAGCCGCCATCCTGGGCGCAGTGCTGGGCGCCGTTTCCCCGGCCGTGGTCGTGCCCAAAATGGTGCAGCTGATGGAAACCGGCTACGGCACCGATAAGGGGATTCCCCAGCTGATTCTGGCCGGGGCTTCCCTGGATGACGTATTTGTTATCGTCCTGTTTTCCACCTTCACGGGCATGGCCCAGGGCGGCGCCGTATCCGCCATGGATTTTGCCGGCATTCCCATATCCATCCTGCTTGGCATTGCAGGCGGCGCGCTGACGGGCTGGCTGCTGGCTCTCTTTTTTGAATCGCAGTATGCAAAAGAACGATATGTGCGCAACAGCATGAAGGTGATTATCGTTTTGGGGATTTCCTTTCTACTGGTCGCACTGGAAACCTGGCTTGAGGGGACGCTGCCCTTCTCCGGCCTGCTAGCCGTCATGAGCATGGCCTGTGTCCTTCAGTTAAAAAGTGAAACCTTCGTAACCAGACGGCTGGCGGAAAAATTCGGAAAGCTCTGGCTGGCCGCAGAGGTCATCCTTTTCGTCCTTGTGGGCGCAGCCGTGGATATCCGCTATACCCTGGACGCCGGGCTGGGAGCGGTTCTCATGATTTTCCTTGCCCTCGCCCTGCGTTCCGCCGGCGTACTTTTGTGCTTGCTGGGGACAAAGCTTAACCGGAAGGAACGGCTGTTCTGCGTCATCGCTTATCTTCCCAAGGCCACCGTCCAGGCGGCAATCGGCTCCGTCCCCCTGGCCCTGGGCCTTCCCTGCGGAAAGCTGGTTCTCTCCGTGGCCGTGCTTTCCATTCTGATCACCGCTCCTTTGGGGGCTTTTGGCATGGACGCCACGTATAAACGGCTCCTCAACCGGAGGAGCCGCTGAATAAAGGCATTACCGCTGCAACTGCCCAACCGGAAAACTCCGGTACAGCGTAGCTAAATGCATTGCAGCCTTTCAAACGTAATATTTTCACAGCACTGCAGGGAAAGAGTCTGCTTCCTGCTCTCCCTTTCGCTGCCGATGCGGATATCCCGGAACACGATATTTTTCAGTTCATGCCCCGGTACGTCAAAGCCGCACAGTTCAATGGCCTCGCAGGGAATCCACTCCCTGCCGTCGCCGTAGTATTCTCCCAGGATGCGCAGCCGTTCAAAGCTGCAGTTTTCAAAGACAGGAGGCACCGGATGCCCGATGCCGTCATCATTATATCCCACCGAATGGAACAGGATGCGGGCGGCAGCACAATCCTCCACATGGACATTGCGTACATAACCGCCCCGTTTCTTTGTTCCCTTAATCTCAATCCCGCACATGGAATGGCTCATATCACAGTCCCAGATGCGCACGTCGTCAACGCCTCCGGACATCTCGCTGCCGATGGTGATCCCATGGCCAAAGGCACATCTGCAGTCAAAAATCCGGATATGTTCACTGGGGCGGCCGATTTGGTTTCCTTCCGGGTTTTTTCCTGATTTAATGGCTATGGAGTCATCTCCCGTATAAAAGGTGCAGTTAAATATGGTGCAGTTGGAGGAAGAATCCGGATCCCAGCCGTCCCCGTTCCATACGCCTTCGGAATAAAAGGAACAGTCATGGGTTACTATGCTGTCCGAATAAATCATATGTACATTCCAGCTGGCGCCGTTTTTCAAAGTCACACCGGAAAGAACCACATTCCTGCAGTTGCTCATATTAATCAGGCGGGGGCGTACCCTGCCGGGTATGGTTTCCGGTTTTTCACATTCCTTTATTTTCTCTCCCAGAGAAGCCAGATAGTCCTTCAGGCGCTCCCGTTCGGAAGCGATTACCCGTTCCGCCAGGATTCTTCCGCCGCTGGCAATGGTCCCTTTTCCTCTTATTACCACATTTTGGCAGCGATAGCCGCCGTCATGATCCAGTTCTCCCAGGTTCAGCAGGCTGCTGTAGCATTCCAGCTCCGTGCCTTCAAAACGGCTCCAGATCCGGGGCAGATAATCTTCCACCCGGTCCGTGCCCTGCAGCACCGCATTTTCTTCCAGGTACAGTTCCATATCACTGTGCAGCCGAAGCGCTCCTGTAAGGTATACCCCCGCCGGAAGATAAACCGCCTGTCCTTCGCCGCAGTCATCAATGGCCTGCTGCAACGCTCTGGTATCCATGACAGCGCCGTTTCCCACAGCATTATAAGGGGGCTTCGTCACATCCAGCCGCTCCTTCTTCTTCCCCGTCCTTACTCTGCAGCTTTGAGGCAGAAGGGAGGACAGCTTTTCGCCCTTGTCCACCGCTTCTACCTGGAATATATATTCGGTTTCTGTTTCCAGCCCGTCAATGGTTATATGTGTTTTATCGGTAATTCCCTTTTGTTCCTCCCCGCAGGAAATCCGGTATTCGCAATCCGCCGCACCTTCCGGCTTCTCCCAGTAAAGAGTGACGGAATCTTCGGTGGTTACGCTGTATATCTTTTCTATCCGGGCAGCTTCCCGTCTGACTGTGTCTGTCTGCTTCATATTATCCCTCCTGCATATCGCAGGCGGGCCTGCGATACTGCATGAATCATTCTTTTTTCTTTGTACGCTGGAACGGCTCTTCGTCCAGCCCTTATTCGCCCCTGTCCGTTACCAGGATGAGGCTTTCCCTTTGTCCCAACGACAGCTTCATCTCCTGCACAGGAAGCTCCAGCTGCTTTATTGTACCGTTCCAGGCATCCCAGATCTGGCAGATATGGCCGTCTTCCAGCCGCAGGCTTGTGGTAACAGAATTTTCCCCTTCATTTACCAGAAACAAAAACTCCGTGCCTTCTTTTCTCAGGCAGGTGCATCGAAGATCCCTGGCGGGAGGCAGGAAGGTTTCCGCCGGTTTTACGGCCTCTCTGATTTTCTGAGCGGTCAGGGTCGCATTCCAGACAAGGACAGTTCCTCCGCTTTCCTCCAACCGGCGGAGAAAATCCCTGGTTTCCGGCGTATCCTTTCCGTCTGTAATAACCACAGGATAACGCTGCTGCCGGATTAGCACACAGCCGTTTTCTATCCTGCAGGAAGGCAGAAGCTCCTCTTCCAGATAATTGAACTCTATCTGATTTTCAAACAGGGGCTTTGCGATTTCCCAGGAAAGCTCCTCGCTGCGGCATAATACTGCGGCCTTCGCCTGATTGACGGAATCCGTAAGCAGGCCGCACATACGCTTGATATAATCCGAAGCAATATGGTAATCCTCCCAGAAGCTGCTGTGCATGCCCACCTCCGGCGGTCTTTCCTCCTTTCGCCTGTCCCGCAGGGAATAATAAAAAGCATGAGGGAAAATCATGTTGACGCCTCTGACAAACAGCCAGTCCAGATACCATTTCATATCCTCCATGGTAAAACGGTAAGGATCCTCCGGCGCGCCGCAGCAGCCGAAGCATTCGTTCCCGTTCCGCCTTTTTCCCCGGTGCCTGGCGGAATCGGAGCTGCATTTTCCCATGGTACTGTGTTCGCCTGTGATCGCTTTTTCCTCTTCCGGTGCAACATAACGCCACACAATATCCTGACAGGGAATCGTGAAATGCTGTAAATACCCGATATCCGTAGATTTCTCCGGATGCCCGGTCATCGCCACGCCGTGCGCCGCGCACCAGTCCGCTATCTGCCTGTAATAGGCCCGGGACATTCTTTCATAAACCGCCCTTTTGTAGCGTTCACCTGCGCGTCTGCCCTCAGAGGAATCCGTATCTGCAAACAGCAGGTATAAATCCTGCTCATTTCCTCCCTGTCTGTAAAAATCCTCCAGGAAATTCCCGCTCCAGGCAATCATTCCCTCTTTGCTGCAGCGCCCCAGGATATTCGGTTCGTCAGTAAAAATCCCAATAATGGTATTCCCGAAATATTCCTTAAGTTCCTGATAATAGCGTTCGTGGGTAAGCTGCAGGAATAAGGTCACTGCTTCCGGATTCATCAGATCCGCACTGGCCGGCGCCCCCGCTTCTCCATCGTCTTCTCCATAATGAACGCCCCGGATGGTACCGCCGGAAGGACCTTCCCAAAAATACCAGGTCTTTCCCTCCCGCTTCACGGCGGCAATAAGAAGCTCCCCTTCCTCCGCCGATTCCCGATCACTCATGCGAAGTCCCCGGGAAGCAAACGCCGGGTTCTCCCTGACCACCTGTCCGTGACAGGATCCGGAAGGATACATCGCCTCATCATAAAGCACAACTTTCATATGCAGCTGGGAAGCACGCTTCACCGCATAACGGACGTAATGAAAATAGGTATCCGTCAGATAACCGATTTCCTCCGGCAGTCCCAGACGGGGATGAATTACAAACCCGTCCACCCCTTTTTCCTTAAAGGCAAGCATCTGCCGGTCCAGCTCTTCTTCAGTAAGATAATCATTCCAGAACCAGAAGGGAATGGGTGTGAATTCCTCCGACGGCTGCAGAAATTCTTTCTTAAGATTTTCCAACATGATTTTTCCTCTTTTATTCTTGTTTTTTACAACAGTTTTCCATGGCATATATCTATGTAAGTACTTACATAAATAGTATCTAATTGCTGCGAGTTTGTCAATATTTATTGCGTATTTGCAGTAAAGAATTGTACTCATATCGATGTAACCACTTACAGTATTATTTTATATTTTTTGCCGATGTCCTCCGTCTTTCCTTTCCAGCCAGTCTTCAGGGAAGCCAAAGCCCCAGTCCCGTTCCCTGGCAAAAGCCGCACAGCTTCGGAACATTTGCCTTATTCTCTCTTCCTCGAGAAATGGCTCATGGGTGAAAACAAGAAGCTCCTCCATTTTCTCCTGCCGGCCAAAATCTTCCAAAAAGGCGACGATATCCTCTGTATTTTCAAGCCGCACCTTGGTGCGGAAAAATGTGAGTCCCAAACCAGGCGTATCCAGCCGATCCTGCTGCCGCAGCGTCCTGCTCTGTTCCTCTGTATGGAAATAAGCGATTCTGTCATCCTCCGCAGAAATCAGGCCCCGGATCCCACAGCTGGCATCCATCCAGGCCCGGCAGGCCTCTGCTGTCCCGGCATAAAAATGGATTCTCGGCACCCGGTCAATGCACCGGCCCCCTCCGGTGATCCGTTCCAGTTCCTTTACCGTTTTCTCATAATCCGTTCCCGCCTGCCGGTAATCCGCCCTGCACTCCCCCGTCTGAAACCGGGTGGAGCCATAATTGGCCCCGCTGTTCAGGCCATGAAAACCGAAACGCAGCCAGTCTGAATTTTCCTGGAACTCTTCCCGGAAAACATCCGTTACCTGCGCCAGATTCCTTCCGTCTTTGCCTTCTTCATAGAAACAAAAGCAGGAAAAAACCGCCTGATAATCCTGATGCAGCCGTTTAAAAAAGGCAAATACAGGCTGCTCAAATAAAGAGGAATATTCTTTTCTGTTTTCCGTTAAGTCAATAAAGGCTGTAAAAAAATCGTCTATGGAAAAATGAATTTTCCCTTTTCCTTTCTCCGCTTTTTCCTGGCCTGCTGTTTTTTCTTCTTTCTCCTGCGCCATGGCTGAAACCTCCCTGGTTCTGATTGTGAATACTGATTCCTGCGTTTATGTAAGCGTTTACATCAGTGTAGCGGATTATAAAAATTTTGTCAATTTATTCCCAGGAAACGGCCGCCGCAGTATTTCCATATCAGAAAAGCTGCGGCGGCCGGGTTTTTATTCTCTGTTTATTCACTTAAGGTACATTCCGGATCCAAATCCTGCAGTCTGTTCACCCAAGCACCCTCCGGCTTCGGTACCCGGTATCCTGTTCCCAGCAGCGGATCGGAGGTTCTTTCCATCCAGGCTTCCAGATGCAGTCTTAATTCTTCATAAATTTCTTTATAATCCGGTGAATTCACCAGGTTCTTCCGTTCCAGGGGATCCAGTTCCAGATCAAACAGCATTTCTCTCTCTCTTGTCTGTTTTAGAAGTCCGGCGGCAATCATTTCTGTTTTACTGGAAGAACCATCTATATTTGCAGGGACATAGCTATTATGGTAATCAAAGTACCGTATCAGCTTATAACGTCTGGTTCTGATGCACCGCATCGGTTCATAGGCAGCATGATAAGTAACCTCTGCAAATATCTCATCGTTAATCTGTTTTTCGGTATCATCAAACAGCGAAACAAATGATTTTCCCTGCAGATATTCCGGTTTTTCCAGTCCAAGCATATCACAGAGAGTTGGATAAATATCAATCTGTGAAAGCAAAGAATCCGACACCTTTCCGGCAGAAGGATTGTTTTTGTACTTCATTATCAGAGTAACCCCGATTCCCGTATCGTAACAGTTGCATTTCATAAATGGAAATGCAATCCCATGATCGGTTGTAAAAATAATAATTGTATCATCCTCTCTACCGGATTTTTTCAATGCTTCCAGCACCGTTCCCACACAGTCATCCGCAATTTTCGCCGAATACATAAAATCGGCCATATCCTTCCGGTTTTCTTTTGTATCAGGGATTGTCATTGGCGGCATGACATAATCCGGGTTTACAAAATCCGCAGGAGCTTCCGGATATCGCCTGTGGGTATTGATAAATCCTACCGACATAAAAAATGGCTTATCTTCCTTATAACTAAGAAGATATTCGGCTGCATGACTACTGGCCGCCGTATCTCTTTGTATAAATCGGGAATGATGGCAATCCTCATCAAACCAGTAATCATAACCCAACATATCTGTAACAGGCGCTTCATGCTGGACACCAAACAGACAGGTATGATAGCCATGGCCGCGAAGGAAATTGGACAAATGAGAATCATAACTGTCCATCTGAAATCCTCTCTGTGCAAGCCCCAGCATATGAGTGCTGTGAGGAGCCTGTCCGGAAAGCAGCCCTACACGGCTGGGAGAACAGGTGGGCGCTGCGCAGTAAATCTGACGGAACAGAGTGCCTTCCTGCGCCAGACGCATTATATTCGGGGTTTTTACGTTTACGCCGAACGGTTCCAGAAACCTGCCGCTGTCATGCGTATGTATATATAAAATATTCTTTTTCATATTTTTCCTCTTTCCGCTAACCTTTTACGGCTCCTGCCGCTACTCCGCCAACAATATATTTCTGTCCGAAAATAAATACAATCAGTACCGGCAGCGCAGTCAGCGTTATATCAGCGCTTACCAGATTCCAACTCTGTTCAAACTGTCCGAAAAAATTATAAACGGCCAGCGTCATAGGCCACTTTCCCGAATTGTTCATAAAATATAAAGGCATGGAAAAGTCATTCCAGATAGCCATAAAATTAAGGATCCCTACAGTAACAACCGTAGGCTTCATCAAAGGAAAAATCACATTGGAAAACAATCTCATCGGCCCTGCGCCGTCAATAACCGCTGCTTCATCAATCTCTCTGGGCAATGTCTCCACAAACCCAAACATCAAAAACAGCGCCAGCGGGATATTCATCGCTACATACAGAAAAATCAAACCATATCTGGTATTTATCAGGGCAGTTGCCTTCATAATTTTCATCAGTGCCACATTGTTTACCGGCATGGCAATGCCAAGCACTATGAGATAATAAACAAATCTGTGCAGCCTGCTTCTATTCCGTGAAAGCACATAGGAAGCAGCGGATACCACCGATAAAATCAATATTACACTAAAGGAGGCATAAACAGCGCTGTTACAAAAAGAAGACAGCAGCTTTCCTCTTTCAATTACCGTAGCATAATTCTCAAGCATAAATTTTTTTGGCAGACTAAGCGTCATTACCATGGATTCTTTCTGTGATTTAAAGGAGTTGACTACCACCACCAGCATTGGCACCAAAATGATAAGACTGGCAGCCCAGGCCGCAAAATTAGCTAAAAAAGTACAAAGCTTCTTTTTCACTGCTCTACCTCCTTATTCCCCACTGCCTTCAGGATGAAATAAGATACGGACAAAACAAAAACAAACAGAATGCTTGATAATGTAGTTCCCATCGCATAATTTCCTTTGGAAAATTCGCTGTAAACTGCCGTATTAATAACTCCGGTTGCATTTCCCGGCCCTCCGTTCGTCAGACTGTAAATCAAATCGAAAACACGGAAGCCGTATGTAATATTCAATACGGTAACACTGATAATTACATTTTTTAAAAGAGGCAGCGTCACATACCTGAATTTACTGAAGAACCCGGCACCATCCAGCTCTGCCGCCTCATAATAGGTGGATGAAATGGAATTCAGTCCTGCAATTATCACCATCATAACATATCCCGTACCTTTCCAGGCATCTACTGCAAATACCGTTTTAAAAGCAAAATTCAAATCCCCCAGCCAGTTCTTTGCAAAAAAATCCAGCCCAATAGCTTTTAGTGTAATATTAATAAAGCCGCGGCTGGGATGCAGAATATTCTTAAATACCAGCCCAATAATCAGGAAAGACATAACCTGAGGCAAAAAAACAAGCATCCTGTGCATGCTTTTCATCTTTACCATTTTATTGGTAAGCAGTACAGCAAGGGCTATGCCCAGTGTCGTTTTGGTAACGGAACTCACTGCTGTAAATAACAATGTATTTTTTATATACATTCCATAATTGTTTCCGCCCTCAAAAACCTTAAGATAATTTTTCCAGCCAACGAAATTCACTTCGCTGCTGTAAGTATTCCAATCAGTAAAGGAATAGCCGATGCCCATAATTCCGGGCAGAAAAAACAGACCAAGATAAAATATAAGCGCTCCCAGAGCAAACCAGGTCGGATATAATTTTTTTGCCTTCATAACAGCTCCCATCCGCACGTACGCTACGTGCAAAGTATCTCTGACATGTTTAAGCTTCCAATGTGGCAGGACGGCATACGCCGCCCTGCTTCCCGCTTATTCCCACGCCGGATCCTTCTGAAGCTCCGCCTGTTCCGCCCTTCTTCTGGAAATATTCTCCATCACTTCTTCAGGAGTCATAGCTCCCGTATACATTGCCTCAATATCTTTTCCGGTATCCATAAACTGCGGATCAATGTATTTCACACCTACCTGCATAATAGTACCTCTTTCCAGGGAATCGATGTATTTATTAAATTCATCCGGATAGGAGGGTGTAATTTCCGGCCAGCACAGTCCCATTTCTTCCGGATTATTATCCTGTCTGTACTGCAGATTCTCAGGTCTTGCCAGAAAGCGGAAAAATTCCAGCGCATATTCCGCATTCTCACTTTTACTGTTAATAAAATATGCTGCACTTGATGCATTATTTGCGAGTACATCATTATCTCCGAACGGCATCAGGAAAATGCCGATTTGATCCTTCATATCAGGATATTGATCCTCTACCTGAAGCGCAAATCCGGGAGCTGCCAAATACATCGCCGCCCTTCCGGTTCCAATTTCATCCTTCGCTGCATCCACCGTGTTACTGAGATAATCTTCTCCATAATACCCAAGCTCCGCAAACTCTTTCATCTGCTCCAGAATCGTTTTCATCATGGCAACGTCCTTAATATCCTTTGTATTATTGTTCAAAGCCTCATACAAACCGGGTTCCAGCTTTTCATAATAAGGGCCGCTGCCGTAAAGAGGCACGCACTGATGCCAGGCACTCTGAGTTGCTTCATAAATCGGGACGATCCCTGCCTCTTGAATCGTCTGGCATACGGTTTTAAACTCCTCATATGTTGTGGGGATTTCTAACCCAAGATCCGAAAAAATTTTCTTGTTATAGTTATAAAAGTTCAACTTAGGTTCCGCAAAGCGGATTGCATATATTTTGCCATCATATTCCACACACTCCTTTGCATAATCGGCCATGCGATCCACCCATTCCTCATTGGTGAGATCCACACAGTTTTCATCGGGTCGTACCCTGGAATATAAGCTTAAGGGATCCGCATCAACACAGAAAATATCCGGGGCTTCTCCGGAATCCAGCTTTACCTTCAGTAAATCACGCCACTGCGCATCGGGAGATATCTGGAAATCTACTTTGATTCCCGTTTCCTCTTCAAACTGCGCTGCCAAATCCTGAACAACTCCGCAGGAAGGAATTCCTGATTGATGTGTTCCGAACGTCAATGTAATATTTTCTTTTTTCCCTTTGTCTGCAGTTTCCGAGACAGTCGATGATGTCTGTACATCTCCACCGTTTCCATTTCCAACACTGTTTCCGCATCCTGCCAGACAGGAAACAGCAAGTGCTGCAGTTAATAGTAAAGCAAATTTTCTCTTCATAACCATCCTCCATATACGATTCTATTTGCATTTTTTGTAGCTTTTTGCTACAGTTATATGGTACATTAACCGTTCAAAAAGCAACATGCACAAAACAGTTCTGCCGCTTGTAATTTTTTGAAATTTTCAGGAGCTGCATATGAAACAGAAAACCCCCTCTTTACAAAAAGCACTGCCGCGCTATTACTTTCTTGTCCTGTTTATTACCCTCGCCATTCTCCTGATTGCTTTTTACATATATTATATTAAGAATCTAAGGGTCAGCGAATATCAGAATCTGCAGAATATCTGTGATTCGGCGCTTTCCAATATGGAACAGGAGATAGAGAAAATGTCTACCGTATCGCTGAATACCATTTATTCCAAGGATATTCTTCCCGGAATCCGCAATGTGGATGTCACCCGGATTAACAGCCAGCAGACCTATGTACAGGTACAATCCATTTACAATTCCATATCAGCCATGATCGGGCCGCAGCAGACTGTGGCGCAGATAAACATTTACCATAAAAATGGCTTTTCTGTTGGTTCCGGCTTCTATACTTATCATAAAAAAATTCAGTTGTCCCAACGAAGCTGGTACGATACGGTAATGGAAAAAAACGGTTACAAAGTCATGAGTCTGCCGCGGCAGCTTTCCTTTTTTATGTCCCCTGCTCCGCTTCCCTATGATCCTTATTACATCACGCTGACCAGGCTCTATTTTGATAATATTCACGAAATCGAAGGCGCGGTTGAGGTTTTGCAGAAATGTGATACTTTTTTCAGTTATCTTAATCGGCTGTCTGCCGCTAATCAATCCATCCGGCTTGTAATTTTAAACGAAAACGGAGAACAGGTATACCCTGTCCAGACTGCCGAGACAGAATCCGCAGGTATTGCTTCACTCCTTTCCGCCAAAGCTTCGCTTCCTATAGGACAGATTACGCATATCCGGGATGAAAACGGAAATAAAACCGCTGTCTTTTATAATACCCTGTCTTCCGTAGGCTGGCAAATATATGCGATGGAGTCCGACAGTATTCTCGTTCATTCTCTGATAGCCCCCACCCTGTTTTTTCTGGCGGTTCTGATAATCGTATTGTTAGTAACCCTTGCCATATGCATATCCATATCCGGCCGTATTCTCAAACCTGTGGGAGAATTAAAAAATACTTTTGAAACCCTGGACTTAGATGATGTTTTCTCACGTTCAATCGATTCCGTCCCGCTGCCTGAAAGTCATTTTGAAGAAATAAAGACATTGATTGCCTCTTTCCGGAACATGTATAATAAAATGAATTCTTCCACTCTTGAAATGATGAAATCACAGGAAAATGAAATACGCGCCAAAGAGATTGCAACACAGTCCATGATGAAGCCCCATTTTCTCTATAATAATCTGGCAAATATAAGCGTAATGGCGGAAGAAAATATGAATCAGGAAATCATAAGTTTAACTGAAAATCTCTGTGATTATCTCCGGTATACTTCGACCGGCGGAGAACTTCGCGTAACTATCCGGGATGAATTTTTATATACGCAGAAATATTTAGCCTGTATGAATGTACGTTACCGGGATCGTCTCACCTGCACTTTTTCTTTAGACGAACAAATTGCCGATATCAAAATCCCTAAACTGAGCATACAGCCGATTATTGAAAATTCGTTGAAATACGCCTTTATGAAAAAACCTCCATGGCGCATTAGCATTTGCGGATTTTTTGAAGAAACGGACGGGAAATGGTACATCCGTATTAAAGATAACGGATGCGGCTTTGCAGAAGGAGAGATTACACGGCTTACTGAACTTATGCGGTCCATTCGGGATTCCAAAGATATTGCCTGTCTGAAAATCGGGGGCATGGGGCTCCAGAATGTTTATCTCAGGCTGCTGCTGCAATACGGTGCCTGCGCAGTTCTCATACTAGAAAATAACCCGGAAGGCGGAGCCTGTATCACGATTGGAGGAAAAATAAATGACTGAATTAGCTAGCAGAAAAGCTTATGATGTGGTTGTGGCCGAGGATGAACTGCTTATACAGGAAAACCTGATCAAGAAAATTAATGCCCTCTCCCTTCCTTTTACCATAAAAGGAACCTTTGAAGATGGAGAAAGCGCATTAGATTTCATTCGGAATCATCATGTGGATTTGCTTATTACAGATATCAAGATGCCGGTAATGAGCGGCCTTGAGCTTTCCCGTATCCTCCGTGCTTCATTTCCTTCCATTAAAGTCCTGATCATAAGCGGTTATAATGAATTTACGTTAGCACAGCAGGCGATTGAATATCAGGTAAAAGGATTCCTTCTCAAACCAATAAAGCAGGAGAACCTGGAACAGGCATTAACCAAGCTCCTGATTGAATTGGATGGTGAAAACGAAACAGTACAGGCCAGCGTACCCGAACACCTGAAAAACATGAGCAAGGAAGAAATTGTTTCCTGTATTGAAAAATATCTCCAGGAAAATTTCAGGAAACAGATAACAATGGGCGAAATATCGGATAGGTTGGGATTTGCTCCTGATTATTTAAGTCATCTGTTCAAAAAATATCATAATGAATCCCCGATTCGTTATCTGACCAATTTAAGGATTCATTATGCCAGACAGCTTCTGATCCGTCACCCGGAATTAGAGGTATCTATAATCGGTGAAATGTCTGGTTACCCTGATCCGGTATATTTCAGTAAAGTATTTAAAAAAAATACTGGTATCTGGCCCAGCCAGTACCGTTCAGAAAAAGGAGCCAAATAGGAAGGCCCGGGAACCGCTTCCCGGACCTTTCCTTATTTCCTCATTTCCCCATTTCCACATAAACCGTTTTTCCTTGCCCGGAATTCGGATTTTTACTCTTTTCCGCCGTCTGCGGATTCTGTTCCTGAATGTATGCGCCATAATCTTCAATATATGCATAATCCAGGAATGCTTCTCTTGCGGCGTTCATTGCGATCTTATAAGCGCTTCCATCCTTTCTGATAAAATAGTAGGCAATTCTGTTAAAGCTGCCCAGATATCCGTTTTCATCCCGGTAAGCACAGACGATTTTTTCATATTCTGCTTCCTTCTGAAGTTTTCCTGTTAAAACAGCCTTTGCCGTTTCACACATTTTCTCCATCTTTCCTTCCAGCACAGCGTAACTTACGGCATCCGCATCCATATCCGCGGCCAGGCTACTGGAAGCCCCCAGCAGAGTTCCGTCCTGTGGTTCAAAATAGAAATAATAGTATTCCGTGCTGCGTACGCTGAAGTTCACATTATAGACGCCTTTTCCCTCAGCCCCCATATCTGTATTCAGATAATGGTTCAGTTCCATCCCTTTTTCGGACACGCCATACAGATTATGAAGCCATTCGCTTCCCAGCACAATTGCCTTTTCTTCGGTAATCCCGCCGCTTTCCGCGATCTGTTCCCTGGCCTGCTTTTCTTCTGCCGTGATATCCGCCGGCTCCGTTCTTTCGGAAAGCACATAATCCCTTTTGGTTTCAAACTCTATGATTTGCAGCAGCTCTTCATCCGTAAGTTCGCGCTCGGGCAGATAGAAGGTTGAGGTATCCCTGGCATAATAAAGCGAATCCGCCCTCTCCTTTTTCTGCGTCTGCTCCTGTCTGAGTTCCCCCTGCGGGAAAGTTCCCTGGAGATAGGCTCTGTACAGATTCCCATACCTTTCCTTCTCTGTCTGCGTATACTCCCTGGAATAGCTGTCCGCATTCACCTCCTGGCTGTCCATAACGCTTTCCACCTCTTTTATTTCTTCCGCAGGAATGCGCTGCATCCGTTCCTGCACCAGAGATGTTACAAATGCCTTTACCGGTATGGCGGCGGCACAGCCCAATACCACGATGCCCACCGCTGCTGCCATCCTTTTTCCTCTCCACTTTTCTGTTCTTTTTTTCTTATCCTGCATACGCTTATACCCTTCTTCCACGCTGTTTTTAATCAGCAGGTCAAGGTTATCCGGCAGTTCTATGCTTTCCCATATTTCCCCGGGGTTAAAATGTTGATTTTTCTTCATATCCATTCCTCGTCTCCAGACGCCTGCCTGGCCGTGTCCGTCAAAATTTTCATGTACCGCTGCCCGGGCCGAAGCTCAGCCGCTTTCCAGATACCGCTTCAGCTTTTCTTTTGCCCTGGCATGATAAACCTTAACCGTTCCCAACGGCATTTCCAGAAGTTCCGCAATATCATTCAGCTTGCAGTCAAAGAAATACTTCTGAATGATAATTACTTTATAAGGATAATCCAGATGATCGATGGCCCGGTACAAATCCATCTTTTCCTCCGCAGATACCGGGGCCTCCTCCTGGGCCCATTCCTCTGATTCCCATTCCGGTTCCTCTGCATACCGGCGGTTCCTGCGCAGCTCCGCCAGCGCGCAGTTAATCAGGATTCTGGTCATCCAGCTTTTGAAAAACTCCGGTTTTTTCAGCTGGCCTATAGCCTCCATGCTTTTGACAATGCATTCCTGGACCGCGTCGCAGGCCATGTCCTGATTTCTGGTATATAAGAAAGCGGTTCGGTACAGATATTCCTTATGAAGCAGCATCAATTCCAGAAAAGCATCCTTATCGCCTTTCTTCGCCCTTCTGACCAACATTTCAAGTTCCATCCGTCTATCCTTTCCTGCCGTTTGCCACGGATCCTTTTTTCTGCAATTGCATTAATAAGATGTTTCCCCCTGCCAAAAGGTTACACATGGAAAAAGATTTAAAAATCCCCAAAAAGGTAAGGAAGATAAAGTTACCATTCAGACAGGTCGCGCATTTACCATGGAGCAGCACAACCTGGCCTCTGATCCTAAAAGGAAAGAGCTTTTAATCTCCATGCAGAAAGCCCTGGCCGGGGAGCTTTGCAGGCTTCCCCACCCTTTTGGAGAATTTACCCGGAAATGACCGCAATCAAAGACCTCGCGGCAGAGCAGCGGGGTCTTTGACCCTCGCGGCAGTCGCCAAATATCCATGCAAGCATGGATACTTGGCTCGTTGCTCGCGGGAATAAAAAATGCGGTGAAATCAATTTTCACACACATTGATTTCACCGCAGGTCCTTTTCAATATGGAAAGCACAGGCTTAAAAAGCACAAGACATACCACTACATTCCCGATGCAGTGGGGAATGTCATAGGCCAGGCCTGATATCCAGTAGGCAAACGCCGCCTGCGGGCCCCCTATGGCAAAATAAGGCAGCGCGCACAGCGCGCCGAAGGTAATCCCAAAAAAGCCGGAAAGGATGCTCCAGAACAGCACCGATTTCTGTTTTCTGAAAAACAGGGTGACTGCGGCCTGAACACTCCAGACATAAAGATAATTGATCCACCATAATCCGAAGCCGTAAATCAGCCCTTCCACCAGCACAAAAATATAGATGATAAAAAACACCTTTTTGCCGAACACAAGCGTATAGGCGATTACCAAAAGGGTCACAACTTCAATATTGGGAAGAAACCCCAGCGCAACCTGCCCTATGATCAGCAACGCGCTGAGGATCCCCATAAGCGCTATTTCCTTTGTATTAAGATGTGCCATTAATAGCCTTCCTTCATGGTCAGTTCAAAACGATCTCCGTCCGCTATCGGGGTCTGTTCAGCAGAAGTATTGACGGTTTCGCCGCCCTTGGTGATACACCACCACTGCTGCTTTGTATCGTCAGCCTTCTCTCCGTCCACGGCAGTGATGAATAAACCATAAGGTCCCATTTCGCCTTCCACCAGCTGTTCCGCTTCCAGCACTTCGCCAAGATACGCCGCATCCGTATGGTATTCAAAGGTCTGCTCCGACTGATCCCCGTGTACTACCACAACCGTAACGTTCTTGCTTCCCGCTTCTCCTGACGGACGGAATTTTCCATAAAGGATTGCTGCTCCCGCACAAACAAGAAGCAGGAGCACCGCGGCTATGATGATTCCTTTCTTTTCCTTCATATTCTTTTTCTCCTTCCCTCATGCTGTTTCATTCATCTGTTTTCCGGTTCAGCATGATATCCGTAACTTCTATATCATACCAGCATTTATGGATGGATTGCAATATCAAATATGAATGGATTTCACTTGTGAAATTCACATGTAATCCGAAGGCCTTATTCCGGCTGCGGCGTCATTTTGAATTCCTTTACTTCCATCACAGCGTCTGTCGTCACCTCCGACATTGCATACAGACCGATAACCGTTCCTGTAAAACATTTTCCTGCCAGTTCGCAGGAAAGGAAGCGGGTGGAAGCTTTGCATACCTGGTGAATCTCCCCTTCGCCGGATGCATAACAAAAAGTAAAAAATTCCTTATCCGCACGGATACATAGCCGCAGTTCCCCCTCCGGAGCCGGCGCACAGAATGCTGTCTGCCGGAAATCCTCCGCTGTTTTTTCCACCACAAGGAAATTCCCTTCCTGCGTTCTTTTTTTCCCAAAACGGTAGTGGAAATCAGAGGCGAGGACCACTGCCAGGCCGGCCTCGTCGCCTTCCCTGCGGGGTTTAAAATCAAATACGGCTTCTGTCTCACATCCGAAATCACACTGTCTGACCGCAGCGAATACAGGGCTTTTCGCTGCTTCAAAGGTGACTGTGGAAGGGTGCAGCTTCAACGAACCCTCTCCTCTTTCATAGGCCCCCTCTGCCGGCCTGCGCAGAAAAATCCATTCCGGTTCCCATTTCCTGTTTGAAAAATCCGCCTGCCAGCTTTTTTCCGCCTCCTGCTCCGCCCATAAAGGGCCTTCACAAATTAGGGAGGCTTTCCTGTTGTTTCCCACCACAGGCCAATCTTCCTCCCAGGTTACCGGGGTCAGGAAGGTTTCCCGTCCCAAATGGCTCATTGTCCGCCTGGAAATCCGGGTTGCCAGATGAACCAGCCACCAGTTTCCCAGATGATCCTGAAACAGATCCCCGTGCCCGGAACACTGCACCTGCCTGCTGGCATCATGCAGGTTGGTCAATACAGGATTACCGGGGCAGCTCTCATAAGAGCCGTCCACGCTGCGGCTTCTCGCAACGGTAATCATATGATTAAAATTGGTGCCTCCTTCTGCTGCCAGCAGGTAATACCAGTCTCCGATGTGATAGACGTGCGGGGCTTCCAGAAAACCGCCGCCCACACCGCTCCAAATCGTTTTCTGCGCTCCCAGAAGCCTGCCCGTGCGGACATCTATTTCCTCCAGGGTAATTTCCTCCCGCCCCGGATGCAAAGACTGGTTGGTACAATAATAAACTCTGTCCCCGTCAAACAGCAGGGACGGATCGATCCCTCCCACCGGAACCCAGACCGGAGAAGACCATTCCCCCGCCGGATCCTGCGTCGATACAATAAAATTCCCATACTGTTCCAATGTTGCCGTCACATAAAAAGTCCCCTGGTTCCAGCGGATTGTGGGCGCCCAGATACCACCGGAATCCTTCACCTGCTCCAGCGGGAATTCTTCCGCACGGGCGGCACAATTTCCTATCTGCGTCCAATTTACCAGATCCTTACTGTGAAAAACAGGGATTCCCGGAAAATACTCAAAGGAACTGGTCACCAGGTAATAATCCTCTCCTACCCGGCAAATACTCGGGTCCGGATGAAAGCCTTTTATAATCGGATTTTTATACTGCATATGATATCTCTCCTTTTACCTTTATTTCTTTTTTTGTAGTACCGTTATTTGTCTTCTGTCATTTTTTATCCTTTGGCATGGGGAAATTCCAATACCCCTGCGGCCCGGTACCCATATAGAACAGAAAGTATTTATCTTCCCGGCCGGCGTGTTTTGCAGCAACACAGTTATCCCACCGCCGGCTGTTCCTGCGTGATATTGAGTATCACACGGCCATAGGAGGTCAGCGCCGGCTCCCCGTCATCCGTCAGCGACAGTATGATGTGAACGCTGCCTGTCCTGGCCGATGCAGGGATTGTGATGGCGGCCCTCTGGGAGTATGCGCCTGATATATGGATTTTTTCCTTGCAGCTTCCGGCTTCTTCGTATATCCACCAATGATAGAAAAGATGATTGCCATCCGGATCTGAGGAGCCTGCTGCGCTTAAGCTTATAGTATCGCCCGGCCTGACCTGCCGGATCATAATGTTTCCTGCCAGGCCTTCTAAAACGACAGTAGGTTCATGATTTGCTTCTTCATAGCTCTTTGTGCACCAGTCCATTCTGGCCTGGAAGCTGTTTTGGAAATCCTTTCTCCAGCGGGAAATGGTGGTTTTGGGGTCGGAACGGTTTGTATCTGATGTTCTTTCAACCGGTGTTTTAAATGGTCCGGCATATGTATTTTCTTCGGCTGCCGGCCCGTTTTCCATGGTTCCGGCAGCAGGAACAGCATCCCTATGGAACTGCTTCCTGCCTTCTGCTTCGCCATTGTCAGCGGAATAAATGTTATCTTCCGCATCAAAATATCTGTTTTTCCCACCTTCAAACCGGCCTCCCCAGCCTCCCCATTCCGGATGCTCCGGACTGCCCGGCCCTATCGGAAGCAGATAAAGGAAAGAAGGGGTATCTCCTTCCTTGACGCCTCTCACATTGCCCCAGATGTCTCCACCATCATAGTTGGGATATGCACTGCCTAAAGGCCCATGGCCGTTTCGCAGGTTTTCTTCCACCCATTCAGCAGAGACATCCTTAGTATCGCCTCCACGGTACATTCCGCGGAAAGCTGTGTAAGAGGTGATGTAGAAAACCTCCGGACAATTTTCACGAATCCATGGACCGGCGTCATCATACTGATCATGAATTGCATATACCCGCAGCTTGCGGCTGAAGGCGGCAAACGCCTCTTCACTGCGCTCTGTTTTCACCCGCCATAAGGCCTGAGCCAAATCTGTCGCGCCGCCCCAGATGGTAATCCAGACGGGCCTGGGATCCGGAGCGTCTGCCGTTCTGATAATCCAGTTGGATCCCGGGGTATCTTTTCCTTCTCCAACGTTTTCCATCCCGCAGTAAAGCGAACCGGCCCTGATGCCTTCCAGAAGCTTCTTGGGATCCGGATAATCCGCACTGTGCAATAAGAGATTGTCCCATACCTTTTCATAGTGTCTGACAATGGTTTCCAGGTAGTCTGTTTTCACCGCGCCTTTTATGTGACTGGAATAGGTGGCTATCAGGCCTTCTATGTCTAAAAGATCTGAATACAGCAAAAGCCGGATAAGCGACTGGGTGTCATCCGGCTCACCGCAGCCTGGCTGCAGGCTGCTGATATCTGTCAGTACTATTAAACGGGGTTTTTGGGGGTGAATATTCACGGTGGGTTCCTGCCTTTTTCTGTGGTAGTAATAAGTATATTACTTTGGATGGGGGCAGGTAAAGTGTTTAAATTTTTGTACGTATGGGAAAAATAGTATTGTATAGAATTGTATAAAAATGCTTCCCGTCAGAATCGCTGAAAACACAAGTGTATAATCTCCATTACACCTTAAAAAATAACACCCTATGCAGAATCCTTCCATCACCTTTCATAACAGTAAAAACCATCATAAACATTACCTGACAGGAAAAATATCCCTGTCATTATCGTATTTCATTTAATGCAGAATTGGAATTCTCATCTGCATATATTGCTGCAACCTTGTTCTGCCGCATCCTGAGCAGATAATTCCCATATAAGGTAATCATTTCCTTCGCTTTATATCTCACAAAATATTCTGTATAAATATACCCATTCAAATACCAGGCTGAATAAATATTAACTCCAGCCAGTTCAAAATCACCTTTAGCAACAGGTTCACTGCTTTTTATTATTCGATCTATTTTTGCCTGGAAATCCCGTATTTTGGTCCGATAAAAGGCTTCCATTTCGGTATCTGCAGCCACTGAATAATCTGGAGTAATTTTTTGAAATATTTCTTCAGGCAATAAATATTCCGTACTTTGTCCCACTTTTCTGTTTGCACTCAGGCCATTGTCACCGCATATCGTTAAGAGCATCGCCCCGATGTCATAACACAGAATTCTAACAGGCATTAAATTTTTCTTATCCTGTAATCTTTGCATGCACTCGGCCAGCGACTCCCGGTATTTCTCCTGATTCAGTTTTCGCAGCACCTGAAACTCTACATATTGCGCACTTCCCTCAATAACTTCCACGCCGCTTTCATAATTATATTGATACGGGAACTGCGCCATCCTTCTCTTACGCAACGATAAAAATTTCTCATAGTCAGATACCTGAAAACGTTCATGCAACGAAGCCAGAAGCAAATTTTCCTGAAATTTTATCTGTAAATATAATGGACTGTACCTGTATTTCAGCAAAGCCTCCACTTCCTCCGGGAAACGGCTTTCTCCGCATTCCATCTGATATGCATGAAACATTTCATGAATAATCTTACTGGTTAAAACATCCAGATCCATTTCTTCCGAAAGACACCATATGGCTATTAGCCTTCCCTGATAGCAAATAGCGGTATTGGCAAGAAATTCCTCTGTCTTTGAAAAAATCTGCCCATTTAAAATGACCTGTGATGCATTGTACAAGGCAAAATCATACCGTTTAAAGCATGGCCACAACTCCTCAAATACGACAGAATCAATTTTCTCTTTTACCAGGCTATATATTTCCATTAAATCTAAAGCGGACACTATTCTCTCTTCTCCCTTTAGCCGTATTCATATTTTTTAATTTCGCAGACGACAATATAATATCAATACAAAAACATTACGGCCTATTGTTTTTCCAGGAATGAAAATAAGCCGGCTCTAAATTTTACTCTTTTCTTATTCCCATAATTAAACTGTCATGATATATACCATCCTGCAATTCCCTGTGGGGGACCACGAAATAATCTTTAAAACCACATTTATGATAACACTTGATTGCCCTTGCATTATGTATCTTTGGATCTATTAATATAGCATCCGCATGATAATCATTAAATAATGCAGTAATTAATAACCTCAAGCTTTTTGTTCCAAGCCCCTGATTCCTAAGCGATACTTCACCTATAAATATATCAATTCCGAACACAAGATCAGCTTTCTCTATGTATCGATTATATTCCTTTTCCGGAACTTCATAATATTCCGCATTTAATATACAAAACTGGCAAAAGCCAATCGGAGCCGAATTATATTCAATGATACACTGTACTATGCCCTCTTCGTTACCTTCTTTATATCCTTTAACCACTCTGTCATATGTAAAGTGCTCGTTCATCCCTTCCCAGTATTTCATTGTATCAGGATCTGTCATCCATTTTAAGAATAATTCAAAATCATCCCTGCTCTCTTCCATTTTTCTGATACAAATATTATCTTTATTTGCTATTACATTCATCATATTCCTCCGTTATCCTTTCCTTACATTATGGCAACAGCGCTTTATCCTGGCCGGAACTTCCAGACAGTCGCAAATGGAGCAGCATACTCCAATCAAAGACCCCGCAGCAAGCAACGGGGTATCAAACTTGCAGCGCTGCAGAGCAGCGGGGTATTTGACCCTCGCGGCAGTCGCCAAATATCCATGCAAGCATGGCTACTTGGCTCGTTGCTCGCGGGAATAAAGCGCGCCTGCACCAATTGTTCCCTAATCAATGCACTCTCAATCCTGCGATTTCCGCAAACCGTTCCAATATTTTAACATGGCGCTGCATATTCCTGAACTCAATAAGAACCTGCGCATTATGTTCCGGGCATCTGCAGGAGTTAAGATAAAGCAAAAAATGTCTTGAAATATCCTTTGCCGCCCTATAGGACAGAACCGCATTTTGTTCTATTTCATCCAGATTAGGTTTATCCATCAGTTCAATATCCTGAATAAATTTTTCTTCTTTCACAAAACAATCAACCAATTTCTGAAAGCATTCCGCATATTCTCTTCTATCCATGAATGATACCTCCCCGTTTCCCGCTGTATATGCATCAAGCTTATCAAAATCAATGTCCTATAATCAGTACTCTCTATCCAAAGATAAAGATAATACAATTAAAGACAGCAGGTTTACGGGTTTGTCCATGAATTTCATTAATTTGAATTTCCTGCCCATATTCGGTACATAATGCTAATAACCGGTCAAATCACCGCAGATCTCCGATACACAAATATATTGATCTTTTTAAACAAATCCTGTATTGTATTTTTAGTTAGTGTATTCTAACTCTTTTGCAGTATAAAATACATTGAAATCATAAAGCCTCAATGAAAGGAGCATTCAAGCATGTACTGTACTAGAAAAATTACTGACGCCGTCACCTGGGTCGGCGGCTGTGACCGCCGGCTGTCACTGTTCGAAAATCTTTTCCCGGTTCCCAGTGGTGTCGCCTACAATTCCTATCTGATTCTGGATGAAAAAACAGCGTTGCTGGATACTGTGGACTCTTCCATCTCCCGCCAGTTTCTGGAAAATGTGCTCCATACACTGGATTCACGCCCTTTGGACTATTTAGTGATAAACCATATGGAGCCGGATCACTGCGCCAACATCAGTGAACTTCTCCTTCGTTTTCCCGGGCTGAAAATCGTCGGGAATGCCAAAACCCTTACCTTCATCCGGCAGTTCTACGATATGGATCTGGAGGGCCGGACAATTACCATTAAAGAAAAGGATACGCTCCCGCTCGGCCGCCATACCCTGCATTTTTACCTGACGCCCATGGTCCATTGGCCTGAAGTTATGATGACCTATGAGGAAAGCGAAAATATCCTGTTCTCCGCCGACGCCTTTGGCTGCTTCGGAGCCCTGAATGGCAATATTTTTATTGACGAACTGGACTATACGCAGGACTGGCTGGCGGAAGCCAGACGGTATTACGGCAACATCGTAGGAAAATACGGGCCGCAGGTACAGGCTGCACTGAAGAAACTGTCTGCTCTGGAAATCGCCGTGGTCTGCCCTCTGCATGGGCCCATTTGGCGCAGCGACATTGACCTGCTGCTTGATATATACGCCCGCTGGAGCAGCTACGAGCCGGAGGAGCATACGGTCGCCCTGTTCTACGGCTCAATGTACGGCGATTCGGAAAACGCCGTCAACATACTGGCCGCCGGCCTTGCAGATGCGGGCATCCGTAAAATTGCGGTCTATGATATTTCCTGCACCCACATATCCTTCCTCATCGCCGAGGTATTCCGCTGCAGCCATCTGGTACTCACGGCTCCCACCTACAACAGCGGCATCTACCCGGCCATGCTGAATTTTCTTCATGATATGAAGGCGCTGAATTTGCAGAACCGTACGGTTGCCCTGATCGAAAACGGTTCCTGGGCGCCGGCCAGCGGCAGGCAGATGCGCACTCTGCTGGAAGAAATGAAGCAGATGAAAATTCTGGAGCCTGTCGTCACCATCAAATCCTCTCTGAAGGAGGATTCCCTGGACAGCCTCCTTCAGCTGAAGGAGAGCCTGGCCGCTTCCCTTCGTGACGGCCATTCCTTTCAGGCCTAGTTTTACCTTTCAGGCCTGGTTTTACCTTTCAGGATACAGCCCGTCTTATTACTGCATCACCTTCAGCCGTCTCAAAAACGCCATCAAGAAAGGTATGGATGCAAGCAGAGTACACACATCCGCCAGAGGCTGTGCCAGCTGTACGCCCAGCACTCCCGTAAACCGGGGCAGAATCAGGATCAGGGGCAGGAAAAATACCCCCTGCCGGCAAAGCGCAAGGAAGGTGGCCCTGCCCGACTGTCCCGTACTCTGAAGCGCCATATTGGCGGTTGTGGTAATGCCGCAGAACGGCATTACAAGGCACTGCGCCCTCAGCGCATAGGCCCCCAACGCGATTACCTGTGCGTCGTCCCTGCGGAAGGCTCTCAGAATCTGCGGGGCGAAAATGAAAATAATCAGGCTGAAAATCGCCATCACCACCGTACCCACCAGGATTGTGAAACGGGTGGCTTCATGCACTCTGTCATATTTTTTTGCCCCATAATTGAAGCCTGCCACAGGCTGGAAGCCCTGCCCAAAGCCAAGCATGGCGGAAAACATGAAAAACATAAGCCTTCCCACAATGCTCATAGCCGCCACAGCCGCATCCCCATACATTGCCGCATTCACATTCAGCGCCACAGAAGCCAGGCTGGCAAGCCCCTGCCTGCAAAGCGTGGGCATACCGGTTGTAACAATATCCACGTATGTTTTCAGCTGTTTGGAAACTTTGGTAATCCGCAGCCGCACATCACTCTTTCCTTTTAAGAAAAGCACCAGTAGAATGATGAAGCTCACCGTCTGGCTCAGCGCCGTGGCAATCGCCGCCCCGGCAGTTCCCAACCCCAGCCCGAAAATAAAAATGGGATCCAGGATAATATTCAGGATACCGCCGGTGCCGATTCCCAGCATGCCAAGCACGGATTTCCCTTCGCACCTGAAAATATTGTTCATCACAAAGGAAGCGCACATAATCGGCGCCGCCAGCAATATGTACTGTCCATAATCCCTTGCATAGGGAAGAATCGTTTCCGTCGCACCCAGCACCTGCATCAGGGGTTCTACAAAAAGCGACCCAAAAACAGTCAGCGCAAGCCCCAGCACAATCGCGGAAAAAAAGCCCGTACTGGCGGCGCATGTGGCCTTTTCCTCCTCCTTTGCCCCAAGGTGCAGCGACACGATAGTCCCTGAGCCCATGCCTAATGTAAACCCGATGGCCTGAATAATCGCCATCAGTGAAAATACAATGCCAACCGCTCCCACCGCACTTGTCCCTAATTGGGACACGAAAAAAGTATCCGCCATATTATAAATGGCCGATACCATCATACTGATAATCGTTGGAATCGCCAGCGTCGTGACCAGCTTCGGAACCGGTGTCTGTGTCATCTTCTCATAATGCGCCTGCCTCCGCGCTTCGTCCTGTGTCATTTCACCCATATAACCTCTTTCCGCGCAGGAATCCTCCATATATCGGACAGCGCGCTGTTTTATATTCTTACGAAAGTATCAGCTGGCAGAGGAGATATTTTCCCCTGCCAGCTGAAGTTTTATCGTTATCTATAATATTAGCACATTTTTTACGGGCGCACCAGAGTGAAACGCATCATGCTGATTCTGAAGAATCGCACCAGGCAAAAGGCAAAATTACACCAGACTAATCCGATAATGCTCCAGCCAGTAATTCACCTGTAACAAATAAGCGAGCAGCTGCGGCCCGGCCATCAGCTGTCCGTAGAAGGGACGGGCATAATCGGATGGCTGTTCCATAAAACGTTCCACCTTCTTTTTATCAATCAGCAGGTTCAGCGGCGCATTCATATCGGAAAGCACCTCCCGCATATGGCTCCTCACAAGCTGTTCATATGCCGGATCATAGGTCTTGGGATAGGGACTCTTCCTGCGGTAGAGGACATCGTCAGGCAGCCAGCCCCTGCCAGCATCCCGCAAAAGCCCTTTTACAACGCCGTCATGGCACTTCATGCTCCAGGGAACATTCCACAGATATTCCATAATTAAATGATCTGCAAATGGCACCCTGGCCTCCAGCCCCACATGCATGCTGGTGCGATCCATCCTGTCAAGAAGCGTCTGCATGAACCATTTCAGATTCAGGTAGGAAATTTCCCTGCGCCGCTTTTCTTCCCCAGCCTCCCCCTCTAAAACAGGTGTTTCCTCTATGGTCCTGCGGTATGCATTCCCTGCATACTCCTCCAGGGGCAGCTGCTCAAGCACTTCGTCCTTAAGCAGCATCGTCCTGGGCGTAAAATCCATGGACCAGGGAAAACAGGCCGCCTCAAAGCATTCTTTTTTATGAAACCAGGGATAACCGCCGAAGATCTCATCCGCACATTCCCCTGTCAGCGTCACCTTATGCTGCTTTGCCACTTTACGGCAGAAATACAGCATGGAGGACTCCACATCAGCCATACACGGCAGATCCCTGGCATCCACCGCCTCAAAAAGATAGTCGTAAAGCTCCTCGTTTCTGCATTCCAGGTAAAAATGCTGTGTATCCGCATATTTTCTGACCACATCCACCCAGGGCCGATCCTGCGAGGGCTGGAAATTGTTTGCCTGGAAATTAATATCATTGTCCTTAAAATCAAAGGAATAGGTGGACAGCACCTTCCCCTGTTTTTTCAGTTCGCTGCTGCAGATAGCGGTCACAAGGCTGCTGTCCACGCCGCCGGACAGGAAGGTACAGACAGGGACATCGGACAGCATCTGCTTTTTTACCGCATTTTCAATCAGATACCGGGTATGCTCCACTGTTTTTTCGTAGGACTCCTCATGGGGGCGGCTTTGCAGCTTCCAGTAACAATGCTGGTTAATCCCTTCCGGGCCAAATTCCAGGTAATATCCCGGCAGGACCTCCTTCACATTACGGAATACACCGCTTCCGTAGGTTTTGGCAGGCCCCAGCCCGAAAACCTCGCAGAGCCCGGCCTTATCCACCTGCGCCTGTATCCCGGGATAGCTGAGGATTCCCTTGATTTCCGATGAAAAAATGAGGGTATCCTCTTTTATGGTATAAAAACAGGGCTTTACGCCTGCCCGGTCCCTGTAAAGGTAAATTTTTTCCAGCCTTCCATCCCAGATCGCAAAGGAAAAAATACCATCCAGCCGCTTTACGAATTCTTTTCCGTAATGCAGATAAGCAGTCAGAATAACCTCTGTGTCACTGTTCGTCTGAAAGCTTTCTCCTGATGCCAGAAGTTCTTTTTTCAGCTCCGGCATATTATATAGCTCTCCGTTGTAACAGATCGCAAATTCGGCGCCTCCTTCTCTTTTTACCATAGGCTGGCGCCCTGACGCCAAATCGATGATGGACAGCCTCACATGAGCCAGGCCGCAGTGTTTTCCCAGAAAAATCCCTTCCTCATCCGGCCCTCTGTGTTTCTGAACGGTTTTCATTCGGTTCAGCACCGTCCTCCATTCTCCTTCGTTTTTTTCATAATTTATTCTGACGTTACAAAAGCCTGCAATTCCGCACATATGGCTTTCCGCCTTTCCTGTCATTTGACTTGATTACAGTAAAAGTTTACGATGTTTGGACTGTTACTGATTTTTCTTTCATCGCAGCGGCTCATGGCCTTTACGTTTCCCCGTAATCCACCAGTAAAGGCTGTATCTGCTTATGGTCAAGGGCCTGCATCAGCGCCGGTATGAGTCTGTCTGCGTGGGCTACGAGGGAATTCGGCTTTTTCTCCGGATTATCCTGGCCAAAGGGCACAAAATAAATATTTTTGGTATTCAGAAGAAGTCCTATGTTTTTCATATTCATCCCCAGGCCGTCATTGGTGGAAATGAAGATCAAAAGAGGCTTGTTATTTCTCAGATGCGCCTTGGCCCCCATCAGAACCGGTGTGTCCGTAATCCCGTTTGCCAGTTTGGCGGCAGTATTGCCAGTGCACGGCAGAATCGCCATAATATCCAGATAACCCTTGGGGCCTATCGGCTCAGCTGCCTCAATGGAGCATATCGGCTCCCTTCCCGCGATTTTGGCCGCCCGTTCCATGAACTCCTCCGGCTTCCCGAATCTGTTCTCTATGCTCTGGGAAGCATTGGAAAAAAGAGGGTAAATATCCGCCCCCAGCTGTGCCAGTTTTTCCATTTCCTTAAATATCTTCTCAAACGTACAAAAGGAGCCGGTCAGTGCAACTCCTATTTTTTTACCTTTTAAATCCATCGTTAAAATACGCTCCTTTCACAGATGTCTCAATACATAGTCCGTAAGGCACTTCGCGGAAGTCCTGCCGGCATATTTGCCGGGCAGGCCCGGACAGCGCAGGGCTGTTATATTAAGACGTTCGGCCGCCTTATAATCCACGCCGCCGCTTCCTGATGCAATGTCTATAATTAACGCATCTTCTCTTATTTTTTCAAGCAGCTTCTCCGTTAAAAGCAGGGCCGGGGCCGTATTGTAGATGTATTCAAACTCTCCCGCCTTGCTTTCAAGCTGTTCCAGAGGCAGTGTCCGAAGGCCATAGGCATCCGCCACCGCAAGCTCGGTCTGACTGTTGCTGCATACCGTAACGCAGGCAGAAAGGCCTTTCAGCTTATCGCTCAGTATTTTTCCGCATCTGCCATAACCGATGACAAGGCTTTCGCTTTTGTGTATATTGGTATCCTTATGCCGCAATGCTTCCAGCACCGCGCCTTCCGCTGTTGCAACCGCATTGAACACGGCAATGCTTTCCACCAGCATAAAATCACAGCAGAGAATATCCCTTTCACTGCATTCCTGCCGGAACGATTCCGGAATGACACCCCCGAAAATAGTATGTTTTTTACGGATCAGCCGCGACAGCTCCCGGATTTCCAGAACCCCTTCTTTTTCCAGGGGAATCCCTCCCACAATCACATCCGCACCGTCCAGCGCCTCCTTCAAAGAATGCGCCCGGCCATCCGCGTTTTCCTTATCCGTTTCCTGAATTCCAAAGCTGATGACTCTATATCCATTTTCCTGAAAAAACGGTATCATAAAAGCCGTACGTCTGTCTCCTCCGATAACCGCAATATCGTATTCCGCCATAGTTGCCCTCCTGACTGCAGGTGTCATAAATCGACTTACTGTCTCATAAAATTGTATGCCGCCTATCCGCTGTTGTGCCTGTCAGGAAAGCGTGTTTGGAAAATGCCCCGGAACAGAATCTGCTGTAATACGGCAGAAAACGCCTGCAAAAAAGAAACAATTCCCACCAACGCTTTTCTTTTATACTTCCACTTTATATAGAAAAAAAGCGATACCGTTTCCGCATCGCTTTTTCCCAAAAATCCTGTTAAAATTCAATACCGATCAGCTTCTGCTGCCGGAAATCTGCATATTCTTCAGCAAGTACAGAAATTTTTTCCTTATCCTGAAAACCGTTCCACAGGGTTATTTTCATCTCCATTCCCCTGCTCTTCTTTGTACTTGTCCAGATTCCAATGATTTCTCCCCGGTAAACAACAGTTCCCGGATTCGCCACCATTTTCCAGATCTGTTTATGCAGGGATTTATCCGGCTGCAAAAGGCTTCTGTCACGCTGGTCAAGATACGGGTCATGGCCGCCAAGAAGGAGCAATTCCCTTTGCAGCGGTTTCGGGGACATAAGGCAGGCTTTGTCTTCGGAAAGAATCCAGGCATTCTTACCCACTGCTTTGACAGGCTCCATCTCCTCAGACACAGCTTTCCACATGCGGCGGGCCTGTTTCCCCGAGCAGCCCAGCCAACCTTCGAAAGAGGCTGGCGTTGCCGGTCCATAGCAGTGCAGGAATTTCCGCACCAGCTTCTTTGCCCCTTCTCCCTGGTTTCCCAGCGGATGGCCTGTCCAGGCATTATAAGAAGTAAAGGTGGGGCTGATTCCTTCCCGCGCCCCGAACACCACCAGTCCGTCGAATGCGCAGGGGCGCAGCAGGAATGACACCACCGCGCCGCCCACCGTCTGTTTGTCCGGGCTGCCGTACATGGACGGATGGTTCCACAGCGTCTTCTTTTCTTCGGGAAGCAGCGGCAGCATCCATTCGGCCAGCGTCTGATCCAAAGCGCTTTTGGTCACGATTGTCTTGCCGTTAAGCCTGGGCATTACCTGCTTCAGCATTGGGAGCAGTTCTTCAAAGGACATCTGCAGAAAATCCAGCGCCAGGGAAATTCCATGCGTATAAATCCATGGCTCATCCTCCTGCGGAATAAGCGCAGATAAAAAGACATCGCTTTCTTCCTCCGGGAATACAACAGGCGCGCCCCGCAGGCTCCATGCCTGCAGCAGACACCGTTCCTGGTACAAAAAATGGTTCATATCCTCCTGGCTGCAGGAAGGAATTCTGTTGTACAGCGCGGTTTCCCAGGCTCCGGGCGGACTGTTCTGCATACCGCAGGCGCCTGCGGCTGCGATGAGGTCTTCCTTTGTATAAAATGCATCCAGATGATGGGAATGGAGCCGGAAATTTCTTATCTGTTCCAGGTTCAGTTCTGTCATAGGGGTTCCTTTCGTCCTGCGGGAAGCTGTATTAACTGTTTTTTATTATGATGTTATTATACCTCTGCTTTTTGACCATGACAAAGAAAAAATCAAAATGTATATCTGCTTTGAGACAGCGCCGGAGTATCGTGGCAGGTGGATTACGCAAGCGCTTCTGAGGCGGGTCTGCAAGGATGCTGAAGCATAAGGCTTTGAATATATCGAAGTCTATCCGCAGCTTTCCGAAACCCGCTCCCCGCTTGCTTTCAATGGTCCGATGGCAATGTACTATAATTGGGGTTTTGAAAAGATACAGCAGCAGGGGAAACTATAGTTATAAGGGGAAAAATATCATCCTGTTAAACATTTTCTTGTGCTTTCAGAAAAGGTTGAATCTACGTAAAAATAGTGATAAAATAAACGCAAGCATAAATTTCTAACGAATCTTGGCCACATGTGCCGTCTAATTTTCATTCTCAATTCAGAAACTCTATGCTTACTATCCAACAAAGAAAGCAGGAGCGGCTGATTGGGAAGGCTGCTCCGCGCACAACAGAAAGGAGCAGCTTATGGCAGAAAAACTGCACGTAGTAAGAAATCAGAAGGATACGGTTTTCCGGATGCTTTTTCGGGAAAAGAAGGAACTATTGGAGTTGTATAATGCACTCAATGATTCCGCGTATAACAGCCCGGAGGACCTGACAATCTGTACCCTGGAAAATGCAATTTATATGAATTTTAAGAATGACATCTCATTCCTGCTGGATTCCGAGATGAATCTGTACGAGCACCAGGGTTCGTATAATCCCAATATGCCGCTGCGGGATTTGGTGTACATTGCCAAGCAGCTGGAAAAATATACGCGGGATGAGACCATATATTCTTCCACGCTGGTGAAAATTCCGGTGCCACGGTTCGTGGTATTTTACAACGGCACGGACGGGCAGCCGGAAAGGCAGATCCTGCGGCTGTCGGATGCTTTTGAAAAAGAGACGTCAGAACCGGAGCTGGAACTGAAGGTGCTCATGCTGAATATCAATTTCGGACACAATAAAGAGCTGATGGAGAAATGCCGGACATTGAGGGAATACAGCCAGTATGTGGACCGGGTCAGAAAATATGCAAAGAGAATGCGGATTGAGGAAGCGGTTGAACGGGCAGTGACGGAATGTATCAGGGAAGGGATTCTGGCAGATTTCCTGTCGTCACAGAGAGCGGAGGTGATAGCAGTGTCAATCTTTGAGTATAATGAAGAAGAGGAAATGAGAAAAATCCGCGCAAGCGAGTATAAGAACGGTAAAGAAGATGGAATTGCTCAGGGGATAAAGCAGGGAATAGAACAAGGAATAGAACAAGGAATGGTAGAAACCTGTAAGGAATTGGGGGTCAGTTTTGAGCAGACTGTAGCAAGACTAAAACTCCGTCTTGGCATCAGCGAACAGGAGGCACAGGAAAAGGTACGGCATTATTGGTGAAGAACCTGAATAGCTGAGGATATTATAGGAAACAAGATAAAAGTCATCATGGGACCTGTTGTCAATATGGCAAACCATGGTGACTTTTTTGTATGAATGGAGAGTATTGGCTTGGACTAATTTTACTGATTGACTCCTTCTGCTTATGATAGTATACTTAACTGATATACGAATATATGTTCGGATTACAAGGAGGGGGAAAATAAATGCCATATATGAACTTTAAAGATCTTAATATGTACTACGAAGACATGGGCTGCGGCGAACCGATACTGTTTTTACACAGCCATTTCAGCCGCAGCCTGCTGGCCTTTGGTGCACAGATACAGCCGTTTCAGGGGGAATACCGCTGCCTGTTTCCGGATTTCCGCGGACATGGACGCACGAAATGCGAAAGCCTGGAATGGGATTCCCGCAAGATTGCCGATGATATGGCAGGTTTTTTAGATGCTCTGGAAATTCCGAGTGCCCATCTGTTTGCCTACAGCTTTGGAACCACCGTGGGCATGTATATGGCATCCAAATATCCTGAAAAAGTCCGAAGCCTTATCGCAATCGGGGCCGGGACAGAGCCGAATCCTGAAGGCTCTGAGGATTTCCTGCCCGAAAGTATTATAAAAAGGAATGACACCAGAATGATACGTGACATGACAGCACGGCATTTTGAGGCTCACAGAGGAAACTGGGAGACCTTCATGGAACAGACTGTCCTTGACTGGCGGCAGCATCCAAATCTTACGGAAGAAGAGTGGAACGCATTATCCTGTCCCTTATTCTTCATAAATGGTGACAGTGATCCTTTTGGTTCCTGCAGACAGCTGAAAGAAAAATGCCCGCGTGCAGAAACCTTTGAAGTACCAAATTGCGGACACGGCCCCCATTTTGTTATGGAGCATGCCAAAGAGGTAAATGAAAGGGCGCTTGATTTTCTGCGGGAACTTGGCTCTGGTGTTTGTACAGACTCAACTGCAGGTTGCTAAAACTGCCCAAAATTGAATTTGCCTTCCATTGCCCACACACAGAATAACAGCTAAAATAATAAGCATAAGGAGGGGAAATACGATGATTGATAAAAATGCTGCAGGACACAGGATTGCTTTATTGCGTAAAGAACTTGGGTATTCTCAGTCTCAGTTTGCACAGAAACTGAATGTCAGCGCCCAGGCGGTATCAAAATGGGAGAATGGTCTTGCATTGCCTGATATCGAAATACTGCTTACTATTTCCTGGATCGGCCGGACTTCCATAAACGCCATACTGGAAGGGGATTTATTCACTGGCATTCCCGATGGTATAGATCGGGGAACCGCATTTGCAGGTCAATTTCTTATCTGTCCGCAATGCCGGACTGAACTGAAAATGAATGTTCCCCATAAGCAGGATAAACTAAACTTTACCTGCAAGAATGGACATAAGTATGATTTCGTGGATGGCGTTGTCCATTTTGGAAGCCGGGAAATAGACGGAGAACTCTGGTCTTTATTTCTTCCAAATTACGAACACTATTTGATAGAACAGCACCATCCAGGAAATCCTCGGTATCAGCAGGGTAATCCGACATATAGAGAAGTTATGTGGGAAAAAATAGAAAAACTCCGTCCGCGGACAATTCTTGACATAGCCTGCGGTACCGGAAAGGGCATAAAATACATGATAGAACGCATACATTGGCCGGTAACAATTATCATGACTGATGTAAGCCACAGAATCCTGAAATGGAATCGGGTTTTCTATTCCGACGAATGGAAAAATCCATATGTTGATATGGTCTATCTTGCCTGCGATTGTTCAAAGCTCCCTGTCGCTGATAACAGTATCGATTTGATTTTTTCCAATGGAGGCTTTGAAAGTATGCAGGCCAAAATGGCGGAGGGCTTCCGGGAAGCATACAGGGTTCTCAAGCCTGGTGGACATGCTGTCTATAATATGAGCATAGTCAATGATTATCAAAGCGAAAACTCCCGGAAATGGATCCGCTTAATGAACGGACTTGATGAAAGCTATCACTTAAAGGGCTATAAAAAAATATATGATATCAATGAGTGGCTGAAAGAATGCCATGATTCCGGTTATAAAGAAAGCGGGGCAGTAAAGATTTACGATGAACTTCCGGCACCGGCGGGTGAAGTCTTTCCCTTTGAAAATGAGATACTGCAGTGGATGTCAGAATATGTTATCGAATCCCTGAAATAGTCGCTGACTCTGTTTATGAAGCCGCAAATCACTTTTCATAATACTGCGCCTGAGCGCGCCATAATTCAGCATATTTGCCTTTTACGTCAGCAACCAGGTTGTTATGGCTGCCCCTCTGGATAATCAGACCGTGATCAAAAACGATGATTTCATCGCAGAACCGGCAGGAGGAAAGGCGGTGGCTGATGTAAATAGCGGTTTTTTGCCCTACAATCTCATTGAATTTGCTGTAAACCTCTGCCTCGGCAACCGGGTCGAGAGCAGAGGTTGGCTCGTCGAGAACGATAAAAGGAGCATCTTTATAAAGTGCCCGGGCGAGAGCAATTTTCTGCGCTTCGCCGCCGGAAATTTCCACGCCGTTTTCACTGAAATCCTTATAAAGGCAGGTATCAGTTCCATTTGGCATCTGGGCAAGTCTTTCTCCGAAGCCTGCTTTTTTCAGGCAATATTCCACCCGGGCTTTGTCGTAATCAGCATTTGCTGCAATATTCTGTCCCAGTGAAAATGAAAAAAGCTTAAAGTCCTGAAATACCACTGAAAAGATGCCCATGTATTCCTCATAATTGTACTTCTGGATATCAATGCCATTGAGCAGAATTTTTCCTTCTGTCGGGTCATACAGGCGGCAGAGAAGTTTTATGAAGGTGGTCTTTCCTGAACCGTTCATTCCGACGACGGCAAGCCGTTCTCCAACGCGGAATTTCAGGCTGATATGCCGCAGGGCATAAGCATCGGAACCAGGATATTTGAACGATACGTCACAAAATTCAATTTCATAATCATTATCGTTGCAGTCGCATAATGCACGCTTTTCAATGGGAAGGGTGCCCTGATATTTCTTATTGGGAATATCAAGAAAAGCATACAGTCCCTGCAGATGAGAACAGCACACAGCGTTGTCCGTATACATAAACATTGCTTCCTGCAGCCCCTCACCCAGACGTGTGAGCACGCCCACATACTGAACGATGCTGCCCACACCGAAAGCGCCCATGGCCGCTTTGGCTACCACAAACAGATAGCAGACGGCATTGCTGAGACTGGCAAGGAAACCGCCCCAGGCCTCAGGACAGCACATTTGGTGAATCAGATGATTTTGTTCCCTGTCATGCAGCTGCATTTTCTCAAACGCTCGGTCTGCGGCGTGATTCTGCTCATAAATGCGCACATCTTTAGCATATTCCGGTTTCATGCATAAATCACAGCCAAAAAAGTCAAAGGCTCTGTAGAACGAGACGTTTTCCTTACTCCATTTTTCAAACGCATTATTTTCCTTAACAGCGGCCCGGGAGCTGCACCATCCGCCGAACAGGATACATAGCAGAATGGCAAAAATACAAAACGGGGAATCCAATAAGCCATATCCGGTTTTCCTGGTAAACAAAGTTACTGACATGCAAATTGAAACAATAATATTAACGGCTGTACGGATCAGCCCTTCCGTTCCCCATACCAGCTGCCCAAGACCGTTGCCAAACATAAACAGATTTTCTTCCGCCTTTTTGCGCTGCTGCAGAATTTCTGCATTTTCCAAATCCACATAGTCCATAGACAGTTGTTTGTCAGTGAATACTTTCTGGAAAAAATCCCACATTTGCGCCTGCTTCTCACTGGTAATGCGATCTAACACACTGCGCAGCATTGATATTACAAGATTGCAAAGCAGCACAATACAGACGTAAAAGAACAGCAGATTTACCCGCCGTTGCCCGGTAAGTTCATTAATAATCTGCGCTGAGAACCAGAGGGAGACGAAAGGCTGAAGAGCGGTTATCAGCGCAGACGCTGCTTTGCCGGAGGCAAGGCCCGGACAATACTCCTTTAGAATATCATATCCGCGTACGGTGACAGAAACCCGTTCTCTGAGGGTTGATTTATTCATTCCTCCGCCTCCTTTCCTGCGGGATGTTCTCTGTAATATTTTGCCTGCGTTTCAAACAGTTCGTAATACTTTCCTTTTTGGGAAAGCAGCTGTTCGTGGGTCCCTTCTTCAGCAATACGCCCGCCATCCATTAAAAGAATCCGGCTGCAGAAGCGGGTGGAGGCTAAACGATGTGAAATAAAGACGGTGGAGTGGTTTTCCATCACTTTATGGTAAGTTTCATACAGCCTGCTTTCAGAAATCGGGTCAAGGGCAGCCGTGGGTTCGTCCAGCACCATTTCAGGCGCATTTTTGTAAAGGGCTCTTGCAAGCAATAATTTCTGCAGCTCACCTCCGGAAAATTCAATACCGTCATCCTGGATGCCCCTGCTGTATGTGCTTTTGATTCCATTGGGGAGTTCCTGGATTTTATCCCACAATCCTGCTTGGATCAGGCAATTTTCTGCAGCTTCCGGATCGACTTGCCCGGGTGCGCTCTCGCCTGCAATTTCTTCGATTGTTGCGGGCAGAATTGAAAATTGCTGGAACACTGCCGAAAAAAGCCTGTAATAAGCGGTTCGGTTGTATGCCCGCACATCTGTACCGTCATATAATACCGTACCTGCAGTCGGATCGATCAGGCCGCAGATCAATTTTACAAGCGTGGTTTTGCCTGCCCCATTTAAACCTACTACAGCCAGGTGTTCGGCAGGATTGATTTTAAGGTTAATATCCAGTAAAGTATCGGCTTTGGCGCCAGGATAGCGATAGCAGACATTTTTTAACTCAATGACTTTGGGAAAAGCCAATAATGCGTCGGTTTCAACTCCGCCTTCCCGTTGGAACTGTTCGGGAAAGGAGAGGAAGCTGCGAAAATGGCTGACGGCCATGCTGAGGCGGGAGATATTGGACGCCTGGCCGAGAATGCCGGAAAGCCAGACTGAGAAACCAGTGATCGCACTAAAATAAAGCACAAAATCAGCAACGCTGATCTGACCGCCAAAAACCAGTGCCAACAAATAGGCATATGCCGCGCCTTCCCGGAGTAAGGCTAATCCGTTATCAGCAGCGGATACGCCGAACACCTTTTTCGTGTAACGGTGAAAATATCCGGATAACCCTTTTAAATTCTGTTGATAAACCTGATTCATCCATTTGCTCATGTCGTATATCCGGATATCCTTAGCTGAAGCATAATCTCCGGATATACGGGTAATATACTGGGTTTTCTGCCGATACCCCACTTTTTCCCTGCTGTGGGCCTCCGCCCATTTGAGAATCTGTTTATCCAAAAAGAAACTTACAAGCGTGGTGGCTGCCAGAAAAAGGACAATAAGCAGTTTGAGCCTTGCCAGAATGCCCAGATATACCGTAAATCCAAGGAGATTAGAGAGCATGGAAACGCCTGCATCATATACTTCGGTCATCTCAGAAAAATTCCCATGGCAGTATTCATGGCTCTCGCTCTGCAGCTTGCGGAATTCATCATTTTCCTGATTGCAGTAGTCGGTGGTCAGCCCTTTATCCGCCGCCTTTCGCAGATAATAGGTATTCATTTTGTATTTATGCCAATAGACACATTTCTTCCCGAAGCCCTGCAGACCGTTGATTGCCGCAATACTGATGGTAAAATAAAGTGTTATCATCGCAGTCTCAAGGATACCTTTTCCTTCTGTCACCGCATCAATTACCGCCTTGGGCAGAAAAGTGGAAAGCACCGGCAGAGCCACCCTGGTCAGCATGAGAAGCAGACACCAGAATAAAAGCGGCGGATAACAGATATATGTATTTTTTATGCAGTACAGGATATTCTGGAAAACAGAGTAGTGTTTGTAAATTGCCTGCGCCTGTTTTCCAGAGGACGGTTCATGTTCCATTTTTTCTTTCCTCCTGCCTGTAAGCTTATCATCTGTAAGCTTATCAGAAAAGGCCTGGAATACGTCATTTCTGCACGAATGGCATGATTTACAGCACGAATGGTTATAGCGCCATGCCAGGTTTGTTATGCCGCCGACAGAATTGGTACGGAACAAACGGGAAGCAGCGGAATATACCGCTGCTCCCTGTTTCCCGTTATTACATTGACTGTTTGGCTGTTGTGCAGCTGTCAATCACTCACTGTCATTCAGACTCTGATACAGTGGATTCCTTAAAGCAGCAATACTCAAAATAAATCCAATAATCCCGACAATAAAGAACATAACCGCGATACCGGACCCTTTCCCCGCCCCGAAAAATAATGCCAAGGCATGCTGAATGGCTGATGGCCTGCTCATAAATGGTTCAAAAACATGATCAGCCCAAATACCGCCGAGGAACAGCCCTAAAGGGATTGTGATGTTCTGAAGGGTATCCCTGGCGGAAAAAACACGGCCCTGCATTTCGAGCGGCACATGAACACGCATAACCGTATTCAGGTTAGCCCCCAGAACCGCAACCGGCACATAGGAAACAAAAGCGGAAACTACCCAATAGGGCAATGAAGGGGTCAGGCTCAGCATTACATCTCCCAAAAGAAATGTAAAAATGCAGCTGATAAATATAACCTTTGTTTTGTTTTTCGGCGGCTTTACAAATGTAACAACAACGCTGCCGGCGAGAACGCCAAGCGAAACAGCGGCTTCCGCCATGCCAAGCGCTTTCTGGCGGCCGCCTGTCCTGCCAAGAATGAAGGCGGACATCATGCCGTCATTGCCTGCTTTCGCTAAAAAGTTAACCACAGAAAAAAACAATATAATGCGCAAAAGCGCCCTATGTTCCCGCAGATAATTGATTCCTGACATACAGCTTTTCAGAAAAGGACCCGGCGTTTCTTCCGTATTGTGAATTATATCCGGAATTTTGATAAAAATCAGCAATGTGACAAACGCCACTGCGAAGCTGGCAAGATCAACTGCCAAAACTATCGGCATGCCGCCGAAGGCAAGCAGGGAACTGCCGAGCGCTGGAGCCAGAATTGTAATTACGGAACCGGAAAAGGACTGCAAGCCGCTCACCTTTAAATAATGTTCCTTAGGCACAAGCAGGCTTGTCGCCACATAAGATGCCGGGCTTTGAAACGCGTTCATAAAACTGAGCAGAAAATTGATGACGTATAAATGCCATACCTGCAATGCGGATAACGAATACAATATTAAAACTGTCAGCGTACCGCAGGCGGCCATCAGATCTGCAAGCAGCATAATCCGCTTTTTATTCCAGCGATCTGCAATCGCTCCGGCTATAAAACGGAAAAGTATCGTCGGCAGGAAAGAACATAGCGTCAGGAAGGTTATACTGGAAGCTGTTCCTTCCTGGCTGTAGACCCAGATAATGAGCGCGAAATTGGTCATTGCCGTGCCCAGTTCCGACACGGCCTGTGAACTCCAGAGAATGAAAAAATCCCGGAGCCCTGAATACTTATTTTTTATTTTCATGGCTTTGCTCTCCTTCACAAGTTATATGGAATGTGAATGCAAAGCCTGATTCGGACGTCAGTTTTACGCTACCGCTCCATGCAGTTTCCGTCCGGAATCAGACTCTGCATGGAGCTAAAGCAATGGAAGAAAACATAAAGCACCTCTTCATATAATTTTTATATAAAGTATACCATGGATAAATGTATCTGTCGATTGTTGTTATCTGAATAGTGATCAGCAAAATGGTATTTATCAAAACAGCGTATGGCTGGTTGATGAAAGGTTTCACACTAACCTTACAAAAATGCAACCTTCACTCAGAAAATGTAAGCCCATTCGATGGATTGTTTCCTCTGCCTGTCTTATAATAAGCACGAAACATACAAAAAGCGCACTGGTGTAAGGCAGAATGGAGGAATGAAAAAAATGTCACTGCTGGAAGTAAAGCATTTGAAAAAAGTATATACCACAAGGTTTGGCGGCGCAAAGGTGGAGGCGCTGGCCGATGTGGAGTTTTCCGTAGAGGAAGGGGAATATGTGGCAATCATGGGCGAATCCGGTTCAGGAAAAACCACGCTGCTCAATATCCTTGCCGCACTGGATAAGCCCACCGGAGGCAAGGTTCTGTTAAACGGCCGGGATATGGCGGCGGTGCCGGACAGCCGGATGGCTGCCTACCGCAGGGATAACCTGGGCTTTGTGTTCCAGGATTTCAACCTGCTGGATACCTTTTCTCTGCGGGACAATATTTTCCTGCCCCTGGTTCTTGCCAGAAAGGAATACGGAGAAATGGAAGAGAGACTGAAACCACTGGCGGACAGGCTGGAGATTAAAGAGCTGCTGGATAAGTTCCCCTATGAGGTTTCAGGAGGACAGAAGCAGCGGGCGGCAGTTGCCAGAGCGCTCATTACGCAGCCGCAGATCCTGCTTGCGGACGAACCTACGGGCGCCCTGGATTCCAGGGCAGCGGACAGTCTGCTCCGTATTTTTGAAGACGTGAATAAAAGCGGCCAGACCGTTTTTATGGTGACGCACAGTACACGGGCGGCCAGTCATGCAGGAAGGGTCCTTTTCATCAAAGACGGCGTTATTTTCCATCAGCTGTACCGTGGGAACTGCAGCAATGAGGAGATGTACCAGAAGATATCGGATACCCTGACGGTTCTTGCCACAGGCAGAGGGGAGGACTGACAGATGAATATACCACAGTTTTCTTCCCTGCATAATCTCCTTTTTTATCCCCGTCTGGCAGGAACCAATATGAAAAAGAACAAAAGCATTTATTTTCCCTATCTGTGTGCAGGCAGCTTGATGGCGGGGCTTCTTTATGTCCTGAACTCCGTTGGCATCATGGTGGCGGACAGCGGCATGGAGGGTGGAGATATCATGTATATGCTGGTCAGGATCAGCTTTATGATATGCATTCTTTTCGTGTTTATCATCCTGTTTTATATTAACAGCTTTATCATAAAGCGCCGCAAACGTGAATTCGGCCTGTTCTGTATTTTGGGCATGGAGAAAAAACATCTTGCCTTCGTCCTTTTCTGGGAGGTACTTTTCAGCATGCTTCTGAGCGTATCCGTGGGAATTGCAGGAGGCATGCTTTTCAGTCAGGCAATGTTCCTTCTTCTTCTGAAATTCGTGGGGCTGCCCGGAAAGCTAATCTTCCGGATCCCGCTGAATGCGGTGGCTGAAACCTTCCTGATTTATCTGGTCTGTTTCTTTTTTGTCCTGCTTTATGACATTGTAAGCGTGACAAGAACCAATCCCATAGACCTGCTTAGAAGCAGCCGGGAAGGAGAGAAGGAGCCTAAAACCAGATGGGCTGTCGCACTTGCAGGAGCGGCAGCCCTGGGGATTGGCTATGCGAAGGCCCTTGCCACCCAGACGGCTTCAGATGCGCTGTTTGCCTTTTTTCCTGCGGTGCTTCTCGTCATTATCGGAACCTACTGCCTGTTTCAGGCAGGGAGTATCGCCCTGTTGAAAACGCTTCGAAAAAACAGACGTTTTTATTACAAACCGGAGAATTTTGTTTCTGTTTCCGGGATGATTTACCGGATGAAACAGAACGCCGCGGGACTGGCAAGTATCTGTGTTCTGTCAACAGCCGTACTGGTAACGCTGTCCAGCTGTTTAAGCCTCTATGCCGGAGAGGAGGATATGCTGAAAAACCAGTTTCCCCGGGATGTCAATATGTATGCGGACGTGCCGGACTATTCCCCGCAGGATACTGCCTCGGCCGTACAACTGGCCGTTTCCATCAGGGAAAAGGTAAAGGAACTGGCAGCCTCTGCCGGCTGTACACTGGAAAATCAGATGGATTTTTACCAGATATCCTTTGGCGCTTCCTATGCGGACGGCCAGTTTACCACCGCCTTTAATAATGAGGGAAAAACGAACATGGTCTATGCCATGACGCTGGAGGATTACAACCGTTTATTTGGCAAAAGCCTTTCTCTCGGGGAAAGAGAGGTCTTCTATTATACAACAGGACCGGAAATGAACGGATTTGCGGATATCTGCGGAGAAAAATACAGTCTGGCCGGGCGGCTTTGGGAGTTTGACGTTACAATGTTTATGGGCTTTGCCACGCCTGTGAATCTCAGTATATTTGTTGTCCCAGGCCTGGAAGATCTGAGCAGGCTGGCGGCGGCGAGCAATGCGCAGGCACAGAACGGCAGATTTCCAACCTCTGTGGAATTTAACTGCTTTTTTGATCTGGAAGGGAGCAAGGAAGCCGTCCGACAGCTGGAAAGCAGCATACACGGCGCTGTGCCCGGCGTTTACAGGACTTATGTGCGCAGTGAGCAGAGGGCGGATTTTTATGAGCTGTACGGCAGCATCCTTTTTGTCGGCGTATTTTTCATCGTATTGTTCCTCATTGCCACTGTGCTGATTATCTATTATAAGCAGATTACGGAAGGCTTCGATGACAGGGAACGGTTCCAAATTATGGAAAAGGTGGGGATGAGCGCCGCTGAAGTAAAGAAAACCATCACCCGCCAGGTGCTTCTTGTTTTCTTCCTGCCTCTGGGAATGGCTGTGATACACATTGCGGTGGCATTCCCGCAGCTTTGCAAGATGCTTACGGTATTCAGTATGACCAATATAAAAATGTTCGCTTTATTTACCGTGCTTTCCGTTCTTGTTTTTGCGCTGGCCTATCTGCTTGTTTACCGGCTGACAGCGCGCACATACTTTAAAATTGTCCAGGGTTAGGCGGCAGATGGCTGTCTCTTAGAGCCTTCTTTATAACCGAAGGGGCACAGACGTGTCCCTTCGGTTTTCAGTTATGTTTCTTTCCGGACTGCCCCACAGGAGGCATGTCCTGTGGTCAATTCTTATTTCACAGCAATTTTTATGGCAATTTTCCAAAAGGCTGGTAAATATTACAAGCATCCGTATACCTGAAATGAGTTGTCATGCATACACATTTGTGCTAGCATATCTAACAAGAGTTAGTTGATTGAAACTAATATTGATTGAATTGCCGGTATACCGGATGGCAGGAAAGGAGAGTTATGAAGAAGATGAGAGCAAGACTGCTTTCTGTATGTGTATTTTTGGCTTTTTCGGCGCTGTTGGGAGCATGCGGTTTGAAAGCCGCTGCTCCGGAAACAGAAGCTGCCCGCGTGGAAAGCGGAAAGCAGGAGACCGCAGAAACTGCGGCGGGGAATTCTAAAACAGCCGGGAACGCCACAGCAGCCGGAGATACTATAGCAGCCGGGGATTCCATAACAGCCGGAGAGGCTTCCGCAGATGGTGAAGAGGACCTGACGGAAATGCCGGAGGAAGGAATGCGTACGGTGCAAACAGACAAGGGACCGGTGGAAATTCCCGTTAATCCGCAGGTGATCGTTTCGGATTACTATCTGGGAGAATTCCTGGCTGTGAATGTAAAACCGGTAATAGCATCCCCTTACTCCCTGTCTAATCCGTTCCTGAAAGGCATGGTGGAAGGCATTCAGGAACTGAATACGGTGAGCGCGGAGACCTCCCTGGAAATGATTGTTGCCAAGGAGCCTGATTTGATCGTCACAATTACCGAAGCAGATTATGAAAAATATGCCGCAATCGCACCAACGGTATATATTCAGGATGGCAGCCGCAGTGATGAGGAGCTGTTTTACTACATCGCAGGTCTTGTGGGAAAAGAGAAGGAAGCGGAAGCATATATTGCTGATTTCAGGAAAAGAGCGGAGGCGGCCGGGGAAGAAATCCGGGAAATTGTGGGAAATCGTACCGTTTCTATTGTGGAGGTATGGCCGCAGCAGATCTATACCATGGGCAGTCATTTTGCAAGAGGAGGTTCCATTCTGTATGATATATGGAAACTGAAGGCCCCTTCGGCAGTACAGGCGGAAATGGTAGATGCCGATACCCCTTATAAGGTGGTATCTCTGGAAGCGTTGCCAGAGTATACGGGAGATTTTATCCTGTACGGCGTCCTGGAGGATACGGACAGCTCCTTTGTGGAGGAATCCCGGCTCTGGAACAGTCTTGACGCTGTTAAGGCAGGTCGTGTGCTTGCTTATGAACAGGTCGCTTTTATGCACAGGGATCCGATTACCCTGAATGCCCAGCTGGATATTTTTGTTGACTTTTTCCGTAGCGTTGGTGAAAAGGAATGAGTGCGGGCGGACAAAAAAGGATGACCTTGTTTCTGCTTGCGGTCGGCGCTGCGGTCTTTCTGGCCGCAGCTCTTTCCGTGCTTTATGGAAGCATGGAGATCACTTTCGGGCAGGTGGTAAACGCCGTCATCCGGCCGGATGCTGCGGATCAGCGGCATATCGTAGTCCGGGAACTGCGTATTCCCCGTACGCTGGGCTGTATCCTGGCCGGCGCCGCCTTTTCCGCAGCGGGTTCTCTCATGCAGGGGGTAACTAGGAATCCTCTTGCGGATTCAGGACTGCTGGGCATCAATGCGGGAGCCTCTTTTGCGCTGGCGCTCTGCCTTGCCTTTTTACCCGGACTTGGTTTTACAGGGGTGGTTATCTTTTCCTTTCTGGGCGCGTCGGTTTCCATGCTTGCTGTCTATGGGCTGATGAGCATGAGACATCGTAAGCTGGAGCCTGTAAGGCTGGTACTGGCAGGCAGCGCTGTCAGTATTTTTCTGTCCTCACTCAGTCAGGCGGTCTCCATTTTCTTTCAAATCGGTTATGATCTTACCTTTTGGACCGCCGGCGGTGCGGCAGGCATCCGCTCCCGGCAGCTTCTGCTGGCAGGCCCGGTCATTGTTTCCGGCCTGGTGGCAGCAGTCCTGCTGTCGGGGCGTGTTTCCATGCTCAGCCTGGGAGAGGATGCCGCGAAAGGCCTGGGGCTGGAAGTGGAGCGTTCCCGTTTCCTTTGTCTTCTTACTGTTCTGCTGCTTGCGGGCGGCGCCGTGGCCCTTACCGGGCCGGTTGCCTTCGTAGGTCTGCTGGTTCCCCATGTGGTCCGCTTTTTTACAGGAGCGGATTATCGGGCGGTCATTCCCTGTTCCATGGCGGCGGGCGCTTTCTTTATGCTCACTGCAGATATTATTTCCCGTACCATCAATGCGCCTGCCGAAACGCCCATTGGTCTGATTTTTTCGCTTATCGGGGTGCCGTTTTTCATCTGGATCGCAAGAAAGGAGGACAAAGGCTTTGACTGACTCCCGGAAAAAAATGCGTGCCTGCATCGTGCTTGCCATATTGGCGGCGCTTCTTATCCTGGGAATCTGGGTGGATATCAATGCAGGCTACAGACATATCAGCCCGGAGGAGATCTGGAATATCCTGTGGGGAAAAGGAGAGAAGGGGGTGCGTTTTACGCTGCTGCAGCTTCGGCTTCCGCGTGTCCTTGCCAGCCTTCTGGCAGGGGCCGGCCTGTCTGTTTCGGGCTGTGTAATTCAGGGTGTTTCCCGGAATGAGATGGCAGAACCTGGCATTCTGGGAATCAATGCAGGGGCCGGACTTTTTGTAGCCGCCTTTATCGTGTTTTTTCCCGGGACAGGCTTAAGCCTTCCCTTAATTCTTCCTCTGCTCGCTTTTGCGGGCTCCCTGGCAGCTGCCCTGTGTGGCTACCGCCTGGCGCTCACCCGCAGGGGCCTGTCCCCGGGAAGGCTTCTCCTTACAGGAATAGCCATGTCCACCGTACTGTCCAGCGTGACCACGATGCTGATGCTGCGGATGTCCGACAGCGAGTATGCCTTCGTGCAGAACTGGCTTGCAGGCAGCCTCTGGGGCGCCGACTGGCCCAATATACGCATCCTTTCCACGGGGCTGCTGATTCTGCTGGTTTTTGTATTTTATAAAAGCAGAACGCTGAATGTGCTGGCTCTGGGGCATCAGACCGCCACAGGCCTGGGCGTGGGTGTTTCCCGGCAGTCGGTGCTTCTTCTGGGCGCTGCCGTCGCCATGTCCAGCCTGTGCTGCGCGGTGGGTGGCGGCTTCAGTTTTGTGGGCCTTGTCTGTCCCCATCTGGCCCGTCGCCTGACAGGCTCCAATTACCGGCTGCTGCTTCCGGCGGCAGCACTTACCGGCGCCGTGCTGATGACCTTTTCGGATATTATATCCCGTACACTTCTGTCGCCGGATGAAATTCCGGTGGGCATTGTGGCGGCGGTCATTGGCGCCCCCTATTTCTTATACCTTTGCATAAAAACCTGAAGGAGGAGATTACTATGGACGCTGTGCTCGCAGGCAGGGAGATCTCTGTGGCCTACCAGCAAAATATGATTATCCCGCCGATGGATGTAAAAATTGAAAAAGAATGCATTACATCCATTATCGGCCCAAACGGCTGCGGAAAATCCACGCTTCTTAAAGCGCTTTCCCGGACGCTTCCCATCCGGTCAGGCCAGGTGCTGCTGGACGGCAGGATGATTGCGCAAATGCCCACGGCCGAGGTGGCAAAGCAGATGGCAATTCTCCCCCAGGGACCTCAGGCTCCTGCGGGGCTGACAGTGGAAGAACTGGTATCCTACGGGAGATATCCCCATCAAAAAGGCTTCGGAAGGCTTGACAGGGAGGACCGGGAAGCCATCCGCTGGGCTCTGCACATCACCCATATGGAGGAACTCGCCGGGAAAAATATTGACGCGCTCTCCGGAGGCCAGCGCCAAAGGGCATGGATAGCCATGGCGCTGGCACAGGACACCCAGGTTATCCTTCTGGACGAGCCCACCACCTATCTGGATATGGCCCATCAGCTTGAGGTGCTCCGGCTCCTTGAAAAGCTGAACCGGCTCCGGAAAAAAACAATTGCGCTCGTCATTCATGACCTGAATCTGGCAGCCCGTTTTTCCCACCGGCTCATTGCCATGCGCTCCGGGAAAATACTTCATGAAGGCACCCCGGAGGAGGTTATGACCCCGCAGGTACTGGAGGAGGTTTTTTCTCTGAAGGCCTGTATCGGACAGGATCCCTGGACCGGAAAGCCGCTTTGTATCACCTATGAGCTGCAGGAAGAGGAAGTGTCATAAGGCGAAGAGCAAAAGAATAAAAGTCTTTCCGCCAACTAAAAAACACTGCGTCCCAAAACGGAGCTGAACTCCGGATGGGATCGCAGTGTTTTTGCTATATTGCTATGCTTCCTGTTCCTTCTGAAGATTCTTCTGCGCAGTGGACAGCATCAGTTTGATCCGGTTCAGCTGATTGACCTCGCTGGCGCCGGGATCATAGTCGATAGCCACCACATTGGATTTTGGATACCGTTTGCGCAGCTCTTTGATAACGCCTTTACCGACCACGTGGTTGGGAAGACAGCCGAAAGGCTGAGTACATACTATGTTATTGGTGCCGGACTTAATCAGTTCCACCATCTCTCCGGTCAGAAACCATCCTTCGCCGGTCTGGTTGCCGATGGAAACAATGGGCTCCGCATAGGAAGCAATATCAGAGATTTTTGCAGGCGCGTGGAAATGCTCCGATTTCTCAAAAGCTTTTGCTGCGGAGGAACGCACCCATTCCATGCCCTTGATTCCAAGCTTTGCCATGAATGCGGATTTTTTGCTGGTTCCCAGATGCTCCGCCTTATAAAGCTGATTGTAGAAGCAGTAGAACATGAAATCCAGCAGATCCGGGACCACAGCCTCCGCGCCCTCTGATTCCAGAAGCTCTACCAGATGGTTATTGGCTGCCGGTGCAAATTTTACGAGAATCTCGCCGACAATGCCTACCTTCGGCTTTTTCTCATCGGTTATGGGAATCGCATCGAAATCCTCCACGATTTCACGGCACATCCTGAAAAAGGTATGGAATCCGGGATGCTTTGCAGTCACAAAGGCTTTGCATTTATCCACCCATTTCCGATGACAGGCATTAACGCTTCCCGCTTCCTTTTCATAAGGACGCATCCGGTATACGCAGCGCATGAAAATATCTCCGAAAACTGCGGCATAGACGGCGCGAAGCAGAATATCCAGATTCAGCTTGAAGCCGGGGTTGCTTTCCAGTCCCGCCATGTTGACGGAAATCACCGGCACCTGCTCCATGCCCGCCCTGGCAAGCGCCCGGCGGATAAAGCCCACATAGTTGGTGGCACGGCAGCCGCCTCCGGTCTGGGACATTACCACAGCCACCTTATTCAGGTCATATTTTCCGGAAAGCAGCGCGTCCATAATCTGTCCCACCACCAGGAGGGATGGATAGCAGGCGTCATTATTTACATATTTCAGGCCGGTGTCAATGGCATGACGGTTATCGTTGGGAAGCACCTCCACATGATATCCGCAGGCATTAAACGCCGCTTCCAGCAGCTCAAAATGAATCGGGGACATCTGCGGGCAAAGGATGGTATAATCCTTACGCATTTCCTCCGTGAAAATTTCCCTGTGCAGGGCGGTGGAGGCGATGGTCCTTTTCTCTTTCTTCTTTTCCTTGGCCTTGATGGCGGACAGCAGGGAACGGACACGGATCCTGGCTGCCCCCAGATTGTTTACCTCATCGATTTTCAGGCAGGTATAAATCTTGCCAGAGCCGGAAAGGATATCGTTTACCTGATCCGTGGTAACGGCATCCAGGCCGCAGCCGAAGGAATTGAGCTGAATCAGGTTCAGATCGTCCCTGGTGCGCACAAAGGCGGCGGCAGCATAAAGCCTGGAATGATACATCCACTGGTCGGAGACGATCAGCGGCCGTTCCGGATGCCCGAGGTGGGAAACGGAATCCTCCGTCAGTACGGCCAGGCCGTAGGAGGTGATCAGTTCAGGAATGCCGTGATTGATTTCCGGATCCAGATGGTAGGGGCGTCCTGCCAGCACAATTCCCTGTGTTCCGGTTTCCTCCAGATAGGAGAGCACCTCTTCCCCTTTTTTCTTGATATCCTCTCTGGAGGCTTCCATCTCCGCCCAGCCCCTGGCCGCGGCGCGGCGTATTTCTTCGGCAGGCAGTTCGCTGAATTCTTTCTCCAGAGCCTGTGTGGCAACCTCCAGATTGCTGAAGGCCATAAAAGGATTACGCAGAACCGCTTCCCCGCGTCCGATTTCATCCACATTATTCTTGATATTTTCAGAATAAGAGGTGACGATAGGGCAGTTGTAATGATTGCTTGCATCCGGCGTTTCATTTCTTTCATAGAAAAGAGCGGGATAAAAGATAAAATCCACACCCTGTTTAATCAGCCAGGACACATGCCCATGAGCCAGCTTTGCAGGATAGCATTCGGACTCGCTGGGGATGGATTCGATGCCCAGCTCGTAAATATTATGGGTGGAGCTGGGAGAGAGCACCACCTGATATTTCAGTTCGGTAAAAAACGTATACCAGAACGGATAATTTTCATACATGTTCAGAACCCGGGGAATACCCACGCGTCCCCGCTGCGCCTTGTCTGCGGAAAGCGGTTCATAGGAGAACAGCCTTTTCAGCTTATACTCAAACAGATTCGGCACCTGGCTGGGATTCTTCGGTTTTCCCAGGCCGCGCTCACAGCGGTTGCCGGATATGTACTGACGTCCGCCGGAAAAACGGTTAATGGTAAGGCGGCAGTGGTTGGTACAGCCCTTACATTTTGCCATGCTGGTTTCAAATTCCAGGGAATTAATCTGATCGATTGTCAGCATGGTGGTCTGGTAGCCCGCGCTGTAATTGTCCCTGGCGATGAGAGCCGCGCCGAACGCGCCCATAATTCCTGCAATATCGGGGCGGATGGCCTCGCAGCCCGCAATTTTTTCAAAACTGCGTAGAACGGCGTCATTATAAAAGGTTCCGCCCTGGACCACGATCTGTTTCCCAAGCTCAGAGGCGTCGGATACCTTGATTACCTTAAACAGGGCGTTTTTGATAACGGAATAGGCAAGGCCTGCGGAAATATCGGAAACCTCGGCTCCCTCCTTCTGCGCCTGCTTTACCTTGGAATTCATGAAAACGGTGCAGCGTGTGCCAAGGTCAATGGGATGTTTGGCAAACAGGGCGGCTTTTGCGAAATCCTGCACGCTGTAGTTCAGGGATTTTGCAAAGGTTTCGATGAAGGAGCCGCAGCCGGAGGAGCAGGCCTCGTTCAGCTGCACGCTGTCAACCGTGCCGTTTTTGATTTTGATACATTTCATATCCTGGCCGCCGATGTCGAGAATACAGTCCACCTGCGGGTCAAAAAAGGCGGCGGCGTGATAATGGGCCACCGTTTCCACCTCCCCGTCATCCAGCAGGAAAGCGGCCTTCATCAGGGCTTCCCCGTATCCGGTGGAGCAGGAACGGACAATCTTCGCCCCTTTGGGAAGCTGCGCATAAATGTCCTGTATGGCGCCTATGGCGGTTTTCAGCGGACTGCCGTTATTATTGCTGTAGAAGGAATAAAGAAGGGCGCCGTCCTCGCCTACAAGCGCCACCTTGGTGGTGGTGCTGCCCGCATCAATCCCCAGATAGCAGTTGCCTGCATAATCCTCCAGCGAAGCCGTCGTTACGCAATGGCTGTCATGGCGGGTGCGGAAGGCTTCGTATTCCTCATCGGAAGAGAAAAGAGGCTCCATACGGGCTACCTCGAATTCCATTTTAATGCCTCCGGACAGCTTCCGGACCATCTCCTCCAGCGTAAAATATACTTCTTCCTTAGCGTTCAGCGCTGATCCAATTGCAGCGAACAGATGGGAATTATCCGTTTTAATGGTATGCTCCTCATCCAGCTTCAGTGTTCGGACAAAGGCGATCTGCAGTTCGGAAAGAAAATGAAGGGGGCCTCCCAGGAAAGCAACATGCCCCCTGATAGGCTTCCCGCAGGCCAGTCCGCTGATGGTCTGATTCACCACCGCCTGGAAAATCGATGCCGAAAGGTCTTCCTTGGTAGCCCCTTCATTAATCAGAGGCTGGATGTCGGACTTGGCAAATACACCGCATCTGGCGGCTATGGTATATAAGGATTTATAGTTTTTGGCGTATTCATTCAGGCCTGCCGCATCCGTCTGAAGCAGGGAAGCCATCTGGTCGATAAAAGAACCGGTGCCGCCGGCGCAGATACCATTCATACGCTGTTCCACATTCCCGTTTTCAAAATAGATGATCTTGGCATCCTCGCCGCCCAACTCAATCGCCACATCGGTCTGCGGCGCAAGCTCCTGAAGCGCTGTGGAAACGGAAATAACCTCCTGAACGAACGGTACTCCGAGATGATTTGCCAGAGTCAGCCCGCCGGAGCCGGTAATCATAGGATGAAGCGTTATATTTCCCAATCTGGACAGACTGTCTTTTAGTAAATCCGACAGTGTCTCCTGAATATTGGCAAAATGCCTTTTATAATCGGAAAAAAGTATATGATGGGCTTCATCCAGGATAGCAATTTTGACAGTTGTGGAACCGATATCGATTCCCAAAGTGTAATGAATAGAATTGCTCATATGTTAAAAATGCCCTTTCTTCGTAACTGTCCAGTTACTTCACAGTTACTGCCAAAATCTGCCATAAACCGCCTGCAGCGATGGATTTTGACACTCATGAATTATTTTCTTACAGTCAGAGCAGTAAATGCACTGACCTGCTGAACAGTTGTCTCTCTACTTATTAAAATGTATTTTAAAACAACATTCTACATTATACGACAGCAAAGACGTAAAAGCAACTGCGGAAGTTGTTAAAAAAATTTTGGCGGTTTCGTAAACCGGGCATTTGCCCCTGCCGCAGCCTTTGGCGTCTGCTTTTGCGTGGTCCCGCGGCGGGGATGTTTTTTCCTGTTCCAGCCAGGCCGGACATTGCGATGAGCCCTGGCAAAAATTATGTCAGGAAAGCCTTCCATAATTTTAGGTCTCATCTCCATGGCCTGAAAAGGAACCGGAAAAAACATCCCCGCCGCGGGACCACGCAAAAGCGGATGCCAAAGGCTGCAGCAGGAGCAGATGCAGGCTTGTGAAATTCTAAAGTTTTTATAACATTTATGAAATTGGAGCTGCATTCGTTTACATTTTCGGGGTGAGATGATAGAATATATTCGCTTGCAGTACGGTTGGTTTTTGTGGGACAGTTGGTTTTTGGGTAAAATCGCACTGTTTAACGGTTTGCCGGAATACTGCGCGGACGCTTGAAAGCAGCTTAAAAAGAATCGCGTAAATCGCAGATAGGAGTTTGATTATGGGAAGCAATTTTTCCAGCAAATTTGAAAGAAAATTCGGGAAGTATGCCATTCCGAACATCTCTTTGTATTTAATTATATGTTATGCGGTAGGTTATCTGATTGCAAGGATAAATCCTCTTTTTTTAAATTATCTGACGCTTGATCCTTTTGAAATTTTTTTCCATGGACAAGTGTGGCGGCTCATAACCTGGATTCTTATTCCACCCAGCTTATCTAATTTCTTTTTTACGGCAATAATGCTGGTATTCTATTATTCTATCGGGACGCAGCTTGAGCGGACCTGGGGAACGTACCGTTATAATTTATATTTGTTTTTAGGTATGTTTTTTACAATTATCGGTAGTTTTCTGCTTTTTATATTTTGCCTTATTGTCGGTATAAGAATTAATTTCGGCGCCTTCAGCACCTATTACATCAATATGTCCATTTTCCTTGCATATGCGGCTACTTTTCCCGATATGCAGGTCCTGCTCATGTTCATTATCCCTATCAAGGTAAAATGGCTGGGCATTGTTTACGGAGCCATGCTTGTATTTGAGTGCCTGACAGGCGGCCTGGTGACCTGGGTGGTAATCGGTTCCTCACTGCTTAACTTTGTGGTATTTTTCCTGACAAGCAGGAACCATATCCATATGTCCCCTAAACAGATGAAACGGAGACATGAATTTAAAAAACAAACCCAGTCGGCGGCAGGAATTACCAAGCATAAATGCGCCATCTGCGGCCGAACGGAAAAGGATGATCCCACGCTGGAATTCCGTTTCTGCTCCAAATGCTTCGGTAATTATGAATATTGCCAGTACCATCTGTATACCCACGAACACGTAAGACCTCCCCATGAGGCCGGAAAATAGGACAGGGGAACTGCCTGCAGCTGCACTGCCAGGTGGGGCCGGGTGCTTGCCGGGTAAGGGCAGCAGCGCAGGCCTGCCCGAAACAAAAAAACAAAGCAGGAGAGACTATTATGAATCAGGAACAGCAGTTTGCAAAAACGCTGGAAGAAATAAAACAGCTCGCAAGACAGCAGGGAAACTGCATCAGTGAAGAACAGGTAAAGGAAGCCTTTGCCCCTTTGGGTTTTGATGACAAGCAGCTGGAGATGGTATACGATTATCTGAAAAACCAGAAAATAGGCATCGGAGAGCCCCTTCCTCTTGAGGATTACCTGTCGGAAGAGGAAATCAATTATCTGGACTCCTATCTGGAAAGCCTCGCGCTCCTGGAGGAGCTTACAGAAGGTGAAAGAGAAGCAGTTACTCTTTCCGCCATGGCAGGAGATATGGATGCCAAGCAGAAACTGATTGAAATCTATCTGCCCCAGGTGGTAGATCTTTCCAAGCTTTATGCCGGACAGGGCGCATTGCTTGAGGATCTCATCGGAGAAGGCAATGTGGCGCTTACCATGGCGGTGGAAATGCTGGAGACCGCATCCAATGCCGCGGAAGCCCAGGGAATGCTGGGAAGCATGATTATGGAAGCCATGGAAAACTATATCACCGTAAACGTCCAGGAAAAAGAAACCGGCAATAAAATGGCGGAAAAGGTGAACCAGGTGGCAGACCAGGCCAAAGAGCTTGCGGAAAGCCTGGGGCGCAAGGTTACCATACAGGAGCTGGCCGACGAAACGGGCATGACCCTGTATGAAATCAAAGAAGCCGTCCAGTTTTCCGGAGACAGCATAGAAGACATTGATACCTCTGGAACCCAGCTGTAACATACACTGTACAATACTGAAATGTCCCACCGGACAGAAGGATACCCTATGGCAGACCAGGATTTTAAATACGTAATACAGGATTTAACCAACGTTTATATCGGAGCCAGATATACCTACGAGGAAATGCTTGAGGATGACAACGTCCCTCACAAGCTGAAGGAGGTCATTGTCCGCATTCTCCTCACCGAGGTAGCCCCCGATACCACCCCGGAAAACCACATTTTCTACATGACTCCCGACAGCGCCTCCTTCAAGGCCTGCAAGAAAATGAAGGCCCGCTTTAAAATGAGCGTATGGCAGCCCGCAGACGGCCGCAAACACAAAAAAGCCGGCTATGTCAACCGGGAATACTCCATCGAAGAAATCGTAGCCAGCAAAGAACTCCACGACAAAAAAGACACCACCATTGTGGAAGAAATGCACATCAGCAAGCTTGGCCTTGGCGCCATCGTCGTATAAGCGTGCATTAACTGAATCAAATACCCCGTTGCAAGCAACGGGGTATCTGACCCTCGCGGCAGTCGCCAAATATCCATGCAAGCTGGCTACTTGGCTCGTTGCTCGCGGGAATAAAAACAATTGTCAACCATATGAAATATCTGGTTGACAATCGCAAAAAATAATGATAGACTTTCACCATAACCGGAAGAAAGTCTATTTCTGCTTTTCCGGAAAACAAGGGAGAAATTCCCAGACAGGGAGAACAAAAAAATGGAAAGAAAATTAACAACAAAAACCATAGTCATCACAGGCATGTTTGCCGCCGTCATAGCGGTGCTTGCCCAGATAGCCATTCCCATGCCTTCAGGCGTCCCCATCACACTCCAGACCTTTGCCATAGCGTTAACAGGCGCGGTCCTTGGAGCCAGGCTCGGAACAGCCGCAACCGGCATATACATACTTCTGGGAGCAGTAGGAGTCCCCGTATTTTCAAACTTCACCGGAGGCCTCGCCATCATTGCCGGAAAAACAGGCGGCTTCATCTGGGGCTTTCTCTTCCTCGCCCTCCTCTGCGGAGCCGGAGCCACACTGAAAAATAAGCCCCTCGGAGTTGCAGCCGGCCTTATCGGCCTCATCGCCTGCCACCTCCTGGGCACCCTCCAGTTCAGCTTCCTCACAGGCATGAACTTCCCCGAGTCAGCCCTCCTGGTATCCGTCCCCTACCTGCCCAAAGACATCCTGTCCCTTATCCTCGCCTACGCCCTCGGACTCCAGATAAGGAAACAACTCCTCCGAGCCGCCATCCTCCCTCCCCAGGCCCCCAAAAAAGCCCCCCTGTAATCTCTTGCGCCACCCCCCTAAATAAAAACTCACCTCAAATTCTTGCCGGAAGCCCACACTTCCGGCTTTTCCTTCCCCATTTTCTCCCTCAGCGGACATTTCTACAGCTCCAAAGCTCCCTTTCATCCCTTCCTCACTACACAACCTGCCTGCCGCCGATAATGAGAGAGTCCTATGGGGCGCGGGGCGCAATGGAAAAGGGCGGGGCCGGGGAGAGGGTGTTTTCAGGTTCCTTTTCAGCCCATGAAGATGAGACTTAAAAATTATGGAAGGCACACCTGACATAATTTTTCGCCCAAGGCTCATCGCAATGCCCGGGGTGACTGGAACCTGAAAACCCCCTCTCCCCGGCCCCGCCCTTTTCCATTGCGCCCTGCGCCCCACAGGACTCTCTCATTATCGGCGGCCCACCCCGGCTCACCCTCAGGAAATTACCTTTATAAAACTTACGAAAAGTGATATACTGAAGAATATTACCGGATTCTGCCAACCGCCGCATCCGGAATGGGTAAAAGAGTAGGAGACATAATTGCATGAAAATTGAAGAACTGACAAGCTACAGACTCGTAGAAAAGAAAAAAATCGAAGACCTGAACTCCATGAGCTACCTGCTGGAGCACAAAAAAAGCGGAGCCCGTCTTGCGCTGCTTTCCAATGATGATGAAAATAAAGTATTTTATATCGGCTTCCGTACCCCGCCTGAGGACAGCACCGGCGTTGCCCACATCCTGGAGCATTCCGTACTGGAAGGAAGCAGGGATTTCCCGGTAAAAGACCCTTTTATTGAGCTGGCCAAGGGAAGCCTGAATACCTTCCTGAACGCCATGACCTATCCCGATAAAACCGTATATCCCATCGCCAGCTGCAATGACAAGGATTTCCAGAACCTGATGCACGTATACCTGGACGCGGTTTTCTATCCCAATATCTATACGGAACGCAAAATCTTCGAACAGGAAGGCTGGCACTATGAAATGGAAAGCCCTGAGGATGAGCTGACCATAAACGGTGTTGTATATAATGAAATGAAGGGGGCATTTTCTTCCCCCGACGACGTGCTGGAACGTGAAATCACCAACACACTTTTCCCGGACACCACCTATTCCAACGAATCCGGCGGTGATCCGGAAGCGATCCCCGACCTGACCTATGAGCAGTTCCTGGATTTTCACAGAAGGTATTACCATCCGGCCAACAGCTATATTTACCTCTATGGAAATATGGACATAGTCGAGAAGCTGGAGTATTTGGATCAGGCCTATCTGTCTCATTTTGACCGTTTTTCCGTAGATTCCGAGGTGGCCTTCCAGAAGCCCTTTGACAAATGCGTGGAGGCCGGAAAGTTTTACCCCATTACGGAAAATGAACCCGAGGAGGACAACACCTACCTGACCTATAACATGGTAGTGGGAGACAGCCTGGACAGAGAACAGTATATCGCCTTCCAGATTCTTGACTATGCCCTCTGCAGCGCTCCCGGCGCGCCCCTGAAGCAGGCGCTTCTGGATAAAGGGATCGGCAAGGATATTTACAGCTACTACGAAAGCGGCATCCGCCAGTCCTATTTTACCATCGTGGCAAAAAATGCCAACCTGGACCGCAGGGAGGAATTTGTGGAATGCATCGAAAAAGAGCTTTCCTGCCTTGCAAAAGAAGGAATTGATAAAAAAGCGCTGCGCGCCGGACTGAATTATTACGAATTCCGTTACAGGGAGGCAGACTTCGGTTCGTATCCTGCGGGACTGATGTATGGGCTTCAGGTGCTTGACAGCTGGCTTTACGATGATGCCTTGCCCTTCATCCATATCGAAGCGGGAGAAACCTACAAAGCGCTGCGTGAAAAGGCCGAAACCGATTATTTTGAAGAATTGATTGATAAATGCATGATCCACAATACACACAAGAGCATTCTCACCCTGTCCCCCAAAAAAGGGCTGGCAGAAGAGAGGGAGAAGCTTTTGAAGGAAAAGCTGGCTGCCTTAAAGGAAAGCATGGATCCGGCGCAGATCGGGGAAATCGTAGAAGAAACCCACGCGCTGCTGGAATACCAGGAAACGCCGGATTCCAAAGAAGCGCTGGAAACGATTCCCCTTTTGAAGCGTGAGGATATCCGCAAAGAAGCGGAGCCGCTTATTAATGATATCCGCAGCATGGGTGATACCACAGTGATGTATCATGATATTTTCACCAACCATATCAGCTACCTGCGTTTCCTGTTTGACGTGGGGCAGGTGCCGGAGGATCTGTTCCCCTATATCGGCATTCTGAAATCCGTGCTCGGCTATGTGGATACCGAAAACTTCACTTACGGGGAGCTGTTCCATGAAATCAACATGGAGACCGGCGGTATCGTTCCGGTCACCAATTTCTTCACCAATGCGAAGAAACTTTCCGAATGCAGAGTCACCTTTGAAATAAAAGCCAAGACACTGGAGGACAATCTTCCCAAAACAGTGGAGCTGGTTCAGGAAATCATGCTGAAATCCCGTTTCGACGATGGAAAGCGGCTGTATGAAATCCTGGCGGAATTAAAATCAAGGCTGCAGTCCAACCTGATCTCCGCAGGACATTCCGTTGCCGCAAGCAGAGCCATGTCTTATTTTTCCAGGCCTGCGGCCATTCAGGAGCAGATCAACGGCATGCCTTTTTACCGCCTGGTGGATTATCTGGAGAAGAATTTTGACAGCTGCAGAGAGGATCTGCAGAACAAGCTGGAAGCCCTGATGAAGTATATTTTCCGTCCGGAGAACCTGCTGCTTGACTATGTGGGCACACAGGATCACTACGAAGAATTCATCAGCCTGGCCGGACAGGTGAAAAAGTCGCTTCACACAGAGCCTGTGGAGCACAGACCTTTTCTCATTGAGCCTGTCAGGAAAAATGAAGGCTTTATGTCCGCATCCCAGGTACAGTATGTATGCCGCGCCGGTAATTTCATCAGCAAAGGCCTTTCCTATACAGGCGCGCTGCGGGTGCTGAAGGTGATGATGAGCTACGAATATCTGTGGCAGGAGGTCCGCGTCAAGGGCGGCGCCTATGGCTGTATGTGTGCTTTCGGCAAGAGCGGGGACAGCTATTTCGTATCCTACCGTGATCCGAACCTGAAGAGTACGGTACAGGTGTATGAGCGTGCCGCTGCATTCGTGGAAGGCTTTGACGGAGACGAGAGGACCATGACCCAGTATATCATCGGAGCCATCAGCGAAATGGATACCCCCATGAATCCTGCGGCAAAGGGGCTGCGTGCCATGAGCGCTTACCTGACCAATCAGACCTTCGAAGACTATCAGCGGGAACGGGATGAGCTGCTTGGCGCCAACGCCGCCGCTATCCGTTCCCTGGCCGCGCATATCAGGGCTTTTATGGAAGCCGACTGTATCTGCGTTGTGGGAAATGATGCTAAAATCAAAGAAGAACAGGAGATGTTTGAAACACTGGAAAATCTGTATTAAAGACCGATACGGGAGGGACTCTTATGAAAAAACGGATGAAACGAATTACCGCAGCGGCGGCAGCCTGCCTGCTTTCCCTTATTTTTGCCGCCTGCGGAAGCAGCAGCAAATCAAACACAACGGAAGACATTTCCACCGGCCAGGCAGCTGCTTATGATGCCGGCGGCGTATATTCCAATTATTCCGCGGAAATGGATCCCGAAGAGGCGGCGCCGGAGGAATCCGGCGCACAGCTTGATGAAAAAGCGGCTTCCGGCAGAAAACTCATTAAAAACGTAAATATGACCGTGGAAACAGAAGACTACACACAGCTGGTAACCGACATCCAGGAACAGGTGGTCGCGCTGGGCGGATATATTGAACAGTTTGAGTCCTATAACGAAAACAGCATCGGCGGCCGCAGCGCAAACCTGACGCTTCGCATTCCCGCCGATCAGCTGGATTCCTTTGTTACCCGTGTGGACGAGGTATCCAATGTGATTTCCCGCCAGGAATCGGTGGAAGACGTCACGCTCCAGTATGTGGATCTGGAAAGCCACAGGAAAATGCTCAGGCAGGAGCAGGAACGGCTGCTTTCGCTGATGGAGCAGGCGGAAACCATTGAAGACATCATTACCCTGGAAAGCCGTCTTACCGAAGTCCGTTACCAGCTGGAAAGCATGGAAGCGCAGCTTCGTTCCATGGATAATCAGGTGAACTACAGCACCGTGTATCTGTACATAAACGAAGTGACACGCCTGACTCCCCAGGAAGAAAAAGGAACCTGGGAACGGATCCGCACCGGATTTTCGGAAAATATGTACCGTGTCGGACATGGATTAAAAGAATTTGGAATCGGCTTCATAATTTCCTTGCCCGTTCTCTTCGTATTTGTTATTATCATTCTGATTATTATAATTATTTTAAGAATCATAATCCGCATTACCAGAAAGCGGGAAGAAGAGAACCGGAAAAAATACGGAACGCCGTATCGTCCCGGTCCCATGCAGCAAAACGATCCCCGTTTTGCCGTTCCAGGAAGCAGGCAGGAGCCTTTCGCACCTCCCACAGGAGGTCCGGACAACAGGAATCCGGCCCGGGAAGCCGCTCCGGCTCCCACGGCCCCGGATAAGGAAGGTAAAACGGACGTACCGGAAACCAAAAAGAATGAGGAGAAACACTAAATGGACTTAGAGGAACTGCTTTCAGCCGGCAAGCCGGTAAATGAAAAATACAAATCCGGATTTGCCACGCTGATAGGGCGCCCCAATGTGGGAAAATCCACCCTGATGAACCGTCTGGTGGGCCAGAAAATATCCATCACCTCCAACAAGCCCCAGACGACCAGAAACCGCATCCAGGCCGTATATACTTCTGACGAAGGCCAGATCGTATTTCTGGATACCCCCGGAATCAACCGCGCCAAGAACAAGCTGGGCGACTATATGCTCAAGGCCGCCGAAGGCACGCTGGGCGATGTGGACGTCATTCTCTGGCTGGTGGAGCCCACCACCTACATCGGGGCAGGGGAGCGCCACATCATAGAGCAGCTGAAGAAAACAAAGACACCCATCATCCTTGTCATCAACAAAACGGATACCGTAAAAAAAGAGGATGTGCTCCCTGCCATTGACACCTACCGCAAAGAACTGGATTTTGCGGAGGTTGTGCCTGTATCCGCCCGCTGCGGCACCAATACGGACACGCTGATTTCCTGTATTTTCAAATATCTGCCCTACGGCCAGCCCTTTTATGACGAGGATACGGTCACGGATCAGCCGGAACGCCAGATTGTGGCCGAGCTGATAAGGGAAAAGGCCCTCCGGTGCCTGAGCGAAGAAATTCCCCATGGCATTGCAGTGGCCATTGAGAGCATGAAATACCGGAAAAATATTGTGGATATCGACGCTACCATCATCTGCGAAAAGGATTCCCATAAGGGAATCATCATCGGTAAGGGCGGCCAGATGCTTAAGACAATCGGCTCCAAGGCCCGTCCGGAAATAGAGGATATGCTCCAGTGCAAGGTGAATCTCCAGCTCTGGGTCAAGGTGAAAAAGGACTGGCGCGACAGTGATTTCCTTTTGAAAAATTTTGGCTACAATCCGAAAGACGCCGAATAGAAAATCCAAAAAAGCGAACCCTAATAGAGTACTTATTGTAGTGCCTTTAGGGAGCCTGGTGCTCTCACAAAAAACAGAAGAGGACTGGGTGAAGGATGAGCGATTTAGACAACTGGAAAAGTTTTTGCGCAACAGGAAAAGTAGAGGATTATCTCAGGTACGCCGCGTCTACTGCGGAAAAAGACGAAAGGGAAGGGCGGGAAGCAGACAAGAATGCAGGAGTTGCTCACAGTGACAGGACTCATACTGAAAGCGGAACCTATCGGGGAATATGACAGAAGGGTAGTGATCCTGACGAAGGAGCGGGGCAAGATAGCCGCCTTTGCCAGAGGGGCCAGGAAACAGAACAACCGTTTTATGGCCTCCACCAATCCCTTCTCCTTCGGCGAATTCCGGCTGTATGCCGGCCGTTCCTCCTATACACTGGCGGAGACCTTCATCTCCAATTATTTTGAAGGCCTCCGCTCAGATTATGAAGGGGCCTATTACGGAATGTATTTTCTGGAAGTATGTGATTACTGCACCAGGGAAAACAACGACGAAAGGGAACTGCTGAAGCTGCTGTACCAGTCTCTGCGCGCCCTGTGCGCAAAGAGCCTGGCCCACGAGCTGGTCCGCTACATATTCGAAATCAAGACGGTTGCGATCAATGGAGAGTTCCCGGGAATCCCCAATGGGGACAAACTTTTGGAGTCCACTCTGTATGCCGTATCGTATATTGTAAATTCGCCGGTTGAAAAGCTCTACACATTTACGGTCACGCCCCCGGTCCTTCAGGAACTGGGCCGGCTGGCCGCTTATTATTGCAGACAATCGCTGGATGGAAACTTTAAAAGCCTGGAGATACTCAAAAGCCTTTGACAAGTTTTGGTTGAAAATCCGGGATAGGTCGGATATAATGTTTAGGATATGGCAGACATACGGCAAAGGTTGGGAGCAAGTATGAAAAAAATGAATTTGTTCCTTCTTACCGTTCTGGGTGCGGCCTTGCTACTTTCAGGCTGTGGATCCAAAGCGGAGGAAGAGGAAACTACGACACTGGAATTAAAGAAAAACGGAGAAATCGTCCAATCCATCATAGAAGACTTCAGTGAAAGCTATTATGATCTGGATGAACTGAAATCCACTACAGAAAGCATGATTGCGGGATATAACGAAAGCGCCGGCAGCGATAATATCAAGCTGCAGTCCGCGGAAGTGACGGACGGCGTTGTCCATCTGGTAATGACCTTCAGGAAGTCGGAGGATTACACAGGCCTGTACCGTCAGGCGCTTTTCTCAGGTACGGTAAAGGATGCCTTCAATGCAGGATACGATCTTGACATTACGCTTAACAGCGTCAAAGAGGAAGGCGCGACAATAAACAAACAGGATATTCTGGACATGGGAGAGAAGCATATCGCAGTCGTAAGGGAAACCACCACGGTGAAAACCTATGGCGACATACTCTACATCAGCGATGATGTGACCATGGGACCGGATGACCGGACGGCAACGGTGACAAATGGGGAATCCCTTTCCTATATCATATTTAAATAGAAAGAAGCATAACGGATAAAGCAGGAGGAGAAAAAATGGAAAAGACAATGGAAAAAATTGTGGCTCTGGCCAAAGCGAGAGGCTTTGTATACCCCGGGTCCGAAATTTACGGAGGCCTTGCCAATACATGGGATTACGGCAACCTGGGCGTGGAGCTGAAAAATAATGTGAAGAAGGCATGGTGGCAGAAATTCATCACCGGAAATCCTTATAATGTGGGTGTTGACTGCGCCATTCTCATGAACCCTCAGACATGGGTGGCCAGCGGCCATCTGGGCGGCTTTTCCGATCCGCTGATGGACTGTAAGGAATGCCACGAGCGTTTCCGTGCGGACAAAATAATTGAAGATTACGCTGCGGACAACGGCATAGAGCTGGACGGCTCCGTTGACGGCTGGGATCAGGAAAAAATGATGAATTTCATTAAAGAACATAACATTCCCTGCCCGAGCTGCGGCAAACATAATTTTACGGATATCCGTCAGTTTAACCTGATGTTCAAGACCTTCCAGGGCGTTACCGAGGATGCGAAGAATACGGTTTACCTTCGTCCTGAAACCGCACAGGGTATTTTTGTGAACTTCAAAAACGTACAGCGTACCTCCAGAAAGAAGATTCCCTTCGGCATCGGCCAGGTGGGCAAATCCTTCCGTAACGAAATCACTCCCGGAAACTTTACCTTCCGTACCCGTGAATTTGAGCAGATGGAGCTGGAATTCTTCTGTGAGCCCGACACTGATCTGGAATGGTTTGCTTACTGGAAGCAGTTCTGTATCGACTGGCTGCAGACCCTGGGAATCAAACCTGAAGAAATGCGTGTCCGTGACCATGATAAGGAAGAGCTTTCCTTCTATTCCAAAGCGACTACGGATATTGAGTTCCTGTTCCCCTTCGGCTGGGGCGAGCTGTGGGGCATTGCCGACAGAACGGACTACGACCTTACCCAGCATGCCAATGTTTCCGGACAGGATCTGTCTTACTTTGACGATCAGAAGAATATCAAATATATTCCTTACGTTATCGAACCTTCCCTGGGAGCGGACCGTGTTGTGCTGGCTTTCCTTTGCGCAGCTTACGATGAGGAAGAGATCGGTGAGGGGGATGTGCGTACCGTGCTCCATTTCCATCCCGCGCTTGCTCCTGTGAAAATCGGTATCCTGCCCCTTTCCAAAAAGCTGAACGAGGGCGCTGAGAAAATTTATGAGCAGCTTTCCAAAAAGTACAACTGTGAATTCGATGACAGAGGAAACATCGGAAAGCGCTACCGCCGTCAGGATGAAATCGGTACTCCTTTCTGCGTAACCTACGATTTTGATTCCGAGGAAGATCACTGTGTAACCGTGCGTTTCCGTGATTCCATGGAACAGGAGAGAGTGGCCATCGATCAGCTGGACGCTTATTTTGCAGATAAATTCGACTTCTGATATAGAAAGACAACTGTTTTACCATTGGATAAAAGCATCCTGCAGCAGGCAGGGTGCTTTTTTTGATGGACCCGACCCATAGTACAACTTTTCTGTGTACAACGGACACTGTCAGCCTTTTTCAAAGAAACCGGTTACATAATAAAAACAGAAAAATCCACATAAAGCATCGCGCAAAACAACAAAATAATTTAAAAAACAGCACCACAAATGAATGTTTTATTGGGAGTTTGAATATATTATTTATAATTTATTAAAAAAACAACAAAAATTAACGTGCGTTCCAGGAAGAACTGTGATATAATGGAAATACGAGAGCGGAACGCGTAAAAACGTTCCGCAAACCTATACCAAATATTTCGTTCAAAGGGGGAACTGATTAGATGGCAAAATGGGTTTATTCATTCAAAGAAGGTAATGCGGACATGCGCGATCTTCTTGGCGGAAAAGGAGCCAATCTGGCAGAAATGACCAATCTGGGACTTCCAATTCCGCAGGGCTTTACGGTAACAACCGAAGCCTGTACGGATTACTACAACAACGGAAAGCAGATTTCTGATGAAGTTAAGGATCAGATTTTTGCCGCGCTCGCCGAACTGGAGAAGCTCCAGAATAAGAAATTCGGTGATACCGAGAACCCGCTGCTTGTATCTGTACGTTCAGGTGCCAGGGCATCTATGCCGGGCATGATGGACACCATTCTTAACCTGGGGCTGACGGATATTTCCGTGGAAGGCTTCGCAAAGAAGACCGGTAATCCCAGATTCGCGTATGATTCTTACCGGAGATTCATCCAGATGTTTTCAGATGTGGTCATGGAAGTGCCCAAATCATTGTTTGAGAGGGTTCTTGACGAGATTAAAGAAGCCAAGAGCGCTCATTATGATACGGATTTGACCGCTGATGATCTGAAGGAAGTCATCACTCGCTTCAAAGCGATCTACAAGGACAAGATGGGCGAGGATTTCCCTCAGGATCCCAAGATCCAGCTGATGGAGGCCGTAAAGGCTGTGTTCCGCTCCTGGGACAACGAACGTGCCATCGTATACCGCCGAATGAACGATATCCCCGGCGACTGGGGAACAGCAGTTAACGTACAGTCCATGGTATTCGGAAATATGGGCGATACTTCCGGTACCGGTGTTGCATTTACCAGGAATCCTTCCACAGGGGCCAGGGGAATTTACGGAGAATACCTCATCAACGCACAGGGCGAAGATGTTGTGGCCGGAATCAGGACTCCCCAGCCCATTACCCGTCTGGAACAGGATTTGCCCGAATGCTATAAAGAATTTATTGAAATAGCCAATAAGCTGGAAAACCACTACAGGGATATGCAGGACATGGAGTTTACCATTGAAGAAGGAAAGCTTTACTTCCTGCAGACCAGAAACGGAAAGAGAACGGCACCCGCCGCTCTGCAGATTGCCTGCGATCTGGTGGACGAAGGCATGATTACCCCTGAAGAAGCTGTTCTCCGTATTGAAGCCAAGTCTCTGGACCAGCTTTTGCATCCCACCTTTGATCCGGATGCCCTGAAGGCCGGAACCGTTATCGGACAGGCTCTTCCCGCATCTCCCGGCGCCGCTGCAGGCAAGGTTTATTTTACCGCGGAAGAAGCGAAGGAAGCCCATGAAAGGGGAGAGAGGGTCATTCTTGTACGGCTTGAGACATCACCGGAGGATATTGAAGGAATGCATGCTGCCGAAGGTATCCTTACCGTACGCGGAGGAATGACTTCCCATGCGGCTGTTGTGGCAAGAGGCATGGGCACCGCATGTATATCCGGCTGCGGTGATATTACAGTGGATGAAGAAGCTAAAGTATTCAGCCTTGGCGGCAAGACTTATCATGAAGGAGATTATATTTCTCTTGACGGTTCTACCGGTAAGATTTACGACGGCGATATCGCAACGGAAGATGCTACCATCAGCGGCAACTTCGGACGTATTATGAACTGGGCGGATTCTTTCCGTGTGCTGAAGGTAAGAACCAATGCCGATACCCCTGAGGATGCTGCCAATGCATTGAAGCTGGGCGCGGAAGGCATCGGCCTGTGCCGTACGGAGCATATGTTCTTTGATCCTGAACGTATTCCGAAGATCCGTAAGATGATCCTTTCCACCACCTGTGAAGCCAGGGAAGAAGCCCTGAATGAGCTGATTCCTTTCCAGAAGGGTGATTTCAGAGGGATTTATGAGGTAATGCAGGACAACCCTGTTACCATCCGTTTTCTGGATCCCCCGCTTCATGAGTTCGTTCCCACGGAGGAGAAGGATTTTGAAGATCTTGCAAGAGATATGAACCTGACTGTAGCGGAAGTAAAGGCTACCTGTGACAGCCTGCATGAGTTCAATCCCATGATGGGCCACAGAGGCTGCCGTCTTTCCGTAACCTATCCTGAAATTGCAAGGATGCAGACCAGGGCCGTTATGGAAGCGGCAATAGAAGTAAACGAAGAAAACGGCTACCATATTGTTCCTGAAATTATGATTCCTCTTGTAGGCGATAAGAAGGAACTGAAATTCGTCAAGGATGTGGTGGTGGAAACCGCAGAGAAAGTAAAGGCGGAGAAAAATTCCGACATTAACTATCATATCGGAACTATGATTGAAATTCCCCGTGCGGCGCTTCTTGCCAACGAAATCGCAGAAGAAGCGGAGTTCTTCTCCTTCGGAACCAATGACCTGACCCAGATGACCTACGGCTTCTCCCGGGACGATGCCGGAAAATTCCTGGTAGATTACTATAAGAGCAAAATTTACGAAGCCGATCCTTTTGCAAAACTGGATCAGAACGGCGTAGGCCAGCTGATTAAGATGGCCGCTGATAAGGGACGCAAGGTACGTCCTGATATCAAGCTGGGCATCTGCGGTGAGCATGGCGGAGATCCTTCCTCAATTGAATTCTGCCATAATATCGGCCTGAATTATGTATCCTGTTCACCGTTCCGTGTCCCGATTGCCAGACTGGCAGCTGCACAGGCGGCAATTAAAGAAAACCGCAGGAATGCTTAAGGCTCTTAAACTTTATATTAACAGATGATTCTCAGGGAAACCGCAGGCAGTCCGGCCGGCGGTTTCCTTTTTGAATTTTCATAAGCTGTACAAAAATGATCGGTTAGGTTATAATAAGCATATTGTCTGACATTTATGCACAACAAATACATACATGGAAAGGCGAAATACCATTCGCTTTTGGAGAAGACCATGAAAGAGGACAGGAACCTGAAAAAACAGATTATCGTGGCGGTAAGCGTAGCGGCAGGAATCCTTACAGCACTTGTTTTAACCGCAGTTCTGGCTTTTGAAACCTTAAGCAGGGCACAGAAAAATGAAGCGGAACGTTATCTGGATGAAGTGACGGAGCAGTACAGGAATACCATGATAAAGCAGATAGAAGGAAATCTGCAGACGCTGGAGGCCCTGGCAACCATAATCGGAAACAATATCATGGATATGGACAAGGTTATGGACATTCTGGAGACAGAAAATTATCAGAATGATTTCATCCGTATGGGATTTGTCAAACCCGACGGAAGAGGAGATCTTGTTGATATGCAGGGGGTCCGGGTGGAAAATGTCTATCTTGGAGAAGAAGCCTTTATCCGGGAGGCCCTGGCAGGTAGCAGCTCTGTATCTGATACCCTTCCGGATAATTTCGGAGAGGGTTATGTTAACTGCTATGCGGTCCCTGTCTATAAAAATGGGGAGCTGATCGGCGCTCTTACCGCAGCGAATTCCTCAGAAACCTTTGCAGAAATCATCAATCAGCCCATATTCAGCGGGAATGCATATCTCCATATAATTAATGAGCAGGGGGATTTTATTATCCGATCCGCTCATCAGATATTGGAAGAGGGGGATATCCGGAGCATTTTTGAATCCGCTATCCTGGGAATCAGTGATAAAGAGGAGATACTGCCGAAGCTGCAGGAGGGTGCCAAATTTTTTTCCCAGTTTACCTATAATAAGATAAAATACTGGATGTTTTTTACCCCGATAGGCAAGAATGGCTGGTACATTTTATGTATGGTTCCCCGCAGCGCGCTGAATGCGAATTTTGTTAAGATGACGAGAATGATTATCTGTATTTTTGCCGTTATTATCCTGCTTCTCGTTCTATTGTTCAGTTATATTTATATCATCATCCGCGGAAGCCGCAACGCCATGCAGCGGATGGCCTATTATGATCAGCTGACGGGGCTTTATAATAAGGCGCGATTTATGGAGCTGGCCTCTGCAAAATTGGAGAAGGACAGCAATTATGCGCTGGTTCTTCTGGATATTGCCAATTTTAAGTTTGTAAACGAGCTGTTTGGATATCAGAAGGGGGATTATCTTCTGCAGCATGTTGCAAATACCTGCAACCAAATGCTTCAGGAGGAAGAATTCTGTTGCCGTGACAACTCTGACCGTTTCGCCCTGCTCCTGCACTATAGCGGCAAAGAGGCCCTGACGGACCGTCTGAAGCAGCTTGTGGATACCATTGCCTCCTGCCAGCTTGACGATGTGCAGGAGTATCATATTCTCTGCAACTGCGGCGTAAAGATAATTGAGTCCTTCAGCAATAAAATCAACGTTGACGTTTTCTGGGATCGGGCGAATCTGGCTCTGAAAAATGCAAAAGGCTACCATGACAGCACCACTGTATTTTATGGCGACGGCCTCCATGATAAAGAAGTGAAGCGCAATGAAATCGAGCAGTGCATGCACGCTGCCCTGGATAACAGGGAATTCAAAATGTACCTGCAGCCCAAGGTCCTTCTGAATACTTCGGCGGTTTGCGGTGCAGAGGCTCTTGTGCGCTGGATACGTCCTGACGGCAGCCTGATATATCCTGACGAATTTATACCTGTTTTTGAACAAAACGGTTTTATTACTGATTTGGATATGTATATGCTGGAGGAAGCCTGTGCCTTTTTGAAACGGCTTGAGAAAAACGGGTATGCCGATATCTGTATTTCGGTCAATCAGTCAAGAATCCTGTTCTATAAAGCGGATTACCTGAATGAGATTCAGCGGATTATCCATAAATACCATTGTGATCCTTCCCGTATCATTCTTGAAGTAACGGAAGGCATCACCATGGATAATCTGGATGAAATGAAGGTTCTTGTCCGGGAACTGCACAAGATGGGCTTTGCCGTTTCCATGGATGATTTCGGAAGCGGATATTCTTCTTTGAATATTTTAAAGGAGCTGGATATTGACGAACTGAAGCTGGACAGAGTTTTCCTTTCCGACACGGCTGAGAAGGAAAAGCGGGATATCATTATGAAAAATATCATCACTTTGGCACGGGAGCTTCAGATTACTACGGTAACGGAAGGGGTGGAGGATGCGGCCCAGGCGGAATTCATACATTCCATACACTGTGATATCGGTCAGGGCTATTATTTTGCAAAACCCATGCCGGAAGATGCTTTTGAACTGTTTATAGCGGGAAAAACGGAAGAATAGAGGAGAAACGCAATGTCCAGATATGCGAAAATTAGAAAGAGCAATGCACAGGATATTTTATATCTGAAGCCAGAATATGGAGATATCATCACAGAAATCAGCGAATATCTCCAGGAAGAAGGCATGTGTGCATATGAACTGGAAAAAAACAGGGAGGAACTGGTAAAAACTGCAAAGGCCGCCATCAAAAAGGAACAGTCCATGGAGGAGGCGCTGGGCTGCCCGCCGGAGGAATATGCCCGGAAAAAAGCCGGTAATATGCAAGAGCATCAGACCGCCTATGAAAGGTATATTTTTACATTAGAGCGTTCCGTGCAGGTATTTTGCTGTTATCATCTGCTTCTTGTTGCAGTGGTGGCAGCTTCGGCGTTGTCTGGCAGGAAGGATGCGGTGCTGCTTATCCCCATGTCCCTGACTTATGTGCTTGAACTGGCTGTCATTCCCCTGGTTGCATGGTTTTTATCCAAATATTTCTACCAAAGGCTGTTCCATATGAGACAGAAGCTTTTCCAGATACTGGTATACGGAGGCTGGCTTCTTTTGACACTCCTAATCAATGCGCTGATCCCCGGCAGCCATGGATTCAGGGTAAACCTGCTGGTGTTTCTCTTTGTGAATGCCGCTGCTTATCTGATAGCGCGCGACCTGAGAGAACTGCATTTTAAGAAATATACCTGGTAAATAAATATGAAAATATTATTAGTTATCGATCAATATGACAGAGGAAATAACGGAACCACAATGACTGCCCAGCGCCTGGCGCACACGCTGAATGCACACGGGCATGAGGTCAGAGTGGTCAGTACAGGAAATTCCGGCAATGGTAAGTACCTGGTGAAGGAATATTTCCTGCCGCCTATCGTACACCATATCGTAACAAAGCAGGGAATGGTTTTTGCAAAGCCGGACGAAGAGGTACTTAAGGAAGCCATTGGCTGGGCGGATCTGGTGCATTTCCTGCTTCCCTTCTGGCTCGGCATTAGGGGGCTGCACATCGCCCAGGAAATGGGCGTGCCCCATACCGCCGCATTCCATGTGCAGCCGGAGAACATCACCTATACGCTGCATCTGGGCCGCCAGAAGAATGTGAATACCTGGCTGTACCGTTTTTTCTGGGATAATTTTTATAAAAATTTCCGCCATATCCATTGCCCCAGCACGTTTATAGCGGAGGAATTGAAGGCGAATCACTACACTGCAAAGCTGCATGTGATTTCCAATGGTGTGGATCCGGACTTTGTTTACCGGAAAAAGAAGAAATCAGATAAGCTTAAGGATAAATTCATTGTGCTCATGATCGGCAGGCTTTCCAATGAAAAACGGCAGGATGTGCTGATTGACGCCATCGCCAAATCCCGATATGAATCACGTATTCAGCTGGTGCTTGCAGGACAGGGGCTGAAATACGGAAGCTACCGCCTGCGTTCCCGGAAGCTGACCAATAAACCAATCATGCGGTTCTTCTCCCATGAACAGCTGGTGAACCTGCTTTCCGAAACGGATTTGTATGTCCATGCGGCAGATGCGGAAATAGAGGCTATCTCCTGTATTGAGGCATTTTCCAGCGGCATCGTCCCGGTAATCGCCAACAGCCCCAAATCGGCTACTCCGCAGTTTGCCCTGGATGAAAGAAGCCTGTTCCAGGCCGGCAGCAGCGACGATCTTGCCGCAAAGATCGATTACTGGCTGAGTGAACCTGCAGAGCGCGCGCGTATGGAAGCAGAATACAGCGAACATGGAAAGAATTTCGCTCTGGACGGCTGTGTCCGGCAAATGGAGCAGATGTTTGAAGAGGAACTGAGAGATTTTCACAGGGAAAACCGGCGGATTGAAAACTGCAGGAAATTCACGGAGGAAGGTAAGAGCAGGGACGGTGTCGTATATGAAGAAAAGCATCTGATTAAGATGTGGACGCCCTTCCGTTTCAAGGTGCGGGAAAATTATAATTTTTTTCCTGCAAATCCACTGTTTATCCTGGGCGGAGGGCTGATACGCCTTATCATTTACCTGCTGGTAGCGCTGATAATCAAACCTATCTGGGGGCTGAAAATAGAAGGAAAGGAAAATCTGAAGGCTATAAAGGGCGGGGCTGTCACCGTATGCAATCATGTGCATCTGCTGGATTGCATCATGGTTTCCTATGTGCTGCGCAGCCGTAATGTATGTTTCCCCACGCTGGAATCCAACTTCCGGATACCTCTGATACGCCATATTATACGTCTGCTGGGCGCTATTCCAATTCCGGAGAGCAAGCAGGGTTTCAAACGTTTTATGGAGGCGACGGGGAAATGGGTGCAGAACGGGAACCTGCTCCATTATTATCCGGAGGTGGTGCTGCATCCTTATTATCAGGGAATCCGCGGATTCAAACGGGGAGCCTTCCTTACCGCCTGTGAAACCGGCGTGCCAGTACTTCCCATGGTGATTTCCTACAGACAGCCCGGCGGCCTGATTGGTATCCTGAAGCGCAGGCCCTGCCTTACCCTGAAAATACTCCCTCCGGTGTATCCTGCCGAAAGTGCCAACAAACGGCAGCAGACCGTGGAGCTGATGGATACCGTATATGACAGAATGAACACTGCCTATTGGAATTAGAGGAGAAAATTGAAAATGATACAAAAAGAAAAAGAAGTCCGGGAGCTTGCTGGTATTTTAAAGACCGTGGACAGCTGCGACACCTGCCGTCTGGGGCTTGTTGACGGAAACAGGGCGTATATTGTGCCTCTCTGCTTTGGTTATACTTTCCTTAACGGTAAGTTCACTTTTTATTTCCAGAGCAGGCTGGATGAAAAGAAGACGGCCCTGATAAAGGCAGCAGAGGAAGCAGCGGAGGAAATAACCTTTCAGATGGATGCCAACCACTGCATGCTGCCGGTGGGAGGAAGTGAATATACCATGCTTTACAGCTCCGCCTTCGGCTGCGGAAGGCCTGTCTTTTTAAATGGGGAGGAAGAGAAGAGGACTGCGCTGAAGCATATCCTGGCCCATTACATTCCCGGAAAATTCGCGGAAGACCAAAACTCTCTGCCGGAGAATGCCTGTATATTCAAACTGGAGGTAACAGAACTGACCTGCAGGGAAAACAGATAAAATGACCGTTAAAAAAAGTCCTTCAATGCGAAAGCACTGAAAGACTTTTTGTTTTTTCTGTTTCCATACTCCATGGAGCTTCAGATAGTTATTCCGCAGCCGGGGTTCCGTCCTCACCGCCTTCGGCGCCGGTATCACCCGTTTGCGTTCCCCCTTCTCCGGCATCCTCTTTAAAGCCAGGCGCATCGTTTTCCGTAGTAATAACTATGGAATCATCCGTAGGCATCTCTCCCTGCAGAATCTCTGAGATATAATTGATCCGCTTTATTGCCCTGTTATAATATTCAGCGGCGGCAGCGGCCACATTTTCGTTATATTCTTCTCCGCCATAGGCTTCCCGGTACAGGCTTGCCGCCTGGGACATATTGTCCCCCGCCTCGTCAGCGAGGTTCTCTATTGCGGAAAACTGCCTGGGCACCTCAATCTCCGCCAGCGTATTGAATTCCGCCGCCAGATCGTCAAGTGCGGTTAGCATATCCTCCATCGCGGTATCAGATTCCGGATCAATATTATTTAGCACATCAAAGGTTTCGTTCGCCTGTTGGGTAAAATTTTCCATTTCCGTATGAAATTTATCCAGCTCCGCATTCTTTCCGCAGCCCGCAAGCAGTGCGGCAGCCAGAAGCGCGGCGGCCAGGAGGCCTGTCTTTCCTGTTTTTATCATCACTATCGTACCTTTCCGGTTATGTTCCTATTCAACTTACCATATTCCGAGCCTGAAATCAAGGGTATGATAAAGGCGGAGAAGGTGAGTTACTGTTCACTCAGTACTGTGCATTTACTGCACAGTACGTAAGAACGTGATTCAAGAGTGCATAAATCCCATCGCCGCAGGCGATTTTTAATGGATTTATGCAGTTACTGGTCACGGAGTGACCAGTAACGAAGGTGACGCTTTTCTTTTGTTTATTTTCATGTTAGAATGTTACATATTTGTAAATGGAGAAAAAAGGATGACAAAACAGGAATTCAGAGATTTTGTAAAGGAAAAAATGGTTTTTCTGGACGGTGCCACAGGCTCCAACCTTATCACGAGAGGCATGCCCGCCGGGGTCTGTCCGGAAAAATGGATAATGGAAAATGAAGATGTCCTCATTGGCCTGCAGAAGGAATATGTGGAAGCGGGGACTGATATTTTATATGCGCCGACATTTACGGCCAACCGGTGCAAGCTCAGGGAATACGGCATGGAGGAGCAGATACGGCAGGTGAACCATAAACTGGTAGCTGTTTCCAGAAAAGCTGCGTCCGGCAGGGCGCTGGTTGCCGGAGATCTGACCATGACCGGCGAACAGCTGGCCCCCATAGGAAGCATGGAGCTGGAAGAGCTGATTGCAGTTTACAAAGAACAGATAATCCTTCTGGAAGAGGCTGGCGTGGATCTGCTTGTTGTGGAAACCATGATGAGCCTGCAGGAATCCAGGGCCGCCCTTATCGCCGCCAAAGAGACCTGCCCGGATCTTCCGGTCATGGTCACCATGACCTTTGAAGGCGACGGAAGGAGCCTGTACGGTACGGACGCGGCAACCGCCGCTGTGGTGCTGGAAAGCCTGGGAGCCGATGCGATAGGCGCGAACTGTTCTACAGGCCCCGGCCAGATGGCCCGGATCATACGCAGTATGGCTTCCGTGACCAGGGTTCCCGTGATTGCCAAGCCCAATGCAGGACTCCCTTCCCTGGATGCGGAGGGAAAGACGGTCTACAGCATGCAGGCGGAGGAATTTGCAGGGGAAATGCGGGAGGTATGTGAAGCCGGCGCTTCCATTATCGGTGGCTGCTGCGGAACGACACCCGCGCATATCGCCGCCCTGCATAAAGCTTTCCATGCCGTAAAGCCGGCCGGGACCGGCCGCCGGCCGGAAGGAACCCGCTTCCTGGCCTCCGAACGCAGGACGGTTGCCTTCGGGCTGAAGGATCCCTTTCTTATCATAGGAGAACGAATTAATCCCACCGGCAAAAAAATGCTTCAGGCCGAGCTCCGTGAGGGCAGCTTTGAAATGGTAACCAGGTTTGCCCAGGAACAGGAGGAGGGCGGTGCTTCCATTCTCGATGTCAACATGGGCATGAGCGGTATTGACGAAAAGGAAATGATGCTGAAAGCCATGGAGGAGGTGGCGGGAGTCAGCCAGCTGCCTCTTTCCATCGATTCCAGCCATATTGACGTAATAGAAGCTGCGCTGCGCCGTTATCCCGGAAGGGCGCTTATCAATTCCATTTCCCTGGAAACGGAAAAGTTCGAAAAGCTGATTCCCATGGCAAAAAAATACGGCGCCATGTTTATCCTTCTTCCTTTATCCGACGCGGGACTACCCGAAAGCCTGCAGGAAAAGAAGGACATTATCGGTAAAATTCTGGAGCGGGCCATTGACTGCGGACTTACGAAGGAAGATATCATTGTGGATGGCCTGGTCACAACAGTAGGAGCCAATCCCAATGCGGCGCTGGAAACCCTGGAAACCATCCGTTACTGCAGGGAAAAACAGCTGGCGACCGTATGCGGGCTTTCCAATATATCCTTCGGCCTGCCTCAGAGAGCCTATGTAAACAGCGTCTTTCTGACGATGGCAATCCAGGCAGGGCTTACAATGGCGATTGCCAATCCTTCTTCGGAGCTGCTTGTTGCCAGCGCTTTTGCATCGGATATGCTTCTTCACAAGGAAGGCAGCGATCTGCGTTATATCGAGTACGCGGCCTCCTGCACAGGCGTCAGCGCCCAGGCAGCGCCCGCAAAGGCCGTCTCAAAGGAAACAAAAGCGGCGCAGCCCGCAGAAGCTTCCCCCTCCTCCGATGTCTATAACGCAGTTCTTAAAGGAAACCGGAGCGGCATTGGGCAGATTACCCGCCGGGCGCTGGATGCAGGGCTTCCGGCTAAGGAACTGCTGGATAACTGCCTGATCCCTGCCATCAATCAGGTAGGAGAGCTTTTCGATAAGGGAAAATATTTCCTGCCGCAGCTGATTTCCAGCGCGGAAGCCATGAAGCTGTCAATCGGCATTCTCGAGCCCCTGCTTTCGGCAGGAGGCGCGCGGGAGCAGATGCCTGTTGTGGTCATAGCCACGGTGGAAGGCGATATCCATGACATCGGCAAGAATCTGGTGGCTCTCATGCTTAAAAATTACGGCTTTCAGGTCATTGACCTGGGCAAGGATGTTCCCAAGGAAACCATCGTCCGCGCCGCCAGGGAAAATCACGCCTCCATCATCGGCCTGTCAGCGCTGATGACCACCACGATGCAGGAAATGAGACACGTGATAGAGCTGGCCCGTGCAGAAGGCCTGGATGCCAAAATCATTATCGGCGGCGCGGTCATTACGCAGGAATATGCGGACGAAATCCATGCGGACGGTTATGCCCGGGACGCCGCGGATGCGGTGAGACTGGCCAGACGCCTTCTGGGTATCCGGGAGGGAATGGGAGGCACCTATGGAAATGAATGAAAAAGAGGCAGTAAGGGAGCAGGAAGGACCAAAGGAAGAGCTGTGGGATGATCTTCCCCATGACAGCCAGCATGACGAGCTCTGGGAGGCTGACGGAACTGAGCTGGCCGTGAGGCAGCTGATGGAGCAGCTGAAGGAATCCGATGAAAAACGGACGGCCTTACAGAAAAAGCAGCTGTTTTTCACCCGCATATTTGCGGTTTCCAATCTGGTTCTGGCAGCGCTTGTCCTCCTATTTGTGGCCAGTGTGCTTCCCGGGCTGACCAGGGCGCTGGAGCAGGCCTCAGGAACTCTGGAGCAGGCCTCGACGGCGCTGACTATGGCGGAGGATGCGCTGGATGAACTGGGGGATGTGGCCGACAATGTCAATTCCCTGGTGGATTCCAGCAGCCTGGCAGTGGAGCAGACCATGAAGAAGGTGGACCAGATGGACATTGAAAGCCTGAATGAGGCAATTTCCGATTTGAATGATGTCATAGCTCCGCTGGCGGAGTTTTTCGGCAAATTTAGAAAATAATGGAGGGATAGAAGATGAATGGTGCGGATGCGATAGTAAAGTGTCTGGAGTTGGAAGGGATAAAGGAAGTATTTGGTTATCCCGGTGTGGCAATCTGCCCTTTTTATAACAGCATTCTGGATTCTGAAATCAGTACTGTTTTAATCAGGACGGAACAGAATGCGGCCCATGCGGCCAGCGGCCTGGCGCGAGTGACCGGCCAGGTGGGCGTATGCGCCGTGACCTCAGGCCCCGGGGCGACCAATCTGATCACCGGCATTGCAACAGCCTTTGCAGACAGCATACCCCTGGTCTGCATTACCGGACAGGTGAACAGCGAGCTGCTTGGCAGCGATGTGTTCCAGGAGGCCGATATTACGGGCGCGGCGGAATCCTTTGTAAAATACAGCTACCTTGTCCGGGATGTGAATGATATTCCCAGAATTTTCAAGGAAGCCTTTTATGTGGCAAATACCGGAAGAAAGGGGCCTGTCCTCATTGACGTCCCCATTGATATCCAGAATGCCCAAATCTCCAAATTCCGTTATCCGGATGAAGTGAATATGAGAACCTACAAGCCTACGGTCAAGGGCCATGCGGTGCAGATCAAGAAGGTTATCCGTGAGCTGGAAAAGGCAAAACGCCCTCTGATCTATGCCGGCGGCGGTGTTACCCTCAGCGGCGCCTGCGAAGAGCTTCGCAGATTCTCCGAAAAGTTCCGGATCCCCGTGGTTTCCACCATGATGGGCATCGGCGTTATGCCCACGGAGCATCCCATGTATTTCGGCATGGTGGGAAATAACGGAAAATCCTATGCCAACCGCGCCATGAATGAATCGGACCTGCTCATTATGGTAGGCGCCCGTGTGGCGGACCGTTCCGTGAACCAGCCCGACCTGATCACCCATGACAAGGTTCTGGTACATATTGATGTTGATCCGGCTGAAATCGGCAAAAATGCCGGTCCCACCATTCCATTGGTAGGAGATGCCAGATACATTTTTGAAGATTTTGAAAAACAGGAAATTGACTGCGAGCATGAAGAATGGCTCCATACCCTGGAGGGCTACAAAAGCAGCATGAAGCAGTTTCGGAAGCCCAATCCGGACTATGTGGATCCGGAAGCGCTGATTCACCGCATTTCAGAAAAAATGAAGCCTGACGGCGTCTATGTGGCTGATGTGGGCCAGAACCAGATCTGGTCCTGCGCTTTCCATGTGGTCAGGGAAGGCCGTTTCCTCACCTCCGGCGGCATGGGCACCATGGGGTATTCCATTCCGGCCGCCATGGGCGCAAAGCTGGGCGACATGAGCAAGCAGGTAATCGCTGTATGCGGCGACGGCTCCTTCCAGATGTCCATGATGGAGCTGGCAACCATCCAGCAGTACCATATCCCGGTGAAAATAGTGGTCCTTCGCAACAACTATCTGGGCATGGTAAGGGAATATCAGCATTACTCCTATAAAGACAGGTACTCGGTGGTTGACATTGCGGGAACGCCCCATCTGGATAAGCTGGCGGAGGCCTATGATATTCCTTTTATCAGGGTCAGCCGCAATGAAGAAATTGACGGGGCGCTGGACGCCTTCCTGAAGGATGACTGCTCTTATCTTATGGAATGCATGATAGACCCGATGGATCTGGTAAAATAATCATGGAGGTGGCGGAATGAAAAAAATATACTCTGTTCTTGTTGAAAACAGATCCGGTGTCCTGTGCAAGGTGGCGGGCCTGTTTTCCAGAAGATGCTTTAATATCAATTCCCTTGCGGTAGGAGAGACGGATGACCCGGCTGTATCCTGCATGACAATTGTCAGCAGCGGCGACCAGCGGACCATTGAACAGATCGAGAAGCAGCTGAATAAAAAGCTGGATGTCATCAAGGTAAAGACCTTTGACGAAACGTCAAGCATCAGCCGCGAACTGATGCTTGTCAAGGTAAAGTACAACCGCAACAACCGTAAGGATATTATGGAAAACTGCGCTATCATGCATGCGTCCATCGTGGACATGTCCAAGCACATGATGCTTATCCAGATATGCGACACCCCGGAAAGAGTGCAGCTCTTCCTCACAATGCTCCAGTCCATCAGCATCGTGGAGGTAGCCCGCACCGGAACCCTGGCCCTTCCCAAATGCCTGGAAAATGACATTTAAAACGGCGTTCCGTACACATAGGATACCGTTGCTTGTATAACGTATTTTTCAGTATTTTAATATAACCATAACCAGAGGTTATAAAAAGTATGACTGACTATCATACGTTGACAAGGGTTGGAAATGTTGCTAGAATAGTTTGAAAAGACAGCACCGGACGGGCCTTCGGGCCTTCGGACAAAGAGGGGCGTGGTACATAAATGCGTAAAAAAGTGTTTCAGCTGCTTGTAGATAATACATCGGGTGTTCTGAGCCGGATATCCGGCCTGTTCTCCAGACGCGGCTACAATATTGAAAGCATAACGGCAGGTGAAACTGCCGATCCCAGAATTACCAGAATCACCATTGTCGCCAAAGGCGATGATGAGATCCTGGAACAGATTGAGAAGCAGGTTTCCAAGCTGGTGGATGTACGGGACATCAGGGAACTGAAGCCCGAAGAAAGCGTTTACCGCGAGCTTGCGCTGATAAAGGTCAAGGTCAGCGCCGAAAAGCGGCAGGACGTCATAGCCATCACCAACATATTCCGCGCCAACATTATTGATGTGGGCCAGGAAAGCCTGATTGTGGAGATCACAGGCAACCAGAGCAAGGTGGACGCCTGCATCAATCTTCTGAGCAATTACGAAATCCTGGAGCTGGCAAGAACAGGCATCGCAGGCCTGGGACGCGGAACCGGGAATGTGGTTTACCTGGAAGATTACTGCTCCATCGTCTGATTTTCATGTTTTAACAGTCCCTTCCGCCGGACGGCGGAGGAATTACCGGACAGCAACACACAATACCGGACGCGCTGCGCCCGAAGCATAACAGGACTCTGAGGTACAGCCATCGCTGCGGCCTTTCAGTTATATAGTCATTCAAACAAAATGGAGGAAAGAAAAATGGCAAAGATTTATTATCAGGAAGATTGTGACCTGTCTTTATTACAGGATAAAACAATCGCAGTAATCGGTTACGGCAGCCAGGGCCATGCACATGCCCTGAATCTGAAGGAGTCTGGCTGTAACGTCATTGTAGGACTTTATGAAGGTTCCAGATCCTGGGCGAAAGCAGAGGCACAGGGACTTACCGTATATACAGCTGCAGAAGCTGCAAAGAAAGCCGACATCATCATGATTCTGATCAACGATGAGAAGCAGGGCGCACTTTACAAAGAATCCATCGAACCCAACTTAAGACCCGGCATGATGCTTATGTTCGCACATGGTTTTGCCATCCACTTCGGACAGATTAAGCCTCCGGCAGATATTGACGTTGCCATGATCGCACCCAAGGGACCCGGACATACCGTAAGAAGCGAATACCAGGCCGGAAAAGGCGTTCCCTGCCTGATCGCAGTACAGCAGGATGCCACAGGAAAGGCACATGACCTGGCACTGGCATACGCGCTGGGAATCGGCGGAGCAAGAGCCGGCGTTCTCCAGACCACCTTCCGTGAAGAGACCGAAACCGACCTGTTCGGCGAGCAGGCAGTGCTGTGCGGCGGCGTATGCGCGCTGATGAAAGCAGGCTTCGAAACACTGGTAGAAGCAGGCTACGAACCCGAAAGCGCATACTTCGAATGCATCCATGAAATGAAGCTGATCGTTGACCTGATCTACGAAAGCGGCTTTGCCGGAATGAGATATTCCATCTCCAACACCGCAGAATACGGCGACTACATCACCGGCCCTAAGATTGTAACAGAAGACACCAAGAAAGCCATGAAGAAAGTCCTTTCCGACATCCAGGACGGCTCCTTCGCAAAAGAATGGCTCCTTGAGAACCAGGTAGGCTGCCCTCACTTCAATGCCATGAAGAAAAAAGAAGCCTCCCACCAGCTCGAAAAAACCGGTGCAGAACTCCGCAAACTCTACAGCTGGAACGACACCAACAAACTGATCGAAAACTAAAACCCCGTAAACAATCCCCCCTCTTTCGGGCCGGATTTGCTTACATAATAACATTTACACACAAAAAGAGACTGCGGTTAGATACATTCCCCAGTCTCTTTTTTAGTCTAATCATAACTTCCCATTTCCTTCACAGCATTCCATGTAGAAATCCATGAACTTCCCGGCAGTAGACGAAAAGGCCGCATTTTTTATGTAGGCAAACCCCACCTTCCTGACGGGCACGGATACCGGCATCGCCAGCCGTATCAGCCTTCCGCTTTCCAGCTCCTCCCGCACAAAGCTTTCAATGACACAGGCGATTCCCAAATCGATTTTTGCAAAATCAATCAGAAGATCCATGGAGGTCACTTCCAGTATCTGCGCGGCGCTGATTCCTTCACTGAACAGATACTTGTCCATATACTGTCGGGTAATATTTTCCTTGTCAAGAAGCATCAGCGTCGCATGGGAAATCAAATCCCCTGCCGACGGCTTTCCGGGAAAAGATACCCTTTTGCACAGGTTTTCCAGATAACGCCTTGTGCAGACAAAAATATCTTCAATTTCCTGCACCGGATAAAAAACAAGCTTTTCCATCCGCTCATTCTCCCCGATAAGCCCGATATCCACCGTCCCTTTTTCCAACGCCTCCATGGTCTGATAAGTGGACTGGCAGGAAATGGAGATTTGGATATGCGGATTTTCCCTGGTAAAACGGCTGAGATAGGGAAGCAGTACATATTTGCACAAAGTTGAGCTTACGCCGATGGAAAGATGGCCCATTCCCAACTCCTGCACCTTTCGGAGCTGTTCCTCCCCCTGGCAGATGGCGTCGAAGGCGCTTTCCACCTGCCGGAAAAGGATTTCCCCTGTTTCCGTCAGTCTGACCCCTCTGGAGGAACGCAGAAACAGAGTGGTGTTCAGATTCTGCTCCAGACGGGAAATCGCTTTGCTGATGGCCGGCTGGCTGATAAAAAGCTGCCGTGCCGCCCCGGATATATTCCGGCATTTGGCCACCGTATAAAAAATATGGTATAAATTCAGATTCTGTTCCATTGAACCAACTCCTATAACTACACTGTATTTTATGAAATTATACTATAACTTGTAATTATAGTAAACATGAAAGAAAAGTATTTTCCCTGAGGCCAGGGTTATGATACACTAAATTTATCGAACGGCCCGGGAGCGGCCTGTACAGATGCTGGCAAAACAGCAGAAACGGAGGAAAGAAAAATTATGGGAATGACAATGACACAGAAGATTCTGGCAGCCCATGCCGGCCTGGAAAGAGTGGAAGCAGGCCAGCTGATCGAGGCGGATCTGGATCTGGTGCTTGGCAATGATATTACCAGTCCCGTAGCTATTAAGGAAATGGAAAAAATGAAGGTGGACGGCGTTTTTGACAAAGACAAAATCGCTTTGGTACCGGATCATTTTGTACCCAACAAGGATATCAAATCAGCGGAACACTGCAAATGCGTCAGGGAATTTGCTTACCGCAACCAGATTACCAATTATTTTGAAGTGGGGGAAATGGGAATTGAACATGCCCTTCTTCCGGAAAAAGGCCTGGTAGTGGCTGGCGACGTAGTTATTGGCGCGGACTCCCATACCTGTACCTACGGCGCGCTGGGCGCATTTTCCACAGGCGTTGGAAGCACGGACATGGCTGCCGGCATGGCCACAGGAAAAGCATGGTTCAAGGTGCCCGGAGCCATCCGTTTTAACCTTACCGGAAAGCTTTCCCAATGGGTGAGCGGCAAGGATGTGATTTTACATATTATTGGTATGATCGGCGTGGACGGCGCTCTTTACAAATCCATGGAATTTGTGGGAGACGGAATTGCCAGCCTGACCATGGACGACCGTTTTACCATTGCCAATATGGCTATTGAAGCCGGCGGAAAGAACGGTATTTTCCCGGTGGATGATCAGGCGCTGCTTTATATGAAGGAGCACTCCATGAAGACACCGGTGGTTTATGAAGCGGATGAAGATGCCGTTTATGATGAGGAATATACCATCGACTTAGGCGCTCTGCGTCCGACTATCGCATTCCCTCATCTGCCTGAAAACACGAAAACCATCGACGAGATCACAGAGGATGTGAAAATAGATCAGGTAGTTATCGGTTCCTGTACCAACGGACGTATCGGCGACCTGCGCTGTGCCGCAGAGGTCCTTAAGGGCCGCCATGTGGCTTCCGGCATGCGCTGCATCATCATTCCCGCCACACAGGCTATTTATCTTCAGGCGATGGAAGAGGGCCTTCTGAAAATATTCATCGAAGCGGGCGCGGTTGTGAGCACACCTACCTGCGGTCCCTGCCTTGGAGGCTATATGGGAATCCTGGCAGCCGGTGAAAGATGCGTATCCACCACCAACCGAAATTTCGTGGGACGTATGGGCCATGTGGATTCCGAGGTCTATCTGGCAAGCCCGGCCGTAGCTGCGGCAAGCGCTGTGACAGGAAAGATTTCCTGCCCCTGCCAGCTGTAAAGTAAGCAAAGGAGATTAGAGAAATGAAAAATGCAAAAGGAACCGTATTCAAATATGGCGATAATGTAGATACCGATGTAATCATTCCTGCCCGTTACCTGAATTCCTCCGATCCGGCGGAGCTGGCTACGCATTGTATGGAAGACATCGATAAGGATTTTATTAAAAATGTGAAAAAAGGCGATATCATTGTTGCGGAAAAGAACTTCGGCTGCGGCTCTTCCAGGGAGCATGCCCCGATAGCCATTAAAGCGGCGGGCGTAAGCTGCGTTATCGCAGAAACCTTTGCCCGTATTTTCTACAGGAATGCCATTAATATCGGCCTTCCCATCATCGAATGCCCGGAAGCCTCCAAAGCGATTGAGGCAGGAGATGAAGTAGAGGTGGATTTTGATTCCGGCGTCATCACGGATGTGACAAAGGGAACCTCCTACCAGGGGCAGGCCTTCCCTGAATTCATGCAGAAAATTATAGATGCGGAAGGACTTGTTAATTATATCAATAACAAGCAGTAAAAAGAAGCGGAGAGGGTTTCGCAGGAGACGTTTCTGCCGCCATCATAAAAGGAGCGCAGCTGGCCGGTGGGCCGAAGCTGCGCTCCTTTTATGTCCAGGAAAATAGCAGTCTGTTATAGGAAACGGCGTTTCCGGACGGATTTCAGTTTTTCTTTTCCTCTCCATAATAGAGAATTCCCAGTGCTCCGGGACCGGCGTGCGTTCCGATGCTGGGACTGATATCATTAATAATAATATCCTCGATCCCGGTCAGTTCCTTTACGAATTCCGCCGCCAGTCCGGCGTCCTCAGGGCAGTTTCCATGGACGATGCCTACAGGAACCGTGCGGTCGGGCGCATCACCCAGGGTTTTTGCCACGCGCTCCGCCAGGGTGCGGATGGATTTTTTCCTGCCGCGGGTAGTCCCATCGGAAACCAGGGTCCCTTCCCTGCCCACATAAAGGAAAGGCTTCAGGTTCAGCGCGGTTCCCACTGCGGCAGCGGCACCGGAGATCCTGCCGCCTCTTTTTAAATGAAACAGATCATCCACGGTAAACTGCACATGCAGATGCTTCTTATATTCCTCCAGATAAGCCGCGTTTTCCTCCAGAGTCTTTCCTTCCTTCCGCAGCTGATTTGCCTTAATTACAAGAATGGTTTCCGCCAGGGAAACATTCAGGGAATCCAGAACCACAATTTTGCGGTCAGGATATTCTTCACACAGCTCCTGGGCGGTTACATAAACATTGTTGTAGCTGCCGCTCAATGCGGAGGAAAAGGCAATATGCAGGATGTCATTGCCGTCTTTCAAAATACGTTCGAATTTTTCCCGGATCACCGCCGGATTATTGGCCATGGAAGAGGGCAGCTCTCCTTTTTTCATGCGTTCATAAAATTCTGCCGGAGGCATATGTTTTTCATCACCGTATACCTCTTCCCCAAAGGCATAATACTGCGGGATGATGACGGTCTGAAACTTTTCCGCGTAGGAAACAGGTAAATCGGAATTGGAATCAGTGGTAATTTCATACTTCTGCATGGGTAAACCCCTCCTGTTATCTTTCTGGCAGCTGTTTTTAACGATACAGTTACCTTTGATTTTCAAAAGCTTTGAATTTCAAAACACAGTAATTATAGCTTTTTCCGGCGATTCTGTCAATGCACGCATTTGTCGCCGTTCAGTCCTTTACAGCTACCGCAATTTTTTCAATGACTTTTATGGCAAGATGGTGTAAAATAGGAAGGAAATATTGTTTTTTGAAAAGGAAGGACTGATTGCCTGAATGAATTTTAAAGAAGATGTTTTTGCCAAGGTTATCACATATATTACGGTTGCGGTACTGCTGGGAGCGATGCTGGTGGAGGCTTTTGTCATTTATACGGAACGAAGTGAGAAAAAGGAAATTGCAGGCCGGCTGGTATCCGCCAGGGCCAGTGTCAGCAGTCTGACAAAGGAGAAGGCGGAGCTGGAAGCGCACAATACCGAGCTTCAGGAATTTAAAAGCAAGTGGGAGAATCTGGTGATCCTTGCCGATAATGAATTCTGCCAGGAGCTGCGGGAGGAGCTTTTCCGCCGGCCGGAGGTGATTCCGGAAGAGGCCATCGAAGCATCCCTGAAAGCAGAGCTGGAAGAGGGGCGGGGGCCGGAGGAAGAAAAGGCTGGATCCGAAGAGCAGACGGAGGACGGCCCCTTGGCAGCGTTTGTTTTCCCCTCTCCTGAGGATAAGGAATGGTTCCTGCCACTGAATCTGGGAAACAAACCCAGCGTGGAATATCTGTTTTATGCCAGGGCCGTTGATGTGGAGAGGGATCGGTGTATTGATCTTCTGTATGAGGTTCCGGTGGACGGAGCGGACGACTCGCCGCTTCTGGATGAGGACGGAGAAATTATCTGGAATTGCATGGCCTACGATGCCGGCCTGGGATGGACACTGATTACGGAGGAAGAAGAATAAATGATGACGATTGATGGAATATTTGCGCAGCTGAACGGACTGATTGAACGGCGTGAATGGGATAAGGTGGAGCCTTTTCTTACCGGCTGCATGGAAAACGCCTCAGAATTGAAGAATTACGGGATATATATTACCATTGGAAATGAACTTCTGGATTTTTACAGGGAAACCGGCCAGTTTGAGAAGGCGCTGAACCTGTCTGAGGATATTCTTCTTTTAATGGAAGAACTGCAGCTGGAGGAAACGGAGCATTTTGCCACGGTCATGATCAATGTGGCTGCTGTCTGCCAGGCGGCCGGACGGGACGAGGAGGCTTACCGTTATGATGTGCGCGCCCTGAAAATATATGAGCAGGCTCTGTCCGGCGGGGATATAAGGTTTATACGTCTTTATCAGAATATGAGCATGCTTCTGGAAAGCCGCAATGAATTTGAAGAGGCGGCGATGCTGCTGGAAAAGGCGGCCTCCATACTGGAGAATAAGCCGGAAGAGAAGGAACAGCGGGCCGATCTGCTGACAAGCGCCGCTCTGCTGCGTTTTAAACAGGAAAAATACGAAGAAGGGGAAGAACTGCTGAAGCTGGCATTGTCTCTTTACGAGGCTTCCGGAAATTTGCCCGGCGAGGCAGAAGACGGGGAAGAGCTGCACTGTGCCCATTACTCCGCGGCACTTTCCGGACTGGGTGAGGCCGCCTTCCGCCGTGAGGATTATGAAACAGCCCTTGCCTTTTATGAAAAGGCGGCTTCCGTCAGCGCCTCCACCTTCGGTGAGTCGGAGGGCACGAGACTGCTTCGGGAAAACTGTGCTGCAATTGTTCAATTGCTTCACAGTGATTGCCAAAACCCATCCTGAATCGCCTTTTGCGATGGATTTTGGCAATCCTGAATCACTTTCTTACGGTCAGCGCAAAGCGCTGGCCTGCGCAGCTGAATGCGCTGTCCTGTTTGAACAGTAACTTTGCGCAATTACTGTGTTCATAAAGGAGAAGATGCTTCTTGAAACATATGTTCGAACATGCTATAATGACGAAGGCAGATTTTCTGCTGACAGCGGCTATACTGGTTCTTGCAGGGGTTCTGCTGGTCAGGCATTTTACTACAGGGCCGGGAGACGGCTGGGTAGTGGTCAGCCGTGACGGAGTAGTGGAGGAGCGCCTTCCTCTTTCGGAGGATACCAGGCTTTTGCTGAAGGATGCTTCCGGCAACGAGAATCTGTTGGTAATAGAAGGGGGCAGTGTCCGTCTGGAGGACGCTGACTGTCCGGACAGGCTCTGTGTCAGGCAGGGGGCAATCAGCCGCAGCGGGGAAAGCATCATCTGCCTGCCTCATAAGCTGGTCATAACGATAGAAGGCCGTGCAGAAACGGATTCTTCCGCGCCGGATGCCATGTTGGACTAAAGGGGCAGGCCGGCGTAAACAGGTTCCGGCCTCCCTGAATTGCATGCGGCTTTAATCACATGCGCGCCCTGCGCGCAGATGGGGGCAGACATGAAAAAAACAGCTTTGCTCAGTATGCTGCTTGCCTTCGCGCTGATCCTGGGTTATGTGGAAGCTTTGATCCCGCTTCCCTTCGGCGTCCCCGGAATGAAGCTGGGGCTTCCGAATCTGGCGGTGCTGATTACCATGTACCGTTTTGGGAATAAAGAAGCTCTGACAGTAAATGTTGCGAGGGTATTCCTTGGCGGCTTTTTATTTGGAAATCTATCTGCCGTTCTTTACAGCCTTTCAGGCGCCCTGGTGAGCTTTCTTGTCATGTTGGCGATCAAAAGGCTTCCCTGTTTTTCCATAACCGGAGTGAGTGTGGCGGGAGGGACAGCCCATAACTGTGCTCAGCTTGTGGTGGCCATGCTTGTGGTGCAGACGTACCAGACCATATATTATCTGCCGTTTCTGCTCATCTCAGGCTGTATTACCGGCCTGTGCCTCGGACTGACGGCGGGACAGGTGATGAAGCGCCTGCCGGCCTGGAGAAGTGATTTATAAAGACTGCCTGCAGCTGTGAAGGAACCGAACGGATAATGAATGAAAAAAGCGCCTTCCGGCGCGGACAGGAGTTTGCATGTTTGCATATTTAGTAGGCAAAATCGCCGATATTTCAGAAGATAACCTGGTCCTGGAGGTCAACCATATCGGTTTTAATATAAAAATTCCCTCCAGCCTCCATTCCAGCCTTCCGGGAATCGGGGAAGAGATAAAAATACATACCTATACCTGCGTCAGGGAGGATTCCTTTCAGCTGTACGGATTTCTTACAAGGGATGACCTGGACATGTTCCGTCTCCTCATTACTGTCAACGGCATCGGCCCCAAGGGGGGACTTGCCGTACTCTCCGTGCTCAGCGCGGATGATATCCGCATGGCGGTTCTGTCCCAGGATGCCAAAACAATTGCGAAGGCGCCAGGTATCGGAGCCAAGACGGCACAGCGGGTCATCCTCGATCTGAAGGATAAGGTTTCCCTGGAGGACACCTTCGTTTCCAGGGAGAGCGCCGCTTATGCGGAGAATTTCTCCGGACTTACGGATACCCGGAACGAAGCGGTGGAAGCGCTGACCGCTTTGGGCTATTCCGCCACAGAAGCGCTGCGCGCTGTAAAACAGGTGGAAAATGCGGAAGCCATGGATGTGGAAGCTCTGCTGAAGGCAGCATTAAAACATATTATTTAAGGGCCGCGCTGCGGCTGCACAGCGGCTTACAGCTGCATGGAGGATTACATGCCGAGAGTCATTGAAACAAACATTACGGAAGAGGACATCCGGATCGAAGGGACGCTGCGTCCCCAGACCCTGGATGATTATATCGGCCAGGAAAAGGCCAAGGAAAACCTGAAGGTTTACATTGAGGCGGCCAGACAACGCGGAGACGCGCTGGATCATGTTCTGCTTTACGGGCCGCCCGGCCTGGGCAAAACCACGCTGGCAGGCATTATCGCCAATGAAATGGGTGTCAATATGAAGGTAACCAGCGGCCCGGCAATTGAAAAGCCCGGGGAAATGGCTGCAATCCTGAACAATCTTCAGGAGGGCGACCTGCTGTTTGTGGATGAAATACACCGCCTGAACCGGCAGGTGGAGGAAGTGCTTTATCCCGCCATGGAGGATTATGCCATTGACATTATGATTGGAAAAAGCGCCTCCGCCCGTTCCATCCGCCTTGATCTGCCGCATTTCACCCTGGTGGGGGCAACGACAAGGGCCGGCTTGCTGACAGCGCCCCTGCGTGACCGCTTCGGGGTCATCCACAGGCTGGAATTCTACACGGTGGAGGAACTCAAATCCATCATCCGTCATTCCGCCAGGATACTGGATGTGGAAATCGATGAGGGCGGCGCCAGGGAGCTGGCAAGAAGAAGCCGTGGAACGCCGCGCCTTGCCAATCGTCTGCTTAAAAGAGTCCGTGATTTCGCCCAGGTACGCTTTAACGGCGTAATTACACAGGAGGTGGCAAATCAGGCGCTGGATCTTCTGGATGTGGATAAAATGGGGCTGGATCATGTGGATCGGAACATGCTGGACACCATGATTTATAAATTCAGCGGCGGCCCGGTGGGGCTGGATACGCTGGCGGCGGCCATCGGGGAAGATGCAGGCACCATCGAAGAAGTCTACGAGCCGTATCTTCTGAAAAACGGCTTTATCAACCGCACACCCAGAGGAAGAGTGGTGACCGGACTGGCTTATCAGCATTTGGGACTTGAAATTCCGCAGTAGTTTGATCTATAATAGATTTTATATAAATATCGGGTATTGTATAAAGGAGCTAATCTATGGCCGTTAAGACAGATACGGAAGTAATCATAGGCGGGAAGGTCTTTACTCTGAGCGGTTACGAGAGTGAGGAATACCTGCAGAAGGTCGCTTCCTACATCAATAATAAAATGACGGAATACGGCAAGCTGGACAGCTTCCGGAAACAGCCGATTGAAAGGCAGAGCGTTCTGCTTCAGCTCAACATTGCGGATGATTATTTCAAGGCCAGGAAGCAGATAGCATTGCTTGAGGAAGATATCCAGGCTAAGGAAAAGGAACTTTATGATTTGAAGCATGAACTGATCGCTTCCCAGATCAAGCTGGAAAACACGGAGAAATCCATGAAAGGCCTGCAGCGTGATCTGAATGAAAGCTCCAAGAAAATCATACGCCTGGAAACGGAGCTGGCAGATAATAAGAAAAAAGGAAGCAGTGATTCCCATCAGAGGAATTAAGCTTCATAAATGGTATATACAAAGGCTGTCTTTAGCAGGACAGCCTTTTTCTATCCTGTTAACCCGGCAGGCTGCGTTTGTCAACTTTGCAGATGCCGGTAAAGCAAAGCGAAAGAAGGAAGGGATATTATGAAAAAACCGGAATTACTTGCGCCTGCCGGGGACTATACCTGTTTTCAGGCGGCGCTGAAGGCCGGCGCGGATGCCGTATATATAGGAGGACAGAGGTTCGGGGCCAGGGCCTATGCCGGAAACTTCAGTGACACAGAGGTGGAGGATGCCCTGAAGGAGGCGCATTTTTATGGGAAAAGGCTCTATCTTACCGTAAATACGCTGCTTAAGCAAAATGAAATAGGGGAGCTGGAGGATTTTATCGGCCCGTTTTATGAAGCGGGGCTGGATGGCGTAATCGTGCAGGATATCGGGGCGCTGTCTCTGTTGGGTACCCTTTTTCCTGGACTGGAGCTTCATGCCAGTACACAGATGACCGTTACGGATGTGCGGGGCGCCGAATTCCTGAAGCAGCTGGGCGTCTGCCGTGTCGTTCCGGCAAGAGAGCTGACCCTTGGGGAAATAGAAGCGCTGTGCCGGGAAAGCGGCATGGAGGTGGAAGCGTTTATCCATGGAGCCATGTGCTATTGCTATTCCGGCCAGTGCCTTTTCAGCAGCCTTCTGGGCGGCAGAAGCGGGAACCGCGGCCGGTGCGCCCAGCCCTGCCGGCAGCCCTACCGGATCCTGCCCGGACAGAACGGACAGGAATGCTATCCGCTGAGCCTGAAGGATATGTGCACGATAGAATTTATCCCTGAGCTGATAAAAGCAGGCATTGATTCCTTTAAAATCGAAGGCCGTATGAAAAAACCGGAATATGTGGCAGGCGTAACCAGTGTCTACCGCCGCAGAATTGACGCCTGCCTGGACAGTCCGGATGGAGCGGGAAAAGTATCTGCAGCCGATATGCATATATTATCTTCCCTCTATATCCGCAGTGAAATCAGCGGCGGTTATTATCACAGACATAACGGCAGGGAAATGATAACACTGGATCAGCCTGGCTATGCGGGCTGTGATGAAGCGGTTCTGCAAAATATCCGTTCCGGCATTCTGGAACCGGAGCTTACTGTTTCCGTAATACTGGAGGCCAGCCTTCACCCTGGCCGGCCCCTGCGCCTGAAGGCGGCGCTGGCCGGGAAAGATATTCCTGCGGCAGTTTCCGTGGAAGGACAGGAGGTACAGACTGCCTCCAAACGGCCGCTAAGCCGTGAGGACGTGGAAAAGCAGCTGCGCAGAACCGGCGGAAGCGGCTTCCGGGCAGAGGATATCCGGCTGGATATGGCGGACAACGCATTTTTGCCTGTCAAAGCACTGAATGAAGCAAGACGTCAGGTGCTGGATCTTCTGAAGCAGAAAACAGCACAGGAAAACGGCCCGGTAAGAACAGCAAATAAGTGCCGGACGGACGCACCTTCAACAGCAAAGGGGATACCATCCTGTGCGGCCGCGGTTTCGGAAAATACACAAAAAGGGAGCGGGATTCCCCACGGTCCGCTTTCCGTGCATGCATCTGTAAAAACCATATCCCAGGCATACAGCTGTCTGAAGGAAGGGGCGGGCAGGCTGTACCTTCCCCATACCTTCCTCCGGGGAGACTGGGAAGCTGCTTTAAAAGACATGAAAAATGAATTTCCGGGAGCAGAACTGTATCTTTCCCTCCCCGTTATTCTCCGTAAACAGGATGAAGCCAGGCTGGAACGTCTGTCTGCCGCCCTGGGTACCGGATTATTTGACGGCGTGCAGGCGGCATCTTTATCCGGACGGCAGTGGCTGTACGAAAAGGACTGGAAGGGCGGTGTTGCCCTGGAACACAGGCTGTATCTGTGGAACCGTGAAACCTATGGCTTCTGGGCGGATAAAATGGATACCTACTGCGCGCCGCTGGAGCTGAACCGCAAAGGTATTTATGCGCTGCCAAAGAAAGGGCAGGAGATTCTCGTTTACGGCAGGATTCCCATGATGGTAACGGCAAATTGTATCCGTAAAACCGCGGGAAGCTGTCTGAAGGAGACGGAAAGCCGCCGGGGAAAAACAACGGCCGGGACATCTTGTGAAGTTCTGCATTCAGACAAAGCCTTAAAACAGGCGGATATGCAGGAATACCGTCTGCTTGACAGATACCAGGCGGAGTTCCCCGTGGAAACAGACTGTGCTTACTGCTACAATATCATTTACAATTCCGTTCCCCTTTCCCTTCATGCATATCTGGGAGAAATCGCGGAAAGCGGCGCCGAAGCGGTCCGCCTGGATTTCCTGGAGGAAAGCGGAGCACAGACGGCGGAGCGCATGTCAATTTTTCACCGCCTTTGCACCACCCGCAGTGCGGAGGCGTCAGAGCTTATCAACAGGCAGGTGAACTGGAAATTTACCACCGGACACTTTAAAAAAGGAGCCGAATAACAGGGTATGGAACAATACATCATTGTTTACTCCAAATACATAATCACTCTGTTCATGATACTTTATACAGTGCTTTCTTTTTTTCGGGTATTCTGCACGGAAACAGGCCGGAAAAAATATGACAACCTGCAGAGTGCCTTCATATTTGTCATTCAGTTTGCCGCATTTCTGACCATATGCGTGGAAAAAGGCGATGTGGATTATCTGTTCTTTTATGCCATGTCCCAGATAGCCATTTTTACTGCCATGATGATGTTTTCCATGATTTATCCGGGAATCAACCGGCTGCTGGTGAATCATATGTGTCTGCTGCTGGGGACCGGTTTTGTGATATTGACCCGACTGGATCTGCACAAAGCCGGAAAACAGCTGCTTATCTCGGCCGTTTCCCTGGCCGTCGCCCTGGCGGTCCCACTGTTTATCCGCAGATGCCGCTTCTGGAAAAAACTGACCTGGGCCTATGCCGGGGCAGGTATTATTGCCATCGGCGCTGTGCTCATATTAGGGCAGGTGACGCATGGCTCCAAGCTGTTCTTTTCCCTGGGAGGAATCACCTTCCAGCCCTCGGAATTTGTGAAAATCCTGTTCCTGTTCTGCATGGCCGCCATACTCTGGGAGGATTCCTCCTTTAAAAATGTGGCCCTCAGCGGCGCGGTTGCCGCGGCTCACATTCTGATCCTTGTGGCCTCCAGGGATCTGGGCAGCGCCCTGATTTTTTTCGCCGCCTATGTATTCCTGGTTTTCTTTGCCACCGGAAAATACCGATATCTGCTGGCCGGGGCCGGCGCCGGAGGTGTGGCTTCCTATCTGGCTTTCCTGATATTCAGGCACGTGCAGGTCAGAGTACAGGCCTGGAAGGATCCCTGGAGCGTAATTGACAACCAGGGCTACCAGATCACCCAGTCGCTCTTTGCCATGTCCCGGGGAAGCTGGTTCGGCCTCGGAATCGGCCAGGGTACGCCGAAGGACATCCCTTATGTGGAGACCGACTTTATTTTTGCCGCGGTGACGGAAGAACTGGGAATCATTTTTTCCATCTGCCTGATTTTCATATGTATTTCCTGTTTTTTTATGATTCTAAAAATTGCCCTTTATTCCTCAGATCCCTTTTTCCGCCTGATTGCTTCGGGCTTCGGCGTAATGTATATTTTTCAGATTTTCCTCACCATCGGGGGCGGTACCAAATTCATCCCGCTGACCGGCGTGACTCTTCCTCTGGTCAGCTATGGAGGAAGCAGCGTCATGACCACCCTGATCCTTTTTTCCATCATGCAGGGAATCTGGCTCAGGGAACAGGACGAATGGGAAAAAGAAGACCGCAGACGCAGAAAGGCGTATGATGGGAGCGGCGTCGGGGAAGAGCCGTATGAGGAAGACTATATAGAAGAAGACTATCAGGATTACAGCGATATGGAAAATGATGCAGTGGATGACGAATATATGGAAGACGGGGATTATGAAGAAGAAGGCTGGAATGAAGATGAGTACGAAGAAGACGACTTTGAAGAAGACTACCGCAACGGCCCGGAAAAAGAAATCTACTGGGACGATGAAGAGGAAGCGCCTTGGAACGGAAGAAAAAATATACAATATCCGAAGGGCAAATAGAAACCTGATCGGCACAGCAGCTTTTTTCTGCTGCCTTTTTGCGGGCCTTATTATCTATCTGTGCACCTATGTCACCTCCAATTCCGAAGCCCTGTTCAATAACAGCTACAACAGCCGGCAGGCTGTCCTTGCAACGAAAAACACCCGCGGCACCATTTATTCTGCGGACGGAGAAATCCTTGCACAGACAATCAGGGATGAATCGGGAAAAGAAGTCCGCAATTATCCCTATGACAACATGTTTGCCCATATCGTAGGCTATTCCGACAAAGGAAAAACCGGGCTGGAAAGCCTGGCCAACTACTACCTGATCAACACCTCGGCCACTGTAGCCCAGCAGGCCGGCAACTCCGCCTCCGGCAAAAAGAATCCGGGAAACAACCTCTATACTACCCTGGACACCGGGCTTCAGGAGGTTGCCTATAAAGCGATGGGCATATATGAGGGCGCAATTGTGGTCATGGAACCCGATACCGGGAAAATACTTGCCATGGTTTCCAAACCGGATTTTAATCCCAATGAAATCGCCGGAATCTGGGACGAAGTCACAGCGGACACCGAAAATTCCAGCCTGCTGAACAGAGCCTCCCAGGGCGTATATCCGCCAGGCTCCACCTTTAAAATCGTGACTTCACTGGAATACATCCGTGAAAATCCGAATACCTGGCCCAATTACACCTACCAGTGCAACGGCAGCTATACCCATGGAGAGAACACCATCCGCTGCTTCCACGGAAGCAAACATGGCCAGGTTTCCTTTGAACGCTCCTTTGCCAAGTCCTGCAATGCCTCCTTCGCCAATATCGGTATGACGCTGGATAAACAAAGCTTTGTTTCCACTATGCAGGATCTCCTCTTTAACCAGGAGCTTCCCATTGACATTCCCTACTCCAAAAGCCACATCCAGCTAACCGCCGACAGCGGTGACGAGGATCTCATACAGACCGTCATAGGCCAGGGCAAGACCCAGATCACCCCTCTGCATTTATGCATGATAACCTCCGCCATAGCCAACGACGGACTTCTGATGCGCCCCTACGAAATGGAACGCATTGAAAGCGCGGACGGTAAAATCATCAAACAATTCCAGGCACAGCAGTACCGCCGCCTCATGACTTCTGAAGAAGCCGCCGCACTGCGCGGCCTGATGACCGACGTGGTGGAAGAGGGCACCGCCTCCCGCCTCTCAGGCCTTACTTACACAGCCGCAGGCAAAACCGGTTCCGCTGAATTCAACCAGAACAAAGCCGATTCCCACGCCTGGTTCACCGGCTTCGCCCCCGCCGACCACCCGGAAATCGCCGTTACCGTCATCATAGAAGGCATCGGATCCGGCAGCGACTACGCCGTCCCCATAGCCAAAAGAATCTTCGACGCCTACTTCAACGCCGGTTTTTGATGGGGGTGGGTGGGGGTGCCGCTGTCTGTTTTTGCTTCCGGGCCCGGTATACGCTCCGGGGCGGCTGTGGGACGTGGGGGGATTTTTCTGCTCCAGTCTCAAAAACGGGGTGTTTCTAATTGCTCCAAAACGGCAGAATCCTGTCAACGCGGCTGAACTCCTCACACAGCGGCCTTTGGCCGGCTGCGTTCGTCAGACAAGCCGCTAAGGGCGACAGGGTTCTGCCGTTTTGAAGCAATAAGAAACATCTCCGTTTTTTCCAATGGAGCAGAAAAATCCCCCCACGTCCCACAGCCACCCCGGAGCGTATGCCGGGCCCGGAAGCAAAAACAGACAGCGGCACCCCTCGGCAGGCGGTATGAAGGACAAGGACAGCGAAATTGAAGGAATTTCAGTTAATTAAGGGAGACGGATGTAGTTACATATTTTGGGTATATTTTAAATATAG
>NZ_QVLV01000011.1:134875-189218 GCF_003435485.1 Eisenbergiella massiliensis
TCAATTGCATAAACTACATAAAGTATATCCCAAAACCCCCCGTAAGGCAAGTATAAAATTCTTTATCAGATGTGTAGGGAGGACGTCTATACGAGTTACTGTTCCGGGGCTGTAGGGCGGGTTTTCTGGGGGGAGGGGATTGGGGGGCGCTGCCTGGCCCTGTTTCCGGGACCGTGGGGGGGAGGTGGGGTGTTTTGGGAACCATTGGAAAAAACGGTGATGTTTCTTATTGCTCCGAAACAACAGAATTCTGTCGCCCGTAGCGGCTTGTCTGACGAACGCAGCCGGCCAAAGGCCGCTGTGTGAGGAGTTCCAGCCGCGTTGACAGAATTCTGTTGTTTCGGAACAATTAGAAACACCCCGTTTTTGAGGCTGGATCCCAAAACACCCCACCTCCCCCCCACGGTCCCGGAAACAGGGCCAGGCAGCGCCCCCCAATCCCCTCCCCCCAGAAAACCCGCCCTACAGCCCCGGAACAGTAACTCGTATAGACGTCCTCCCTACACATCTGATAAAGAATTTTATACTTGCCTTACGGGGGGTTTTGGGATATACTTTATGTAGTTTATGCAATTGAATATGCGTTCTGTGTTTTGAGATATGGGGCGCGGCTCACACCAAACAGGAGGAATTGCAATGATAGAAGCAACAAGCTGTGGCGGTGTGGTTATTTTCCGTGGGAAGATTCTGCTTTTGTATAAGAATTTCAAGAACAAGTATGAAGGCTGGGTGCTGCCCAAGGGAACGGTAGAGGCAGGAGAAGAATATAAGGATACGGCGCTCCGGGAGGTTCTTGAGGAGAGCGGTGCCAGGGCATCCATTATCAAGTATATCGGGAAGAGTGAGTATACCTTCAGTGTGCCGGAGGATACGGTGGACAAGGAGGTTCACTGGTATCTGATGATGGCCGACAGTTATTACAGTAAACCACAACGTGAGGAATATTTTGTTGACTCCGGATTCTATAAGTATCATGAGGCTTATCATCTGCTCAAGTTTGCCAATGAGAAGCAGATATTGGAGAAGGCCTATCATGAATATCTGGATCTCAAGAAGAAGAATTTGTGGGGCAGCAAAAAGTATTTCTGAGGTTTCCGGCAGCCGTCCGGGAATTTTACACAAAAAAGGCGGTAAGGCGGAATGGACATTATTCCATGCCGCCTTTCTTCAATCAAATTCTTCCTTATTGTATAAAAGAGGCAGAAACAGGCAAATTTGTAAATAGCAGGTAAATGTTCAGGGTAACAGGCTGCTGCAGTGCAATGCCGTAATCTGCTTCGGAAAGAAAGTGACAGGCACAATGAAGTTCTACAGACATTTGTATGTCAGTGAAAGCATCCGCAATCCGGAAAAAGTGAAATGGAAGCTGAGGGCGAATGCCGGGCAGTTTTCTATCTATATTATTGCATTGGCGAAGTCTGATGATCAGCTGGACATTTTCCATTGTGCTCTTTTGCAGCAGAAGTTTTACGATAAGGAGGATCTGTTTATCGTAGGTCTTGCCGCAAGCTATACGGAAGCCGTGGATATGGTAGTCGCCATGACGGAAAAGGTGGTCAGGGAAACCGGGGGCGCGGATATCAAAAAATATATTCTGGAGCACAGATAAGCAGGAGCTGAAGCCATGGGAATCGTAATCGGTATTTTAAAAACAGTGGGCGTTATCCTGCTCATCATTCTGGCCGTTCTCCTTCTGATTTTATGTTTGGTTCTTTTTGTTCCGGTCAGATATCGGGCCAGGGGCGAAATTCCGGCAGAGGGTAAGCCTCATGGAATTATCCGTCTGACCTGGTTTTTTTCTTCCCTCAGCTATAGTCTGGAATATGACACGGGCAAGTATGAGAAGAATTATCTTTCACAGCTGAAAATATGCGGTTTTCGTTTCCGTATGAAGCAGAAGGTGCCGAAGGCAGCGGCGGCTGATGAAAAAAAGTCTGTTCCGGGCGGGGATGATGCCGGAAAAAGTGCGGAAGAGGAGAAGAAGCCGGAAAACGAAGGGCAGTGTTCGGGAGAAGCTGTCCAGAAAGTTCAGAAGCTTCAGGAAAAAGACACCGGCAAAGAGCGGAGCGCGCAAGGCCGGGAGGACGGAAGCTGTAAAGGCGAAGAACAGAAGGGTGAAGAGATAAAGGGAAAGAAACCGGAAGAAGAATCAGAACAAGAGTCAAAACCGGAAGGGAAGTCAAAGAAGGAATCTGAAGAAAAGGAAACAGCTTCACACAAAACCGCCTGGTGGGTACGCTTCAGTGATATGCTTTCTTCTTTCTTTAAAGCTGTTAAGGAAACTTTTCAGAATATTCAGTACACAATCAGTAAGCTCTGTGATAAAATAAAGCAGATCCGGGACAATATAGATTATTATATAGATGTTCTCACATTGGATGAGACACAATTGATCCTGAAAAATGTACATGGGGAGGCCGGAAGGCTGCTGCGGCATCTCAGACCCCGGAAAATGAAGGTGGATTTCATTGTTGGAACCGGGGATCCCGCATCTACGGGCCAGATATTGGCCATACACGGAATGCTGTACCCGATAATTGGCGAGACTGTCCATATCAGTCCCGATTTTGAAAAACCCCGCCTGGAGGGAGAGTTTGATATCCGCGGCAGGGTGCGGTTCGTGGTGGCTTTTGCCGCGGTGCTCCGCATTATACTTGATAAGAAGACCTGGAGATTCGTCAGACGGCTTAAAAAGGAGGAAATGACAAATGGCAGAAAAAAATAACGGCATCAGTTCCGTAATGGAATCCCTGCTGAAAGGCGCCAATGCTTTGATGTCAACTAAGACGGTGGTTGGAGAGGCGACAAAAATCGATGATACGATTATAGTTCCTCTTGTTGACGTCAGCTTCGGCGTAGGTGCGGGAGCCAGCTGCAACGGCAGCAAGGACGGCGGAGCCGGAGGCTTGTCCGGGAAAATGACTCCCAGTGCGGTTCTCCTGATTAAAAACGGCCAGACGAAGCTGGTTAATATTAAAAATCAGGACAGCGTTACCAAGATACTGGATATGATTCCCGACCTGGTGGATAAGTTCACTACCAAGGATGAAACGATGATGAGCGATGAGGAAGCTGAAAAAGCGGCGTTTCCTTCGGAAGATGATGAGGTAATCGATTAGTGAGTTTCAAAAGAAAAACCCTGGCTTGCTGCCGGGGTTTTTCTTTTGTCATTAATAGTTCGGGCAACAAAGCATCGGACGGACTGCGCCGGCATACTATATTAGTAAAGCCGCCAGGAGTAAGCAGATGCAGCAAATGTGGAAGTTCGTAGGAATTATCGTATTCAGTATCGCCTTTGGCATGGTTCTAACACTGCTCATTTCCAACAGGCTTGCCGGGCTTATCGTGGCAGTTATTCTGCTGCTGGTGAGCTATAATATGATTTTCTGCGAAAAATAGAGTAAAAGCAGTATCAGGCAATATGGCCCAGACATACCGGCCTTAGGGCAATTTTCAAATATGCTCCAGCCTGTATCACACATTTAAGGCACAAAAAAAGACTGTCTGTAAATTCGATACCGAATTCTGACAGTCTTGTCTTTGTGTCAATCATTTCAACAGACCTCATAGCAAAGGGATTAATTCCCCGGAATATAATTCCTTGGGAGATTAAATCTCAGGAAACAGTTCCTTTTATGCTCTTTCTACTCTGCCGGACTTAAGACAATTGGTACATACGTGCATTTTCTTGGATGCGCCGTTCACCTTGCATTTCACGCTTTTAACATTTGAGTTCCAGATATGATTGGATCTTCTATGGGAATGGCTTACGTTGTTTCCAAAATGAACACCCTTACCGCAAATATCACATTTTGCCATCTTCGCACCTCCTAAACCATAATAATTTTTCAGACCACAACATGTGTATAATACCAGAAAAATAATTGTTTGGCAAGCAAAATTTGCCGGATTATCTGAAAATTAAATAAGACTTCCATTTTTTCCGGAAAGCGGTTATAATAATCTTATATTTTTCGGTAAGAAAGAAGGAGGTACTACATGAAGGGCTCTTCTATGAATACCCATATGGGCAATATAACCATCGATAAAGAAGTTATTGCGCAGTATGCTGGTACAGTGGCAATGGAATGCTTCGGTATCGTCGGCATGGGAATCACCGTGAAGGACGTAGTGAAGCTTTTAAGAAAAGATAATCTGGCCAAGGGCATTACGGTAACAATTAACAATAATAAACTGACACTGGACTTCCATGTAATTGTTTCCTATGGTGTTAGTATTCTGGCTGTTTCGGACAACCTGATAGATAATGTGAAGTATAAAGTGGAAGAATTCACCGGAATGGAAATTGAGAAAATCAACATCTTCGTAGAAGGTGTACGAGTGATTGATTAAGGAGGACTTTAGTTGTGAGTTTAAATACTATAGACGCTAAGGTATTTGCGAAGATGTTCTTAGCAGGCGCCAAGAATCTTGAGAGTAAAAAAGAATGGATTAATGAACTGAACGTATTTCCGGTTCCTGACGGAGATACGGGTACTAATATGACCCTCACAATCATGTCCGCCGCCAAAGAAGTGGCTGCAATGAAAGAACCTGACATGATGACTCTTGCAAAGGCTATTTCCTCCGGTTCCCTCCGCGGTGCGAGAGGGAATTCTGGCGTTATCCTTTCCCAGCTTTTCCGCGGTTTTACCAAGGGTATCCGGGAGTATGATGAGATAACCATCCCGATTCTTGCCGCTGCAGGGGAAAAGGCTGTGGAGACCGCATATAAAGCGGTAATGAAGCCTAAGGAGGGAACCATCCTTACCGTGGCAAAGGGCGCTTCCATGAAAGCGCGTGAGCTTGCCGACGCAGGTGAGACAGATATGGAGAAGTTTATCCGGGAAGTCATTGAGCACGCGGAATATGTTCTCAGCCAGACGCCGGAAATGCTCCCTGTCCTGAAGCAGGCGGGCGTGGTGGATTCAGGCGGACAGGGGCTTATTGAAGTGCTTCACGGTTCCTTTGACGCTTTCCTTGGCAAGGAGATTGATTTCTCGATCAGCGAACCTGCACAGAGCTCATCCCGCCAGTCTGCCGTGAATGCCAGCCTGGAAGCGCAGGCCAATATGGAAATCAAGTTTGGTTACTGTACGGAATTTATCATAATGCTGAGCAAAACTTTCAATATCAAGCAGGAGATGGATTTCAAGGCATATCTGGAATCCATAGGCGATTCCATTGTTGTGGTTGCGGATGATGACGTGGTCAAGGTGCACGTACATACCAATGACCCCGGACTCGCAATCCAGAAGGCATTGAAGTATGGCGCCCTTTCCAATTTGAAAATAGACAATATGCGTCTGGAGCATCAGGAGAAGCTTTTCAAGATGTCAGGGGATGCACAGGATACCACGGAAGCACCCGCGGCGGAAGAAGAGACGGCTGAACGCAAGGAAGCCGGGTTTATCGCGGTTTCCGTAGGCGAAGGCATTGATGAGATCTTTAAGGGACTTGGTGTTGACCATATTATAGCCGGCGGCCAGACCATGAATCCAAGCACTGAGGATGTAATAAACGCCATCAATCAGGTAAATGCGGATACGGTTTATGTGCTGCCCAATAATAAAAATATTATTCTTGCAGCCAACCAGGCGAAATATCTGGTAGAGGATAAGAAGGTGATCGTAGTTCCCACCAAGACCATTCCCCAGGGTATTACGGCTGTGATTAATTATGTCCCGGATATGGGCGCAGAAGAGAATGAAGCCTCCATGACAGAGGAAATCTGCCATGTAAAGACCGGCGAGGTTACCTATGCCGTAAGGGATACTGTCATTGACGATAAGGAGATCAAGCAGGGAGACTACATGGGCATCGGGGATGCCGGCATCCTTTCTGTAGGCGGTGATATTGAAGAGGTTTCCTTCCGTATGGTGGAAGCCATGATGGATGAGGATCTTGAGCTTATCAGCATCTATTATGGCGCAGACATCACGGAAGAGGCGGCACAGAAGCTGAAGGGCAGAATCGAAGCGGAATATCCTTCCTGTGACATTGAACTGCAGTACGGCGGACAGCCGATTTATTACTATATTATTTCAGCAGAATAAGCCTGAAGGTTTCTTTCAGACGACTGATTCATGTAATGCCGCGGGCAGGCCTGCGGTATGCAGACGGTATAAAAATGGATATCAATACGGAATTAACAGCAATCAAAGGAATTGGAGAAAAGACGGCAGGTCTTTTCTCCAAGCTTCATATTATGACAGTGGGGCAGCTTTTAACGCATTATCCGCGGGATTATGACAAGATGGAATCCACCGTAACGGTTTCAGGTCTTGTCCCCGGGAGGGTATGTGCGGTCAGGGCTTCCGTTATCGGAACGCCTTCCACGAAGCATGTCCGTAATCTTTTAATCACTACCGTTCAGGCCGGGGATGCAACCGGCCTTTTTCGTATCACTTTTTTCGGCATGCCTTACCTGCGCAATATGCTTAAGCCCGGCATGACCTATGTATTCCGCGGCGTATGCCAGGAGGGAAAGCCGCTTCGCATGGAGCAGCCCCGGATATACAAGCCGGAGGAGTATGCCCTCCTGCAGGGAACTCTCCAGCCCAGATATGCGCTAACCATGGGCCTGACCAATAATGGTGTGAGCAAGGCGGTGCGAAGGGCGCTGGAAAGCATCACTTTGACGGAATACCTTCCGGCTGACATCCGGGAGGAATTCCGTCTCATTCCTTATGCAGATGCGTTGGAAAAGATCCATTTCCCCCAGAGTACGGAGGAACTGATGGAATCCCGGAGAAGGCTGGCCTTTGACGAATTCCTGGAGTTTTTCCTGGCGCTTCGGAAACTGAAGGAGGACAACCAGGTCCGCAGGGTGGAAGAGCCGCTTACTTGCGTGCAGGATACGCAAAGGCTCCTGGCGGGCCTTCCTTATCGGCTGACGGGCGCCCAGCTGAGGGTGTGGTCGGAAATAGAAGCGGACATGTGCAGTCAAAATGCTATGAACCGGCTGGTGCAGGGAGATGTGGGAAGCGGGAAAACAATTCTGGCTTTTCTTGCGCTTCTCATGTGTGCGGCAAACGGAAGGCAGGGCTGCCTGATGGCTCCCACCGAGGTGCTTGCCGTCCAGCATTATGAAGCCCTTCTTGAGATGAGCGAAGAATATGGACTCTGCATACGTCCCGCACTGCTGACCGGTTCCCAGACCGCGAAGGAAAAACGTGAAATTTACGGAAAAATTGCAGCCGGGGAGGTCAATGCCATCATCGGCACCCATGCGTTGATTCAGGAAAAGGTGGTATACCGGCGGCTTTCCCTTGTCATTACCGATGAACAGCATCGTTTTGGCGTCAGGCAGCGGGAGACTCTGGCGGATAAGGGAAAGGACACCCATGTGCTTGTCATGAGCGCAACGCCGATTCCCAGAACGCTTGCCATTGTTTTGTACGGAGATTTGCATGTATCCGTCCTGGACGAGATGCCTGCCGGCCGCAAGCCTATAAAAAACTGTGTGGTAAACACCTCTTACCGCCAGACTGCCTATGCTTTCATCCGCAGGCAGATTGAGGAAGGGCATCAGATCTATGTCATCTGTCCCATGGTGGAAGAAGGAGAGATGGACGGGCTGGAAAATGTATTGGACTATGCGGAAAAGCTGAAACTTGTTTTCCCTGACACCATCCGGATTGCCGCGCTTCACGGAAAGATGAAGCCTGCGGAAAAAAACAGCATTATGGATGCTTTTGCCAGAAAGGACATCGACATTCTTGTTTCCACCACGGTTATTGAGGTGGGAATCAACATTCCCAATGCAACCGTCATGATGGTGGAAAATGCGGAACGCTTCGGCCTGGCGCAGCTGCATCAGCTCAGGGGGCGGGTCGGCAGGGGCGATGCCCAGAGCTACTGCATTTTTATCAGTGGTAATGACAATGAGCAGACCATGAAACGCCTGAAAATACTGAACAGCTCTAATGACGGCTTTCATATTGCCAATGAGGATCTCAAGCTCAGAGGTCCCGGAGATTTGTTCGGTATACGGCAGAGCGGGCTGCTTGATTTTAAAATAGGAGATATTTACCAGGATTCCGATCTTCTGCTTTCCGCCAGCAGCCTGGCTGACCGGATCGCAGCTGAGGATCCGGAGGAAACCAGCAGCAGATACAGCCTGCTTTACGAGAAGGAAAAAGAGAACTGGAATTCCATTGACTTTAGGAGCATCTGACGGTAGAATGAATTTATTCTCTGCCTTCGGAGCATAACCGGTGTTGCAGGGGAAACGGAAAAGGTGACAGTACTGTTGTCCGGACCGTTACCGTAAAAGACATTCAAAAGGAGTATAATTATGTCAAAGGTTGCAATTGTAACAGACAGTAACAGCGGCATTACCCAACAGCAGGCACAGGAGCTTGGCATCAGCGTTCTTCCCATGCCCTTTATGATAGAAGGCAAGACTTTTTTTGAGGGAATCAGTCTCTCCCAGGAGGAGTTCTACCAGAAACTGAAAACAGGCGCAGCTATTTCAACCTCACAGCCTTCTCCGGAATCTGTCCTGCAGCTTTGGAAAGACCTTCTGAAGGACTATGACAGTATTGTGCATATTCCCATGAGCAGCGGCCTGAGCGGCTCATGTCAGACAGCCCTTATGCTGGCACAGGATTTTGACGGCAGAGTACAGGTTGTGAATAATCAGCGGATTTCCGTTACCCAGCGCCGTTCCGTCCTGGATGCAAGATATCTGGCCGCCCAGGGAATGGAGGCAGAAGAAATCAAAGATTTTCTGGAAAAGGATAAATACAATTCCAGCATTTATATAATGGTAGATACACTTCTTTATCTGAAGCGCGGAGGACGCATCACGCCGGCTGCAGCGGCACTGGGAACCATTTTAAAAATAAAGCCGGTGCTCCAGATTCAGGGAGAAAAGCTGGATGCCTTCGCAAAGGCGAGAACCACCGCCCAGGGGAAGCAGATCATGATGAATGCCATTAAAAATGACATCACCAAACGCTTCGGAAAGGAGCCGGAGCAGGCAGACATGTGGCTTGACATTGCTCATACCAACAATAATGCGGCAGCCCTGGATTTCCGGGAAGAAGTCCTGGGACAGTTCCCCGGATGCGAAAGCTATGTGGATCATCTGTCACTGAGTGTGGCCTGCCACATAGGCCCCGGCGCCCTGGCCGTAACCTGTACCACCAGGAACGGGGAGTAAAAGTGAAAGTTCCTTTCAAACCGCTGATTGATGCAGTATCGCATGAAAAACTGTGATATGCAGGAGGTATATAAATGTCAAATGTACAGAACGAAGAAAAGAAAGGCTTTTTCAGCCAGATAAAAACTGCAGTTGCCAAACCTTCGGGATATCCATCCCTTTCCAGGCTTGGCGGCGGAAGAGCGGCGGGATTTGTTTTTCTGTTTACCTTTTTATATATGCTTGTAATTCTGGTCATTCCCTATATTTTTACCATGATAACCTCTCATGGCTTCCGGGACTATGTGACGGAGTATCTTCCAGATTTTACCATCAGCGCAGGAACGCTGCACATGGATGATACCTTCCGGTATAATTCAGGGGACGTCTATGTCTATGCCGACAGCAGTACGGAATACTTTGAAGAGGATATGGTGCATATTCTCCGGGAAGAGGGATACCGTAAAATTGCCCTGTTTGCCCGTTCCAATTTCATCATGTATTCCGACGGCAGTTTGCAGAGCAGCAGCTATTATGGCATAGGTTCCTTTTCCCGGGAGGATATCCTAAGGTTCCTTCCCTATCTCCATCTGATAATGGCAATCGTTGCTATTGTCTTTTACATTTTCCTTTTCGCCGGATACTTTTTCTCCGCACTTATTTACGGCGTGCTGGGAATTATCGTCCAGAGTATTATGAGAATAACGCTGCCCTTTGGAGCCATCTATAAGCTGGCCCTTTATTCCATGGTTACTCCGCATCTGCTGAAAGCGGTAAACAGCCTTCTGCCCTTCAATATACCCCGGATCACCTGGCTCTGCCGCCTTATTACCTGCCTTTATCTGGTTTTTGGCATTAAATACTGCAAAGATCAGTTTGCCGCCGGCCAGTTCACAGGACAGGGCGGTCCATGGTATGGAGCCAATCCTTCCGGAAATGTCCCTTATGGGAATGGTTACGGAAATGGAAATTCTTATGGGAATGGGAATCCTTATGGCGGAAGCGCTCCTTACGGAAACGGTAATCCTTATGGTAACGGTAATCCATCAGGTGGAAACGCTCCCTATGGTAATGTAAACCCTTACAACGGAAATGCTCCTTATGGAAACGGAACCCCTTATAATGGAAATGTTCCTTATGGCAACGCCCCTGACAGCAACGGGAATCCCTACGGCGGCAATGCCCCTGACAGCAATGGAAGCTCCTACGGCGGCAATGCCCCTGACAGCAGCGGAATCCCCTACGGCGGTAATGCTACTCACGGTAACGGAAATCCCTGGGACAATCCGCAGTAGGTAATAAATCCTGTTCAGGAAAAGGCAGCGGCCTGTATTCCCTGCAGTTTATAATTTTTTATACCCAGCATAGATTGCCCGAATAAGCGCATCTGTCCCAGTAGGTCCTTCCCGGCCGGTCCCCGGCTCCGGAAGGAAACCGGCTGGGACAGGTGCGTTTATACCGCAAACATAATTTTTGCCTTTTCTTACCCAAACATTTGTGCTACAATAACCCGGGAAGGACAGGCGGCTGACCTGTTTTTTCTTTTCCCAAATCAGTTCCAATGCCGCCGTTACGGCAGAATGTGAGGTTATACATGACAAAAAGCAATAATTATGATGCTTCCAGCATAACGGTCCTTGAAGGACTGGAAGCAGTACGAAAGAGACCCGGTATGTATATCGGAAGCGTATCCACCAAGGGTCTGAATCATTTGATATATGAAATCGTGGACAACGCGGTGGACGAGCATCTGGCCGGCTACTGCGACAGAATCCGGGTCACCCTGGAGGCTGACGGTTCTGCTACCATAGATGACAACGGACGGGGAATTCCTGTGGGGATGCATGAAAAGGGAGTCAGTGCGGAACGTCTTGTTTTTACCACACTGCATGCGGGCGGTAAATTCGATAATTCCGCATATAAGACGAGCGGCGGCCTCCACGGCGTGGGTTCTTCCGTGGTCAACGCACTGTCCACAAGACTGACCGTGCGGGTCAGAAACGGCGGACTGGTATATGAAGACAGATATGAACAGGGTATTCCTGTCATAGAACTGGAAAACGGCCTGCTTCCTGTGGTGGGGAAATCACGTGAGAGCGGAACCTGTGTTAATTTCCTACCCGATGGCACCATTTTTGAAAAGACCCGTTTCAAAGAGGATGAAGTAAAAAGCCGCCTTCATGAAACTGCTTATCTGAATCCCCAGCTTACCATTGTTTTTGAGGACAAGCGGCGGGAGACTCCTGAGGTTATTGAATTCCACGAGCCGGATGGCATTGTGGGCTTTATCAAGGATTTGAATAAGACGAAGGAAGCTGTCAGCGATATCATTTATTTTTCCGGTGAAAGCGAAGGGATTTCCGTGGAAGTGGCGCTTCAGTATGTGAACGAATTCCATGAAAATGTCCTCGGCTTCTGCAACAATATTTACAATGCGGAAGGCGGCACGCATCTGACCGGTTTTAAGACCATGTTCACCAGCGTGATCAATTCCTACTCCAGGGAGCTGAATATCCTGAAGGAGAAGGACGCCAACTTTACCGGCGCCGATGTCAGGAACGGCATGACGGCGGTGGTGTCTATTAAGCATCCGGATCCCCGTTTTGAGGGACAGACCAAGACCAAGCTGGATAACCAGGATGCCGCCAAGGTGGTCAGCAAGGTGACGGGAGACGAAATCACCCGCTATTTTGACAGAAATCTGGAAACACTGAAAAGTATCATAGGCTGTGCGGAAAAAGCTGCCAAAATCAGGAAAACCGAAGAAAAAGCAAAGACAAACATGCTCACCAAGCAGAAGTTTTCCTTTGATTCCAATGGAAAGCTGGCAAACTGTGAATCCCGGGATCCTTCCAGATGTGAAATTTTCATCGTGGAAGGAGATTCCGCCGGAGGCAGCGCCAAGACGGCAAGGGATCGTTCCTACCAGGCGATTCTCCCCATCAGGGGCAAGATCCTGAATGTGGAAAAAGCCAGCATTGACAAGGTTCTGGCCAATGCGGAAATCAAAACCATGATCAATGCTTTTGGCTGCGGATTTTCAGAAGGCTACGGGAATGACTTTGATATTTCCAAGCTGCGCTACAACAAAATTATTATCATGGCCGATGCGGATGTGGACGGCGCGCATATTTCCACGCTACTGCTGACGCTTTTTTACCGTTTTATGCCTGAGCTTATTTTTGAAGGACATGTTTATATTGCCATGCCTCCTTTGTATAAGGCCATGCCTTCCAAAGGGAGTGAAGAATATCTCTATGATGATAAAGCGCTGGAGCGCTACAGGAAACGCCATAAAGGCCCGTTTACCCTGCAGCGTTATAAAGGTCTGGGTGAAATGGACGCGCAGCAGCTGTGGGAGACCACGCTGAACCCGGAAACGCGTATGCTCAAGCAGGTGGAAATCGAGGATGCCAGAATGGCCTCCGAGGTTACAGAACTGCTTATGGGTACGGATGTTCCTCCCAGGAAAGCGTTCATCTATGATTATGCACCGGATGCGGAGCTTGATATTTAAGGTTGATTCCGGAGGGCAGCAGGTCGGAGCCGGGTCTGCCTGAGCTTGCCGGCTGCCAGCAGGGCAAATATCCTGCCGAAAGAGGCAGGGGTGTTTGACAATCTGTCAGATATAGGAAAGGAAGCAGTAAAAATTGGAAGAAAAGATTATAAAAACAGAATATTCTGAGGTTATGCAGAAATCCTTCATTGATTACGCCATGAGCGTCATCGTGGCGCGTGCGCTTCCCGATATCAGGGACGGGCTGAAGCCGGTGCAGCGCCGGGTTTTATATGATATGCATGAGCTTGGTATCCGCTACGACAGGCCTTATAGAAAAAGCGCCCGTATCGTAGGCGATACCATGGGTAAATACCATCCCCACGGAGACAGCTCCATATATGAAGCGCTGGTGGTGATGTCTCAGGATTTTAAGAAGGGTCTGCCGTTGGTTGACGGTCACGGCAACTTCGGAAACATAGAAGGCGATGGCGCCGCCGCCATGCGTTATACGGAAGCCAGGCTGGAGCAGGTTACACAGGAAGCATTTTTATCGGATCTGGATAAGGATGTGGTGGATTTCGTACCCAACTTTGATGAAACGGAAAAAGAGCCGGGCGTTCTCCCTGTTAAATTCCCCAATCTCCTTGTCAACGGTTCGGAGGGAATTGCAGTTGGTATGGCGACCAGCATACCGCCTCATAACCTGGCTGAAGTAATTGACGCCACCAAGGCTTACATGAAAAATGAAGCCATTACAACAAAGGAACTGATGCGCTATATCCAGGGACCTGATTTTCCCACCGGAGGCATCGTAACCAATAAAGACGATCTGCTTTCCATCTATGAAACCGGCACGGGAAAAATAAAGGTCCGCGGCAAGGTGGACGTGGAAAAAGGAAAAGGCGGCAAAGTAAACGTCGTTATTTCAGAAATCCCTTATCCCATGATAGGCGCCAATATTTCCAAATTTCTCATGGATGTGGCAGCTCTGGCTGAAAATAAGAAAACCCAGGATATCAGCGATATATCCAATCAGTCCTCCAAGGAAGGCATCCGCATCGTAATCGAGTTGCGCAAAGACGCAGACGTGGAAAATTTCATCAACATGCTTTATAAAAAGACGCGGCTGGAAGATACCTTCGGCGTAAATATGCTCGCCATTGCGGACGGAAGGCCGGAGACGCTCGGCATTAAGGGTATTATCAAAGCAAGCGTTGATTTCCAGTATGAGACAGCCACCAGAAAATATGAAAACCTGCTTGCCCGTGAAAACAGTAAGAGAGAAATCCAGGAAGGCCTGATTAAGGCCTGCAATGTAATTGACCTGATCATTGAGATTCTCCGCGGATCCAAGGACAGAGCCATGGCAAAGGCCTGCCTTGTGGAAGGGAAAGTGGACGGTATCAAATTCAAGTCCAGGGAATCCCGCATTATGGCCCAGCAGCTTCAGTTTTCCGACAATCAGGCCAATGCCATTCTGGAAATGCGTCTGTACAAGCTGATCGGCCTGGAGCTTGAAGCGCTCATCAGGGAGCATGAGGAAACGCTGGCCAATATTTATCGTTATGAGGATATTCTTGCCAGAAGAGATTCCATGGCCCAGGTCATTATGAATGAACTGGATGATATCAGGAAAAAATTCGGCAGAAAACGCAGAACGGTGATAGATAACTGCGGGGAAGCCGTATTTGAAGAGAAAAAGCTGGAAGAAATGGATGTTGTATTCCTGATGGATCGTTTCGGCTATGCGAAAACCATTGATTTAACCGCCTATGACAGAAACCGTGAAGCGGCGGATGCGGAAAACAAGTTTGTTTTCCAGTGTAAGAATACGGGAAGAATCTGCCTGTTTACCAACAACGGCCAGCTGTATACCGTAAAAGTGCAGGACCTGCCCTTTGGCAAATTCAGGGATAAGGGGATTCCCATTGACAATGTGAGCAACTTCAATTCCTCTCAGGAAGAACTGCTTCTTGTGACGAGCCAGTCCGAGCTGAACCTTTACCGTGTTATTTTCACTACGCGGATGGGGATGATAAAGGTGGTGGACGGCGGGGAATTCGACGTTGCCAAACGCACGGTCGCCGCTACAAAGCTGCAGGAGGGTGACGAAGTGGTAAGCGTCATCATGATGAAGGAACAAAAAAATGTTATTTTGCAGTCTAAAGACGGTTATTTCCTCCGCTTTGGTGTGGATGAAATCCCTGAAAAGAAAAAAGCCGCAATCGGCGTCCGCGGCATGAGGCTCAACGAAGGCGACAGTATAGAAGCGGTTTACTTTACGCATAATGCGGAGGATACCTCCATTCATTATAAGAGCCGCGATTTGGTGCTGAATCAGATAAAAGCCGGAAAGAGGGATGGAAAGGGCACTAAAATCCGCGCATAGGAATAATTGAAAACATTTTCACCAGGGATTGCCTTTTTTTTCACAAACAATTATAATGTGTATCAGATGCAGCCGTAGAGGTTATAAACGGTGATGGTCAGATTACGTTAACTACTTATTGCTACAGTCAGGAGAAAATATGAGAGTTATTGCAGGAGAGGCGCGGAGCCTTCCGTTAAAAGCGCCTGAAGGGATAGACACCAGGCCCACTACGGACCGTATAAAAGAAACGCTGTTTAATATACTGCAGGGAGATATCCCCGGAAGTATTTTTATAGATCTTTGCAGCGGCAGCGGATCCATAGGGATCGAGGCCATAAGCCGCGGGGCGAAAAGAGCTTATTTTGTGGAAAATGCAGCAAAGCCCGCCAAATGTATTCAGGATAACCTGAATTTTACCAGGTTTACGGACAGGGGAGTGCTTCTTAAGCAGGATGTGGTATCCGCACTGGGCAGCATCCATGAAAAAGAGGCTGATATTATTTTTATGGATCCTCCTTATCAGGCCGGTCTGGAAGAGCCTGTCCTGGGGGCGTTATCCCGTGCGGACTATGTGACGGAGGATACGCTCATTATTATGGAAGCCGAACTTGGCAGGGACTTTTCCTTTGCAGAAGATTATGGCTTTGAAGTGGTGAGAGAGAAGAAATATAAAACGAATAAACATGTTTTTATGAAACTCAGGAAAACGGAGCAATAATATTATGAAAGCAGCAATTTATCCGGGCAGCTTTGATCCGGTTACCTTCGGCCATCTTGATGTTATCAGGCGGGCCGCGTCGATTTTTGACGAATTAACAGTCAGCGTGTTGAACAATACCCAGAAGACTCCGTTGTTTTCTGTGGAAGAACGTGTTAGAATACTAGAGGAAGCCACAAAGGATTTGCCTAATGTCAAAGTGGATTCTTTTTCCGGGCTTCTGATTGATTATGCCAGGAAGAAGGATGTACATGTGGCGATACGCGGTCTGCGCGCTATAACGGACTTCGAATATGAACTGCAGATAGCCCAGACGAACCGGAAGCTTTCCGGTGGAGAGCTGGATACTATCTTTTTAACGACCAGCCTGGAATATGCCTATCTGAGTTCCTCCAGTGTGAAGGAAATCGCAGAATTTCACGGCGATATTTCCCAGTGCGTACCGGAATTTGTGGCAAGACTTGTATATGAAAAATTTGGACATGAATATAAGCAGCAGCCCCTGGCAGAACGCTTATAAAGGAGAAAAGCATGAGCAGCAGAATCGAACAATTAATTGACGAAATCGAAGAATATATCGACAGCTGTAAGTACCAGCCCCTTTCCAACAGCAAAATTATTGTGAATAAGGAAGAACTGGAAGAACTGCTTCGAGAGCTTCGGATGAAGACTCCTGATGAAATCAAGCGCTATCAGAAAATTATCAATAACAAGGAAGCCATTCTCAATGATGCCCGTGAAAAGGCGGAGGCCCTGATCAACGAGGCTACCGTACATACCAGCGAACTGATAAATGAACATGAAATCATGCAGCAGGCATATGCACAGGCCAACGAAATCGTCAACCTTGCAACCCTGCAGGCGCAGGAAATCCTAGATAATGCCACAGTGGAGGCCAACAGTGTGAAAGCTTCTGCAATCCAGTATACGGACGACATCCTTGCCAATCTGGAAAGCATCATCGGCCACGGCATTGACATTGCCACCGATCATTACGGCCAGCTCATCAATGATCTGAACAGCTGCCTGAATATTGTACAGTCCAACCGCATGGAGCTGCGTCCGGATGAAGAGGATGATACCTCTTCCCTGCCCAACCTTTCCGCAGCGGAGGATGGCGGAGACAACAGCAATCTGAATCTGGATATTCTGTAATTACGGCAATCCGGGGCAGACTGCCACAAAATAATTCAACCTTCGGGCTGTGTTTCATCACCTGGAACACAGCCTTGTTTTATACCGGAGTAACGCGGAAGAGAGATACATTTATTTTTTTAGCAAAAGCGTGTCAAAGCGCGTACATTGGAGCCAGGCTGAAACAGGATACCTCAACCTTCCCGAATTTAAAGCGTGCCCGGCACGCAGATTGGAGTACATATGAAAAAAAGAACAGCAGCTGCAGTATTTCTTCTGGCCGCCTGTGTGCTGGCATTCATTCCGAAAACACAGGCGCAGGCAAAGGAACCGGTCATCGTGGTAATTGATCCCGGTCACGGCGGGGAGCAGAACCGGGGAGGAGAAGTCCTTCCGCAATACGTGGAAAAGAATCTGACACTCCAGGTGGCACAGTCCATGAAACAGACACTGGAACAGTTTGAAGGTGTCCAGGTCTACCTTACCAGGACTAACGACCAGGAGCTTTCCCTGGAACAGCGGGCTCAGATTGCAAAAGCCTGCAATGCTGATTTTTTGTTTTCCCTTCATTTTAATATGTCAGGAGAGCATAATCTGTACGGAACGGAGGTCTGGACCTCCGCCTTTGGTAAATATTTTTCGGCGGGCCAGACCTTCGGCCGCCTGCAGCTGGCTGAGATGTCCCAATATGGACTCTATGCCAAAGGGGTAAAGACGCGGCTCAACAGCCGCGGAACCGACTATTACGGCGTTATCCGCGCATCCAGGGCACTGGATCTTCCCTGTGTCATCATTGAGCACTGCTATATGGATCATGCCATTGACAGCCCCCAGATTAACACACCACAGAAGCTGGCGGCCTTTGGCGTAAGCGATGCGATCGCCGTGGCTAAATACTTCCGTTTGAAATCTCCGGCGCTGGGGCTGGATTATACCGGGTTCCAATATCCGGTGATATCAGCTCCTTCAGGAACCGCGGCTCCTGATACCACGCCTCCGGAAAATGTGGTTATGACCGTCAACAACGCCGACCTGGCCACTGGAAAGGTTGATATTACCCTGACCGCTTCCGATCCCCAGTCAGGCCTTTTATACTACAGCTACACCCTGGACGGCGGAATTACCTGGTCCACCCTGTACCCCTGCGCAGGCACCAACACCATTCAGTTCTCCATCACGGTGCCCGCCAACACCACTCCCATTCTCCAGTGCCGCGTGTACAACGGCTATGACATCAAAGCCGAAAGCAATATCGCCATCCCTGGAACCTTTGCAACACGCTGAGCGAAAAGCTGCCGTTTCCGGCAGCTTTTCTTAATGGCGCTATCTGAATATGGACACAGGGTAGGGAAATTTCCATCAGCTAACCGGCAAACACCCACAAATAAAAACCAAAGGCGGCCACGGTCTGAACGACCTTATGAGCCACATAATTTCCCAGCGATAGATCCGTTTCCCGAATCATACTGTAGGTCTGTGCAATACAGGACAGCCCGCCGAAGGGCAGAAGCACGTATCCCCAGAAAGCCATGGAACGGGGAAGGCGTGACAGCCCGCTGGTGATTTCCAGGACACAGCCCAGCAGTGTTTCCAGCTTCGTCAGCCTGCTGGGAAGCAGGATATCTGGAATCAGATTCAGAAGATTGAACAGAATCATATATCCCCCCAAAGAGGCGATGGAGCATAGGGCAGACACGATGGAATTCTGTGTTTCCTCCAGCAAAGACGGAGCCCTGGCGACTGCCGGAGATGCCGGGGAAATGGAGGCTGCATGAAGCCCGTTTTTTTCTCCCGAAGGCTTTGCCCTGCCGGATGGGGCTGAAGAGGGCAGGAATGCCCGCATGGGAATATCCCTGTAGAGCGTATAGCGCAGAACCAGCCCGTAAAGGAAGGGAAGCAGATACATGCCTGCCAGAAAGATTAGCGGACGTTCCACCGGAAACAGGTGCAGGACAAAGCCTGTAAAATAAACAGGACCGATATTATTGCAGAAGGCCAGCATCAGTTCTGCCTCCCTGCGGGAAAGCTTTCCCCGCTGATAGCTTTCCGCCGTCACCCGCGCCCCCATGGGAAATCCGCACAGAAAACCGATAACCAGACAGTACAGACAGGAATCCGACAGCCTGAACAACGGTTTGAGCACGGGAGAGAAGAGATGGGCAAAGCTGTCTGAAAGATTCATGCGGATAAGTATCCCGGACAGAATCATAAAGGGAAGAAGCGTGGGAATCATTTTCTGGAACCACAGATTCAGCCCTGTGAGGGAAAGGATCAGCGCTTTGTCACTTTCCAGAAGCATGGCTGTCGTCAGAAAAGCGAACAGGCAGAGAAACGATACTTTTTTCAAATACGCCGCCCGCTCCTGCCGTTTTGCTGCAAAGCGGGGCTGCTGTTTAAAGAAAAACATTCTTAAGTCCTCCTTCCAACGCCTGCAGTCCCGACTTGTAAGAATGCAGGGAATCATGTATACTTTACGTAGCTGTCCGGCAGTCCGGGGATTTGCGTCTGCTTAAAGAAAGCGATACATGAAAACGATTCAGGAACGCCGGACCGCTGTATTCAATCCCATTAATAAAAGCTATGTTCTCCTGGCGCCCGGAATGACAGAATTATTGAATTACAGCGATAACTGTAACAGTAAAAATGTGAACGTCGTTATTTCAAAGCCGCCGGACAACTGCCGCTTAAGAAAGGAAATACAAATGCTTCGACTGGATAAATATTTATGTGATATGAAAGCCGGTACAAGAAGCCAGGTAAAGGCGCTTATCCGAAAAGGGCAGGTTACGGTAAACGGCCTCCCTGTCAAAAGTCCGGAAATGAAAATAGAGGAAAATTCCGATCAGGTCTGTGTAAACGGAAAAAGTATTTCCTATGCCAGACATGTTTACTTCATGTTGAACAAGCCTGCAGGCTGCGTATCCGCCACGCAGGACAACCATGACAAAACAGTGCTTCAGCTGATGCGGGAGCAAAAGGGAGCCTTTGATGACGCCCTGCTGCAAAGGGAGCTTTTCCCCGTGGGCCGGCTGGATAAGGACACGGAAGGGCTTCTCCTTATTACGGATGACGGAGAACTGGCCCATCGGCTGCTTTCTCCGGCGGCGCATGTGGAGAAAACCTACTATGTGGAAATTGACGGCCCGCTCACCGATGCGCAGCAAAACAGCCTGCAGGAGGGCGTGGATATCGGAGAAAAAAGCCTGACCCGTCCCGCCATACTGAAAGAAATGCCGGGGCTGTCTTTTCACCATGCCGATGCCGCATCCGCATGGCAGCTGACAATTACGGAAGGAAAATTCCACCAGGTAAAACGTATGATGCAGGCGGTGGGGAGAAATGTGGTTTATCTGAAACGGCTCCGTATGGGAACGCTGCTGCTGGATGAAACGCTGGCCCCGGGCGCTTTCAGGCCTCTGACTGCTAAGGAGCTTTCGGACCTGCAGTAAGAAAAGGGGAAATATAATGATGATGAATGGAATAGAAGCGGTGATTTTTGATTTGGACGGTTCGCTTGTGGACTCCATGTGGATATGGAAGGATATTGATATCGATTATCTGGGACGCTTCGGCCTGGAACCTCCGCCGGATCTTTCCCGGGAAATTGAGGGGAAGAGTTTTTCGGAAACAGCTGCTTACTTCAAGGAGCGTTTCAGCCTGCCGGACTCTGTGGAGCAGATTAAGGCGGACTGGAACCGGATGGCCTGGGACAAATATATGAATGAGGTACCTTTAAAGGACGGTGTCGGCGAGTACCTGGACTGGTGCTTAAGCAAAAATATCAGGCTGGGAATTGCCACCAGCAATTCCCGGGAGCTTGTAAACAGCATAGCCCGGGTACATGGACTGGAACATGTATTTCAATGTATTATGACAAGCTGCGATGTGGGCAGAGGAAAGCCGGCCCCTGATATTTATCTGGCGGTCGCCGGACAACTGGGCATACCGCCCCGGGCCTGCCTTGTCTTTGAAGATATCATTCCCGGAATTTTAGCCGGCAAGGCCGCCGGAATGAAGGTCTGCGCTGTAGAGGATGCCTATTCTCTGGAACAGGCGGAAGAAAAAAAGGCGCTTGCCGATTATTATATCAGTCATTTTTCGGAAGTTTTACAGGGGTGAAAGCGTATGCTTTCATCCATCAAATACCTTCGCGGCAGTCGCCAAATATCCATGCAGGCGATACCTGGCACGTTGCCCGCGGAAATCAAAGACCCCGCTGCAAGCAACGGGGTATCAAACTTGCAGCGCTGCAGAGCAGCGGGGTATTTGACCCTCGCGGCAGTCGCCAAATATCCATGCAAGCATGGATACTTGGCTCGTTGCTCGCGGGAATAAATTGTGCGCTATGGCGCAAGGATAGGAGCAAAAATGTCAGTTACCGGATTTTTACCGATTACAAAAAAAGAGATGGAAGAGAGAGGCATTACACAGCCGGATTTTGTCTATGTCATAGGCGATGCCTATGTGGATCACCCTTCCTTCGGACATGCCATTATCAGCCGCATCTTGGAAGCCCACGGCTACAGTGTGTGCATCATATCCCAACCGGACTGGAAGGATGAAAAAAGCATTGCCGTTTTTGGATGCCCAAGGCTGGGCTTTCTTGTTTCCGCCGGAAATATGGATTCCATGGTGAATCATTATTTTGTATCCAGAAAACACAGGCCGAACGATGCTTATACGCCGGGGGGAGAGGCCGGAAAGCGTCCGGATCATGCCACGGTGGTGTATTGTAACCTGATCCGCCGCGTTTACCGCACGGTTCCCATCATTATCGGCGGCATAGAAGCCAGTCTGCGCAGAATGGCGCATTATGATTACTGGAGCGATTCCTTCAAGCGATCCATTCTTCTGGACAGTCAGGCGGATCTGATTTCCTATGGCATGGGGGAAAAGTCCATCGTGGAAATTGCAGATGCCTTAAACAGCGGAATCGAGGTAAAGGATATTACCTTTATTCCGGGCACTGTTTATAAGACGAAGGACATTTCAGGAATTTATGACGGAATCCTGCTGCCGTCCTATGAAGAGATGAAAGCGGATAAGAAAAAATATGCCGACAGCTTTATGATTCAGTATACCAATACGGATCCCTTCAACGGAAAAGCCCTCCTGGAAGGCTATCCGAGCGGTCAGTATGTGGTACAGAACCCGCCCCAGGAGCCGCTTTCCATAGAAGAGATGGATGATGTTTACGCGCTGCCCTATATGCGTACCTACCATCCTTCCTATGAGGAAAAAGGCGGCGTCCCCGCCATCAGTGAAATCAAATTTTCCCTGATCAGCAACAGGGGCTGCTTCGGCGGCTGCAATTTCTGTGCGCTGACCTTCCATCAGGGACGCACTGTGCAGGTCAGGAGCCATGAGTCCATCCTGGAAGAGGCGGAGCTGATTACCAAGGATAAGGATTTTAAGGGATATATCCACGATGTGGGCGGCCCCACCGCTAATTTCCGGGCGCCCTCCTGCGAAAAACAGCTGGTTCACGGCGTCTGCAAGGATCGTCAGTGCCTGTTCCCCAGGCCCTGCCCCAACCTGAAAGCCGATCACCAGGACTATCTGGAGCTTCTGCGCCGTCTGCGCAGTCTGCCCGGCGTCAAGAAGGTCTTCATCCGTTCCGGCATCCGGTTCGACTATCTGCTGGCGGATAAGGATGATACTTTTTTCCGGGAGCTGGTTCTCCATCATATCAGCGGCCAGCTGAAGGTGGCGCCGGAGCATATTTCCGACGCCGTACTCTGCCGTATGGGAAAACCGGAAAATGCGGTATACGAGCGCTTCCGGAAAAAATATAAGAAGCTCAATGAAGAACTGGGAATGAATCAGTATCTGGTGCCATACCTCATGTCCTCCCACCCAGGATCCACCCTGAAGGAAGCGGTGGAGTTGGCCGAATATCTCCGCGACCTTGGCTACATGCCGGAGCAGGTACAGGATTTTTATCCTACGCCCTCCACGGTATCCACGGTTATGTATTATACGGAAATCGATCCCAGGGACGGAAAGCCCGTATATGTGTGCAAAAATCCTCATGAAAAGGCGATGCAGCGCGCCCTGATCCAATACAGGAACCCAAAAAATTACGAACTGGTATGCGAAGCGCTCACAAAAGCCGGTCGGACGGATTTGATAGGCTTTGATAAAAAATGCCTGATACGCCCCCGCAGGCAGAGCGCCGGCAATGCCAAAGGCACCGGGAAAGATATGGATATTTCCTACGGCAGGAAAAACCTGAAATCCCCGGCTTCCGGGGCAAAAACGGGACAAAAGCCTGCAAAAAAGAAAACCATCCGGAATGTCCACCGGAAAAAGTAGAGGTATCCCATGGTCAACCGTTTGTTCGGAATATGCTACCAGCTGATGCAGCGGGATAAAATTCCTGCAAAGGAGCTGGCAGAAAGATATGAGGTGTCGGTGCGCACCATCTACCGTGATGTGGAAATACTCAGTATGGCCGGCGTCCCCATCTATGCCAGCAAGGGCAGAAGCGGAGGCATCTCCCTGCTGGATCACAGCCTTATTGATAAAATGTTCATCACGCCGGAAGAAAAAAAGCAGATCCTGGCCGCGCTGGAAAGCCTGCAGGAGGTGGAGCCTTCCGAAAGCTCACAGCTGCTGCGGAAACTGGGTGATTTTTTCCAGACGCCCGCTGCCGCCTGGGTTTCCGTGGACTTTTCCGACTGGAGCGGGAGAAGGCAGGAGCTGTTTAATCTTCTGAAAAATGCCATCCTCCAATCCAAGGTTATTTCTTTTGATTATTATACAAGCGGCGGGCGGGTGGAACGGCGCGTTGTGGAGCCGGTCCAGCTGTGGTTTAAAAGCCATGCCTGGTACCTGCGCGCCTGGTGCCGCGGCAGAAAGGCCATGCGCACCTTCAAAATCCTGCGCATTAAGCGTCCGGAATGCCTGGATGAGTATTTCCTTCCCCGAAACATGCCTGTGGCGGAAGAGTCGGATACTGCCCAAAATGCGGCGCCTGAAAATGCGGCGACAGACATCGGGCTGGAAATCGATGCATCCCAGACGTACCGGATATACGACTTCTTTGAAGAGGAGGAAATCTCTGTTATGGATAATGGTAATTTCCTTGTGAACACCTCCTATGTGGCGGATGACTGGGCATACAGCCTGATTATTTCCCTGTGCCCTCATGTGCGGATAATCGAGCCTTTGTGGCTGAAGGAAAAAATAGCGGATATGCTGCAAAAGTCTCTTGAAAATATCTGAGGCGAAAATCTTTCAAGGTGAATGTCTGAAGAAAATATGACATACTGTTGTCAGCTTTTCCATGTTACAATTAAAGGAAAAGGGAGGATGAACCATGCTGGAAATTCCTGAAAGCCATGTAATTGCCGGACAGCTCAATGAAACAATCCGGGGGAAGACCATCTCCTTCGTTGAGGCCGGCCATACCCCTCATTCCTTTACCTGGTATTCCGAAAAACCGGAGCTTTATGACGACCTGCTCTCAGGAAAGAAAATCGGATGCAGCCGGGCGGTGGGAGGAATGGTGGAAATAGAAGCACAGGACTGCAGGCTGCTGATACAGGACGGCGCTTCGCCCCGTTTTTACGAAGAAGGGAAAGCCCCTTCGAAGCATCAGCTGTTTGTGGAATTTGACGATGGTACGGCGCTTGCCTGCTCGGTGCAGATGTACGGAGGCATCTGGGCTTTTCATGAGGGAGAAAACAACAATCCTTATTACCTCACTGCATTGGAAAAACCGTCTCCCTTATCAGAGGCCTTCGATTTTCCTTATTTCCTTTCCCTTCGTGATGAAGACAGCGGCAGGCTTTCCGCAAAGGCCTTTCTTGCCACCAAACAGCGCATTCCGGGCCTGGGAAACGGAACGCTGCAGGACATCCTTTTTACCTGCGGCATCCATCCGAAGCGGAAGATGGAGGAAGTATCCGGGACAGAATACCGCAGTATGTATGATGCGGTAAAGAATGTACTGGCCGAAATGGCTGCGAAAGGCGGCCGGGATACGGAAAAGGATCTGTTTGCAAGACCCGGCGGATATACCACCATCCTGAGTAAGAAAACACTCTGGACACCCTGTCCTCGCTGCGGCTATGAGCTGCGCAAGGGAACTTATCTGGGCGGAACCATATATTACTGCGAACACTGTCAGTCATAGTCCGGTCACGAAGCCATCCCGTACGGCGGTACGGACCTGCGCTGCTGCAATACCGAAAAACAAACTGCTGCCGTGTACAGCAGGCTGGCATAAGTAAATATTATTTTTGTTGAAACCTTCCGCAGACATGCTACAATGATAGTATGGCTGCGGAAGGTTTTTGGCCGGACAGGGCGGTTCCTGAAAAGAATGGCCGCGAATGTTCCCCGCAGCTGTATAATCACCATATCCTTTGGTACAGACTATAATATCTTCCGGGAACCGCAGAAAATGTATCTGCGGGCCGTTTTGTCATAGATGGGCTGTTCTGAGAAAGAGGCCTGAGAAAGAAGGGGTATTTATGCTGTACCGGACAGGATGTATTTTAACTGGTTATTTGTGCGGATGTTTTCTTACGGCGGAGGCGGTATCCAGACATGCCGCAGGAAAAAGCGCCTCCCGGCTTGGAACCGGGAACCCGGGAATGGCCAATATCATGGCCCAGCTGGGATTCAAATGGGGACTGCTTGTTCTTGCAGGCGATCTGCTTAAGACGCTGTTTCCCTGCATGCTCTGCCGTTTTCTTCTGTTTCCCCGGCTCGGCAGGAATGCTGTTCTCTATGCGGGCATCGGTGTGGCGGCAGGGCATAATTTTCCTTTCTGGAACCGTTTCCGCGGCGGGAAGGGCGTTGCCGTAACCTGCATGACACTGTTTATATTTTCACCGGGCTTCGGCCTTCTTTCCTGCGTTTTAGGAGGATGCCTTGTCCTCTTGAGTAAATCACTGACACTGGGAGCGATGGCTATCCCCCTATTATTTTTATTGCCGGCATTTACCGTTTATGGCAGTGAGACGGGCGTCCTTTCCTGCATTCTGGCTGCCATGATGCTTCAGAAGCATTTTCTGCCGTTCCTGGATTATCTGCACGGAAAGGGAACAAAAATTGATCTGATCGCCAAAGCGCAGTCAAAGCTGCGGGAAAGGAAGTGACAATGGAGGAGCGAACCCCTGCTGGCTCTAAAAAAGACTGGAAGGCCTTCTTCTGGGATAAGCTGTGCGGCCTGGGCCGGGAACTTAAAAGTCTGTTCGTGTATTTTCCCGCAGCACAGGGCTGTATCTGGCTTTTTACCCTGTTTTTTACCCTTATGCTGGGAGAACTTTTCTCCGAGTCCATCTATGATGTCCTGGAAAAGGCCCTTCCTTTTCTGGTTTTCTATGGGACCGGCTGCTTTTTTGCGGAAGCTGTGTACCAGAAGACGGAAAAGCTGCGACTTAGGGCGGTCCTGTATATCCTGTACGTGATTCCCGCATTTCTGTTGACATGGCTGTTATACCTGGAACCGGACTCCTTTTTCCTGGGGCAGGATGCCCTCACTATCAGCTTTTATCTTCCCAGATATATTGTGGGCTATGAAGTGATTGTTATTTCCATAGCCGTTTATCTGTGTTTTTTAAGGACCAGATTGTCGCTTGAACAATATCTTGGCCGTGTTTTTGCCGCAGTTGTGCGCATCAGCATTATCTATTTTATTCTGATGATAGGCACAAGCATGGTGGTCGGCATATTCATTGAACTTTTTGACGGAGCTTTTTCTCTCTACATTCAGGTACAGTGCCTTCTCCTTGGCCTGTATTATATCCCGGCCCTGCTTCGCAGCGTGCTTCCGGATGAAAAAGAGGACAGCCGTTTTGCGGAGGTACTGATCAAATATATTCTCAGCGGGCTTGTTATCAGTGCATTTGCAGTTATTTATGCCTATGTGCTGAAAATCCTGCTTTTCCGGGATATGCCATCCAATGCGGTATTCCGTATCCTTACGGGTCTGTTCGCCGCAGGGCTTCCTGTATGGACGATGAACTCCTGCTATTCACAGAAAAATCCTCTCCTGAAGCTTACCCGGCTGCTCCCTTATCTGTTTTCACCGCTGATTCTGCTGCAGGCTTATTCCATCGGCATCCGTATATATGAAAACGGCGTAACGCCCCTCAGATATCTCTGCGTGCTGCTTTTGTTTTTTGAAATCATATATGTCTCAGTATATTATTTCAAAAGACAGGCCGTGTGTCTGCTGATACCGTTGTTTGCCGTCTTTACTGCAGCAGCCTGTTTTGTTCCCGGGATCAACATGGCCCGCTTTTCCCTGAACAGCCAGCAAAACGCCCTGCATAAATACATAATGGCAGAAGAATCATCGGCACTCACCCAAAGGCAGATCGACAAAGCTGCCGGAGCCTACTGGTACCTGAGGGAAGAACCAACCGGAAAGGCCTGGCTACAGTCGCTTCCGGAGGAAGATAAAGCAAAGCTGGAAAATCTGAAATCCGGCAGTCCGATAGAATATGAAGATTTCCGTCATTTTTACTATTCCATCAAAAATACCGCAATTGACATTTCAGGTTATAATACCTGTTATCCCATACAGGTATCGGCCAGAGACAACGCCGAAAATTTCACCGCCTATCAGATCGTCTATGGAGGAAGCAGCTCTGCCATTGTGAACCTTGCCGCGTACCTTAACAATTTCCCGGACGAAAGCGAGGAAACCGCAGAGGCCTATTTTGAGAAGCACCATGAAATACCCATTGATCCCTACCGTAAACTATATTTGGAATACCTGTCATATAATTATGACCGTGTGGGAGAAACCTATACTTATATATCCTTCCACGGTTATCTGCTGGAAAAATAGAAAAGGAGAAAGAGACATGAATATTGCAATTATCACCGGAGCCTCCTCCGGAATCGGAAAAGAATTTGCCCTGCAGCTGGATGCCGGACTCTATACGATAGATGAGTTCTGGCTCATAGCAAGAAGAAAAGACCGTCTGGAGGAGCTTGCCTGCGACCTGGACCACATGGCTAAAACAATCCCCCTTGATCTGACTCAGGAAGCGGATATGGAACATTTGCGGGCCCTTCTGAGAAAAGAACGCCCCGCAGTCCGTATGCTCATAAACTGTTCCGGCTATGGCATCATGGGACAATTCTCCGAAATCGACTCCCGGGAACAGATTGGCATGATTGACTTAAACTGCCGGGCCCTCACAGAAATCACCCATGCCTGCCTGCCCTATATGAAAAAAAACAGCCGCATCATCCAGCTGGCAAGCAGCGCCGCCTTCCTGCCCCAGCCCGGCTTCGCCGTATATGCAGCCAGCAAATCCTACGTCCTCAGCTTTTCCCGCGCCCTGAGCGAAGAACTTCGATCCAGAAAAATCTACGTCACTGCCGTCTGCCCCGGCCCGGTTCAGACCGAGTTCTTCGACCGCGCTGAAAAATACGCCGCCACCCTTGCTATCAAAAAATATACGATGGTCACCCCGCAGTCCGTGGTCCGCGCTGCTTTAACCGCCTCCGCCAGGAAATGCCCCCTTTCCACATACAGCCCGCTGATAAAAGCCTTTCGTCTTCTTGCCAAGGTAATCCCGCATACCTTGATTTTGAAAGCCATGAGACTGGTTAAGTAGCAAAAATTGCGGATGGTTGTAACGGTTATACAAATAAATATTATCGGAAATTATTGCAGAAACTATATTCGTATGCTACAATCGTGACAAGCAATGATTTCAACAAATCTTTTTATCTTTTAAGATTCTGCGCCGCTCTGTGAAGGCAATTCAGCTCACAGACCGGTATCTGCACGCAGCTTCGCGTGTGCATGGACGACATATGTATAGACTTCTGCCTGACGGAGGTTTTCTTTTTTACATGTGTACGGAAATGCATGAACTCCTTGCTGACAAAAGAATAAGCAGGGAGGACAAAGCGGCTGCCAGAAATCTGTGCAGCCGCAGAAGGCATGGTTCTCTCTGCAAAAAAAGAAAGAGAGGAATGCCTATGAATTCTAAGACAACCGGAACGGCCGCCATGCAGGCGCTGTCCCAAAACTATCAGTTTAACCTGAGTGATTTTGCTTTATTCTTATCTGTCATGAAGAATAAAACCGCTTATGAAAGTACGCTGAGCATTATTCTGGATGAGCCGGATTTGAAGCTGACAGAGGTAGAGGTGGAGCAGGTAGTGCTCAACAAGAGCGGGAAACGGGCTATCCGGCTGGATGCCTGGGCGCGGGATGTATCTGACCGCCGTTTTAATACGGAAATGCAGAATGATACGGAAGCGGACGATGTGAGGCGGAGAGTGAGATTTTATCAGGGCCTGCTTGATACCCCGGTTTTAAAGGCAGGAAAGACGACCCGGTATAAGCACCTGCCGTCAACGGTTATTATTTTTATCACGCAGGAGGACATTTTCGGACGGGACCGGGCAATCTATACCTTTACGGAACAATGTGAAGAATTTTCAGATCTGCCCCTGGATGACGGCACGAAGAAAATATTTCTGAACATGACCAGTAAAAATGGCCGTCCTGAGCTGATAAGCCTGCTGCAGTATATGAAAAATACCACGATTGATAATCCTGAGGTCAAGATAAAGGATAAACGGATTATTATGTTGGATGAAATCGTAAATGAAGTGAAGCAATCGGAAGAATGGGAGGCTGTAAAGATGAATATTCTTGAGATTGGTATTGAAAAAGGAAGACAGGATGGATTAAAAATAGGCCGTGCTGAGGGAGAAGCAATAAAATTAGTATCCATGATAAGAAGAAAACTGGAAAAGGGGCTTAGTGTTACTGCAATTTCAGAAGCATTGGAGTTGGAAGATGCTTATGTACAAAAGGTAATCAATTTGATAACAGAGGATTCTTCCAAAAGCGATCTGGAAATAGCAAAGATACTACTCAGATAACTAAACTGTCACACTATATATTTTTCTATGACAGATTCTTTTCAAAAGTAATTAACAACAGAGCAATCGTTTGTTAATATTTATCTAATAACATAAGAAAAATGATGACGGAAAAGAGTAGTTTATTCAGAAACATCCAGAGAGAACAGCATTTGGTGAAAGCTGTTTATGTGTAAGATAGACGAAAACCATTCCAGAGCTGTAATGCTAAAGTGATGTAAGTGTTACCGTATGCCTACGTTAAAGGATAGGATTTATTGGAATCTGAAGTGAAAAGTTAAGGTGGAACCGTGTTAAATGCACCCTTAAGACTATTTTTTATGGTTTTATGGGTGCTTTTCTTATGTTGTTCAATACTGATAACCGGCTGTCGGCCGCAAAAAAGAAAGGAGCAACAAGAGTATGAAGGTTCTGCAAAAAAATGGTGAAATGGCAGAAATGAGTTTTGAGGAACAGGAGGGGAAGAAAGCGTTCTGGCACACGAGCGCCATGTACTGGCGCAGGCAGTAAAGCATCTTTATCCGGATACGAAATGTGCCATTGGTCCTGCAATTGAAAATGGATTTTATTATGATTTTGAATTGATTGAAGGACTTATTCATAGAAATGAAAAATCCGTAACACTGCATGGGCCTATGAGAGCACGTTGTTTTATGCAGGACGATGCCCATATTTTTATGCGGGAAGAACAGGTGATGGAGGAAATCCAGAGCGTTATGAAGCTGATTGATGAGGTTTATCAAAGATTTGGGTTCGCTTATGAAATTGAACTGTCTACGAGACCGGAGAAATCTATTGGAACGGATGAAGAGTGGACGCTTGCTACGAAGGCATTGGAGGAAACTGCAAAAGGTATGAATAAACCGTATGTCATCAATGAGGGGGACGGAGCTTTTTACGGTCCTAAATTGGATTTTCACTTAAAGGATTCCATTGGAAGGACATGGCAATGCGGAACGATTCAGCTGGATTTCCAGTTTCAGGTGCTCCGAAACGAGAAAAAGTGCGTGTAGAGATTGATTCAAGTGCTGAAAAGCTTGGATACAAAATCCGGCAGGCGCGCATGGAAAAGGTTCCATATATTGTAATTGTAGGTGAGAAGGAGACAAATCATAAATCTATATCTGAAAGGCGGAGAGATGCTAAGGAGGCTGCACAGGATTTGGGGGAGATGAGCATTGGTGAGCTGTTAATGAAGATAAAAGGTTTTTAAGTGCCTCCAAATTTCTATATCTCCCCTATTGACAGCCCTGCTTCAACGTGCTAGTATGATAAAAAGTTTTTGGAAATCCCATAAACAGAAAGAGGAAAACAATGAATCGCAGCTTACAGATCTGCGGATGTGAAATCCGCTCCTATATGCATATTTGTTTTTATTATGGACGTATTTGCTTGTAACCGTATGCAGGAATGATTCTTATTCAGAATTTATGTTTCATGCACAGGATACAAGCCGGTAGGTCTTATATGTCTGTGCAGAAGTTACGGAGCTGATTATTGTTACCTATATTTTTTCGCTTCTTTATCCGCATCAGACATATTTTTGTTTGATGCGGTTTTTTTTAATGCCGAAAATATACTTACCCGGCTGTTTCCCTCACATTCAAACTTTCCACAGGAGGAAAATCCCATGGCCGACAGAGGCTTCGAATTTTCCTTCAGAAGACCAGGAGGAAAATCCATTGTCCATCAGAGGACTCGCATTTTGCTCCGCATAACAGGAGGATTAAAAATGGTTACTACAAAGTCAGATCCGGTACAGCTGATTCTTGCACAGAAAACGGATGCCCTGCTCATTCACCAGCTGAAAAAAAGCGCATTTATGCCGCTTTATGAAAAATACCATGACACAGAAACAACCCCTGCGCTGGATCCGCCGGAAAAGGTGGAGCTGCAGCTGGCTCAGGAGGAAACCGATTACTGGCTTATTGCCCTGGAAGGAAAGATTGTAGGCGCTGTGAGGGTGGTGAAAAAGAAGGATGCGCATGTGATTTCCCCTCTTTTTATCATTCCCGAGGAGCAGAACAAGCACGCCGCTTCCCAGGCCCTGACCCAGTTGTTCACCATGTACCCGGAGGTATTCACCTGGAGGCTTGTCACCATAATGGAAGAAGAGAGAAACTGCCATTTTTATGAAAAGCTGGGCTTCTACAGTACTTTCACAGGAAAACCCACAGGCAGCCTCACCCTCACCGGATACGAAAAAAGAATCCTTCAGGAGGAAAGCTGATATGGACGCAGATACCAATACAGACATAAAGCTGAGAAATATGACCTCTATCTACATATCCTGCGGCACAAAAATTCTTCTTCTCTATCGCATCGGCTCCCGTGTGGTGCCGCCTTCCTGGTGCGGAATCGGCGGACACTTTGAGCCGGATGAATTAAACGATCCCCGGACATGTGTCCTGCGGGAGCTGGAGGAGGAAACCGGCCTTACGGAAAAGGATTTGAAAAATATCTCCCTTCGTTATGTAACGTTGAAATTAAAAGACGGAGAAATCAGGCAGAATTATTATTATTTTGCAGAACTGAAAAATCAGATCTTTTCTACATTCCTGCCTGAATGCAGTGAAGGAGTTCTGGAATGGACAGCTTATGAAAACCTGGCCCAACGCAGGATGCCCTATACCGCCGGTTATGTAATACGTCACTATCTGGAAACAGGCCGGCATACTGAAACCCTGTACTGCGGTACAGCGGTGCCGGGCGGCATAAGCTGGGCGGAACTTACGGATTTCTGATATGCAGCCTTTTTTTACAAACAGCTTGAATTTTTTTTAGGAGGTATGCCAATGGAACAGGAAATCACTTTGATTATGCCTACCGAAGCCATTCAGCCCGATTCTGTTGATTACGATGAATGGGAACATAAAATCCAGGAATATCGCAGAGAATTCCTGGAAAACGGCGATACCATAAACGGCAGCCGCGGACTTCACCATTATGAAAAAATAGCGGGCTGGCTGGAGCAGATAAAGGCCTGTGAAAAAGACAACAACAGCTATATCGGCGTTCCCGTAACCACGTTCCTCGCCATCCGCCGTGACAGTCCTGATGATTGGACGATAGTGGGAAACATCGAAATCCGCCACCATCTGAATCCGGCCCTTGAGGAGCTGGGCGGCCATATCGGCTACAGTGTCCGCCCTTCCCAGCGGCGTAAGGGCTATGCGGTTTCCATGCTGCGTCAGGTCCTTTGCTATGCGCGCACGCTCGGATTAAAAAAAGTAATGCTGGACTGCGACAAAAGCAACACAGGCTCCCTGAAAACCATACAAAAATGCGGCGGTATCCACTCCAGAGACCTTCTTTCTGAGTATCAAGGCCGCAATATCGTTAACAGCCAATTCTGGATTTCTTTGCCGTAATGTGTTACACTGTTACAGGAGCGTGTCCGAGAACCCAATCCGGCACGCTCCGGCGCTGAATAATGGAGCTTTAACCGGGAGTACGGCCCGGATCCGGAGACTGCCATTTTTTCATTATGCCCACACAGATAAAACCAGACGGAGGATTTCCCGAAATGCATCGAATTAAAAAAGGCCAGTACGGTTATATCAAAAGCCAGAGGAAAATAGAAATTATCAAAACCCTTTCCCTGTTCCTTCTTTCCCTCGCCATATACCTGGGAGGCTACATCACCACGGGAACCAACAAAAACCTGCTCACCATCGTCGCCATATTAGGCTGCCTTCCGGCGAGCAAGTGTGCGGTAAATATGATCATGTTCCTTCGCGCCAGGGGCTGCAGCGAAGAGCTTTATCAAAAGGTGTCCGCCCACACCGGAACGCTCCCCTGCCTTTATGACAACGTCCTTACAAGCTATGAGTCCACTTTTGAGATCCCACATATGGTATTTTGCGGAAACAACCTGATAGGTATTGCCGTAAATCCCAAATGCAAAACGGCTGCCTGCGAAAAGCACCTGCAGGCCATGTGCGCCCAGAACAGTATCAGGGACGTAAATATCAAGATTTTTCAGGATATTCCCAAATACTTAAACCGGCTGGATCAGCTGCAGGAGCTTTCCGTCGAGAACACCCAGACGGAAGCGGTGCTTTCCCTGGTAAAGGCCATATCCATATAGGGGGCGCGCAATGAGAGAGGTAACGATAGGCGCTAACGAGGCCGGACAACGTTTTGATAAATTTTTGAAAAAATACTTAAAGGAAGCTGGCAGCGGCTTCCTTTATAAAATGCTCCGCAAAAAAAACATTACGCTGAACGGCTCCAAAGCCGACGGCAGCGAAAAGCTGACGGCGGGAGACCGGGTATGCTTCTTTTTGGCAGAGGAAACCCTGGAAAAATTCCGGGGAGCGCCGGGAGAAGTAACGGCACCGGACAAAACAGCATCCAATTCATCATTAAGGCCGGACCTTCAAATTCCAGTTATCTTTGAAAACGAGCATATCCTTCTGGTGAATAAACCTGCCGGACTGCTTACGCAGAAAGCGGAGGCACAGGATTATTCCCTGAACGAATGGCTGACGGATTACCTGCTTTCCCGGGGAAAAATCACTGCGGATCAGCTGCGGACCTTCCGGCCTTCCGTATGCAACCGGCTGGACCGGAATACAAGCGGCCTGGTCATCTGCGGCAAAACCCTGGCAGGCAGCCAGAAGATGAGTGAACTGTTGAGGGAACGCACTGTCCATAAATACTACCGGCTTTTTGCGGCAGGCAGAATGGAGCTGGAAGGCGTGACGCAGGCCTGGCTTATCAAGGATGAAAAGAACAACCAGGTGCGGATTCTTTCCGCCGAGCCTAAAGGGAATAAGGCTGCCGCCCATATCGTGACAGGCTGCCGTCCCCTTACCTTTTTTCCGGAGTATACCTACGCTGAGGTGGAGCTGTTTACGGGAAAATCCCATCAGATACGCGCCCACCTGGCCGCGCTGGGCCATCCCCTTATCGGTGATGCCAAATACGGAAATAAAGCCTGTAATGACAGATATCGCAGACTGGGAATCCATTCCCAGATGCTACACGCCTTCCGCGTGGAATTTCCCGTAATGGACGGCTGCTTTGCCGATCTTTCCGGGAAATCCTTTACGGCGCCGGAGCCGGAAGCCTTTCTGCGGCTGAAAACACAATAACAGGGAGGAGAGAAATGGCAACATGGAATTCAAGAGGGCTGCGGGGTTCCACGCTGGAAGACCTGATCAACCGCACCAATGAAAAATACCAGGAAAACGGACTGGCTCTCATCCAGAAAATCCCCACGCCGATCACCCCTATCCGAATCGATAAGGATGAACGCCATATCACCCTGGCCTATTTTGACCAGAAAAGCACTGTTGACTATATCGGCGCGGTACAGGGCCTGCCGGTGTGCTTTGATGCCAAGGAATGCGCTGCGGATACCTTTGCCCTGGCCAACATCCATGAGCATCAGGTGACTTTTATGGAAAATTTTGAAAAACAGGGAGGAGTCGCTTTTTTTCTCCTGTTTTTTTCCCATAAAAACCAGTTCTATTATCTTCCTTATGCCCATCTGCGTTATTTTTGGGACAGGGCAAAAGAGGGGGGACGCAAGAGCTTCCGGTATGATGAATTAAACCCGGAATATTTCCTCCCGAAAAAACAGGGGATACTGGTTCCTTATTTGGACATGATCCAGAAAGATCTGGATACAAGAGAAGAATAGCCGGTAAAAGGAGGCGCTTATGAGAAGCCAGGTTACAACGCTTTGCTATATTGAACGGGAGGACAGCTATCTGATGCTCCACCGTGTCAAAAAGAAAAACGATCTCAATGAAAATAAATGGGTGGGCATCGGCGGACATGCGGAAGAGGGGGAGAGTCCGGAGGACTGCCTGCTTCGGGAGGCAATGGAGGAAACGGGGCTTCTTCTTACTTCCTACCGGTTCCGGGGGCTGGTCACTTTTGTGTCGGATAAATGGGGGACGGAATACATGTGTCTCTATACGGCAGATGGTTTCGAAGGGGAACTGACGGATTGTGATGAGGGCTGTCTGGAATGGGTCCCAAAATCAGAAATTCCTAATCTGAATCTTTGGACGGGAGATCTGATTTTTTTCCGGCTGCTGGAAGAAAACGCTCCGTTTTTTTCTCTGAAGCTGCGTTATGAGGGAGACAGGCTGGCGGAATGGCAGCTGAACGGCAAAGACATGACCGGCAGCTTACTGCCGGAAGGAAATACTTGACAGCCTGCGGGCTGTTTAGTATAGTATTGATAGTTTGCTTTGCTAATATGCTACTAAATTAGCACGTTAATGTAATGAAACGGAAAACAAAAGGAGAGAGGTTCAGATGAGTAAACCATTAGTACATACCCCGGAAGGAGTCCGGGACATTTACGGCGAAGAATATGTGAGAAAGCTGCTGGTGGAAGAAAAGCTGCACCATACCCTGCGTTCCTTCGGCTATCAGGATATCCAGACGCCTACCTTTGAATTTTTCGATGTGTTCAGCCGGGAAATTGGCACCACACCATCCCGGGAGCTATATAAATTTTTTGACAAGGAGGGTAATACCCTCGTTCTGAGGCCTGATTTTACCCCTTCCATGGCGCGCTGCGCCGCAAAATACTTTATGGATGAAAAGCTTCCCATCCGTTTCTCCTATCTGGGAAATACCTTTACCAATACCTCCAGCCTTCAGGGAAAGCTGAAGGAGGTGACCCAGCTGGGAGCCGAACTCATACAGGAGCCTTCCGTTCAGGCGGACGGTGAAATGATCGCCATGGTGGTGGAAGCCCTGAAGGCCTCCGGGCTGGAGGATTTCCAGGTGAGCATCGGTGAGGTGGAATATTTCAAGGGGATCTGCTCCCAGGCCGGACTGGATGAAGAAACGGAAAATGAGCTGCGCGATTTTATATCCAGCAAGAATTTTTTCGGCGCCCAGGAGCTGTTGGAGCAGAAGGCCGTCCGCAGGGATTACTGTGAGATTTTGCTGAAGGTGAACGATCTGTTCGGTTCTGCGGAAGCGCTGCAGCAGGCCAGGGAGCTTGTGAACAACGAGCGTTCCCTCCAGGCTGTGGAACGGCTGGAGGAGCTGTATCAGGTTCTGTGCGAATACGGTGTGGAGAAGTATGTTTCCTTTGATTTGGGGCTTCTGAGTAAATACCGTTATTATACAGGCGTCATTTTTAAGGCCTATACCTACGGCGTGGGTGACGCGGTTGCCAAGGGCGGCCGTTACAACAGCCTTCTGAAATATTTCGGGAAGGATGCGCCGGCCATCGGTTTTGTCATTGTAGTGGATGATTTGCTGGAGGCGTTGTCCCGTCAGAAGCGTAAGCCTCAGCCTGCCGCTGAAGGTATCCTTATTATATATGAAGAAGGACGCTTCCGGGATGCGCTGGAAAAGGCGGCAGTTCTCCGGGCGGACGGTGTTCCCACGGAACTGATCCCTGCATCCGTGGCCTCCAGAACGGCCCAGGACAGCGCCTTTGCGGACAGAATCAGGATTTACCGGGAAAAAGCCCGGGCGCATATGCAGAAGGCATTTTATTATCTGCCATCGGAAGGCGGATGTGCGGAAGAAATCCTGGACTGATACGGTACCGGGCAGCAAATGAAAGGATGCGGATGAAAATGGACGAGAACAGATATCTTACTTTTGCCCTTGCTAAGGGCAGGCTTGCCAATAAAACGCTGGAGCTTCTGGAAGAGGTGGGCATCACCTGTGAAGAAATGAAGGATAAGTCCTCCAGAAAGCTGATTTTTGTAAATGAAGAACTGAAACTGAAATTTTTCCTCTCAAAAGGGCCTGACGTTCCCACCTATGTGGAATACGGCGCCGCCGATATCGGCGTTGTGGGCAAGGATACCCTGCTGGAGGAGGGCAGACGGGTATATGAAGTGCTGGATTTGGGTTTCGGGAAATGCCGTATGTGCGTCTGCGGGCCGTCAGAAGCCAGGGAGCTTCTCAAACATCACGAAATGATCCGGGTAGCCAGCAAATACCCCAACATTGCCAAGGATTATTTTTATAATAAGAAGCATCAGACCGTGGATATCATCAAGCTGAACGGCTCTGTGGAGCTGGGGCCTATCGTGGGGCTTTCCGATGTTATCGTGGATATCGTGGAAACGGGAAGCACTCTCCGGGAAAACGGCCTGGAGGTGCTGGAAGAGGTCTGTCCTCTGTCCGCCAGAATGATAGTCAATCAGGTGAGCATGCAGATGCAGCCTGAACGGATAAAAAGTCTGATAAAGAAGCTGCGGGAGCAGATGCAGCAATAGCAGCTGTAAAATATTACCGGCCGGCAGAGTGTACATGAGAAAATGTCAGCGGCTGTTCTGACATGTACAGCTGCCTGGTATCATATTTTCCATCCGGCACATACGGCGCCGGCACATACAGGAGGAAGCATGAGAACATTAAAGCTATCTGAAAATACAAAGCAGAACCTGCTGAATGATCTGCTGAAAAGAAGCCCCAACAATTATGGTCAGTATGAGGACATTGTGGCCGATATCATTTCCCAGGTACGTACAAAAGGGGATGAGGCTGTCTTTTCCTATACCCGCCAATTTGACCACTGTGAAATTTCGGCTGAAAATCTTCTTGTCACCAGAGAGGAAATCGAAGAGGCCTTTGAATCGGTAGGAAGCGAATTCCTGGAGGTGATGAAACGTTCCGCGGAAAATATCCGCCGGTTCCACGAAAAGCAGCTGCGTTCCAGCTGGTTTGATCCCAGGCCGGACGGCACCATTCTGGGCATGAAGCACCTTCCCATCGCAACTGCAGGCGTATATGTGCCGGGCGGAAAGGCTGCGTATCCCTCCAGCGTCCTGATGAATGTAATACCTGCCAGGGTGGCGGGCGTGGAACGCATTATCATGACAACGCCCCCCGGCGCCGATGGGAAGGTAAATCCCGGTACACTGGCGGCGGCAGCTGTGGCAGGCGTCAATGAAATCTACAAGGTGGGAGGCGCGCAGGCCATTGCCGCCATGGCCTTCGGAACCGAAAGCATTCCCAAGGTGGATAAAATTACCGGCCCCGGCAATATTTTCGTCGCTCTTGCCAAAAAAGCCTGCTTCGGCTATGTGAGCATTGACTCCATTGCAGGTCCCAGTGAAATTCTGGTCATTGCCGACGAAACGGCCAATCCCCGTTATGTGGCGGCGGATCTTCTTTCCCAGGCGGAACATGATGAGCTGGCAAGCGCCATCCTCATCACCACAAGTGAAGAACTGGCGGAAAAGGTATCGGAAGAAATTGACAGCTTCCTTACTACGTTAAGCCGCAGGGAAACCATTCAAAAATCACTGGACAATTACGGGTATATCCTGATTGCTCAGGATTTGGACGAGGCGGTGGAAACCGCCAACGAAATTGCCTCCGAGCATCTGGAAATCCTGACAAAGGATCCTTTTTCCGTTATGACAAAGATCAGGAATGCCGGCGCTATTTTCCTTGGGGAATACTCCAGCGAGCCGCTGGGTGATTACTTCGCCGGCCCCAACCATGTGCTTCCCACCAACGGAACCGCCAAATTTTTCTCACCCTTAAATGTGGATGATTTTATGAAAAAAACAAGCATCATTTCCTATTCGCGGGACGCTCTGGAAAAAGCCCATAAGGATATCGAGCTTTTTGCCGAACGGGAAGGCTTGACTGCACATGCAAATTCGATTAAAGTTAGATTTGAATAATTATTTTTTCAGGAGGATTGGTCATGGGACAGGACGCGGAAGGAGTACGCCGGGTACAGCGGTGCGCATGCATGAAAAGAACCACCAGAGAAACAGATATCACTCTGACGTTGAATCTGGACGGAAGCGGAAAAAGCGATATTCATACGGGCATCGGTTTTTTCGATCATATGCTGGAGGGCTTTGCGAAGCATGGTTTTTTTGACTTGACCGTTCAGGTCAACGGTGATCTGCATGTGGACGGCCATCATACTGTGGAAGATACCGGGATCGTCCTGGGCCAGGCCATTGCCCAGGCGGCAGGAGACAAGGCCGGTATCTGCCGTTATGGTTTTTTCATGCTTCCCATGGATGATGCGCTTGCTTTAAGCGCTGTGGATCTTTGTGGAAGACCCTGGCTGGAATTCGACTGCAGCTTTCCCACGCCTGTGATAGGCACGCTGGACAGCCAGCTGCTCCGGGAGTTTTTCTATGCAGTATCCTATAGCGCCGCCATGAACCTCCACCTGAAAATGCTGTCCGGGCAGAACAGCCATCATATGGCGGAAGCCATGTTCAAGGCATTTGCCAAGGCGCTTGATATGGCTACAGGATACGATGAACGCATTGACGGCGTCCTGAGCACCAAGGGAAGCCTGTAAGCGGAAGCGGAAGGAATTTCCGGCATAATTCCGGGCTCCCTTCCGCTGTGCCGGAAGAACTGCGCGGATAGTATTACGGAAAAAGCAAACGAAAGAGCAGGAGAGCCAATGAACTCAAAAAAATTTTTGCCATGTATTTATTTGTATCAGAAGAGAGCGGTAAGCGGTCTTGATGATTTGCATGAGGTCAGCATTGATCCGGTGGCTTTGGCAGAGAGCTACAGTGACAACAAATGCGACGGCATCATCGTATTCGACCTTTCCACCACTGACAGGGAGCATGAGGAAGCCATAGACATCATCAAAGAAATATGCGCCACCGTGGCCGTTCCCGTAATCGGCGCCGGTGCGATCCACCGCATGGAAGACGTGAAAAAACTACTCTATGCCGGATGCCGCCAGGCGGTGCTTGATTATACGGAAGAAGATAATATCGCAGTCACCCGTGAGGTCTCCCTGAAATTCGGCGCGGATAAGCTGCTTGCGATGACAGACAGCAGTAAGGTGATCAGGGAGCAGTGCGCTCTGATCAACCAATATATCAGCAGCGTTCTCGTCCGGGAGCCGGCCATCCTGAAGGAAACGGCCGAAATCAGCCCTGTTCCTGTCATTACAACGCTTCCTGAGATCTCCCTGGAAAAAATCATTGAAATCCTGAAAATGGAAAATGTGGACGGCATCGCAGGGAAGCTTGTGAATGATAACTATAAAGAAATCGAAGCGCTGAAAAAGCTCTGCCGAGATAACGGCATAGAGGTTTCCGAAATTACCGCCGCCTATCAGTGGTCTGATTTCAAACTGAATTCCGATGGCATGATTCCCGTAATTGTACAGGACTACAAAACTGACGCGGTTCTCATGCAGGCATATATGAACGAAGAAGCCTATCTGGCGACCATACATACAGGTAAAATGACCTACTACAGCAGAAGCCGCCAGGAGCTTTGGATCAAGGGCGAAACAAGCGGCCACTATCAGTATGTCAAATCCCTTCACGCAGACTGCGACATGGATACCATCCTCGCCCGCGTGGTACAGATTGGGGCTGCCTGCCATACAGGCTCCTACAGCTGCTTTTTCAACGAAATACTCACCCTGGACGACACCGCGGACACTCAGCATAACCCGTTGAAGGTTTTCGAAGATGTCTTTGCCGTTATCAAGGATCGTAAGGAGAATCCCAAGGAGGGTTCTTACACCAATTATCTGTTTGACAAAGGCATTGATAAAATCCTGAAAAAACTGGGAGAAGAGGCCACCGAAATCGTTATCGCCGCCAAAAATCCCAACCCCAATGAAATTAAGTATGAAATCTGCGACTTCCTTTACCATATGATGGTTCTTATGGCTGAAAAAGATGTTACCTGGGAAGAAATTACTGCGGAGCTGGCAAATCGGTAGATCCTTTTTCTTTGATTTTTGCTTTGGAAAAGTAGTTTTGTCCGGAATTGATGGTTAGTTCCTGATTATACAAAAAAGAATAGAAATAAATGCAGTATTCAGGAGACAGGCCGGTAAGTTGAAGGCCTGCCTCTTTTTTAAGTGGAAATAAGGTACAGAAAGTTCACTTTTCTATTTAGAACAATATAGTAAAAAATAAGTTTTTATGTTGATAATAGTTATTTTGGAGAATATAATAAGAATATATGTGATATAATTTTGTATTTTTTCTGCTTATATTGCGCTAAAGCGTTTTATATGTGCAGTGAAGAGAATGTTTGCTATATGCAGAAAGCATTGACGCGGGGGATACATGGAAAAAACATATCATTCTCATTATCGGGAAAAAGATCAGCAATATCAGCTCAATGTAAATCATCAGATAAATGTAGCCCGGCTTGCAGAAAACTATTGTCCTTTGCCCGAATTGAAAAAGACGGCTTGGCTGACAGGAATTCATCATGATGATGGAAAATATCCAGAGGAATGGCAGGAATATTTTGAAAAGTCCTTAAAAGAAGAAGGATGCAATGAAGGTAAACTGGACCATTCCACACTTGGCGGTTTGGTGGTAAATCAATATTTGCCAGGAACCTTGCTTGGGGAAATGGTACAGGATGCCATTTATATGCATCATGGTCTGCAGGATTGTGTATCAATTTCTGATGGAAGCATTTTATTGGAAAAAAGGAAACAGAAGTATACTGCGGAAAAGGTAAAGGCTGTGTGCAGAGAAGCGGAAGTTCTGCTTGAGGCGTCTGAACTGAAGCTGAACGCGGCGGAAATGGCTGAAATAAGGAAGAAGGCCAGAGCTGATTTAAATGTTTTAGCCAAAGAAGTGCAACTGTTTGCAAAAAATAACAATGGCTTATATGGTAATCGTAATTTTTATCTGGGTATGTTGGAGAGACTGCTGTTTTCATCCCTGATGGATGCTGACTGGAGGGATACGGCGGATTTTATGGAGAACCGTAAAACTGATACAGGAATGAGCCAGGATGAAATTCAGAAGGTTTGGGAGTACGGTATTATTACTTTGGAAAATAAATTAAACGAATTGGATAAGACTTCTGAGATAGCATCCTGTCGGCAGGATATATCTGCACGCTGCCGAAACGCAGCATACGCTTCCGGCAATTTATTCCGTCTTTCCGTCCCCACCGGAGCAGGGAAGACGCTAAGTACTTTGCGTTTTGCATTGCATTGTGCAAAGGCGAATAAAAAAAGACATATTTTCTATGTTGCGCCCTTTAAAAGTATACTGGAACAAAATGCGAGTGTTATCAGAACAAGTCTGGATATGCCGGATATGATATTGGAACATCACAGTGATGTGGTTCAGGAAGAGGTGAAAGGACAGCAACGTTATGAGCGGCTCATAGAAAACTGGGATGAAGTGCCGGTGATAGTGACCACTGCAGTACAGTTTTTTCAGACGCTGTTCAAGGAAAAGAGGAGCAGTATCCGTCGGTTTCACAGTCTGTGTGACAGTGTAATCATTTTTGATGAGGTACAGGCTATGCCTGTTAAGCTGCTGCAGCTATTTAATCTGGCGGTTAATTTTCTGACACAGTTCTGCAATACAACGATTGTTCTATGTACGGCAACACAGCCGCTTTTGGACAGGCTTCCTGAAAACAGAATGCTGCCGCCGGTTGATATGGTCAACAGTATTTCAGCATATAAAGAGGTTTTCAGGCGTGTGGAATTTCATGATTGTACGCAAGATTGCGGAAAGGGTTTCAATATTTCACAGGCGGTTGATTTTATTTTGGAAAAATCACGGCAGATGGATCAGGTACTCATGATATGCAATACAAAATCCTGCGCACTTGATATTTACGAGCAGCTGAAGGGGAAAACAGAGGGAGGTTTATACCATTTGAGCACACTGATGTGTGCTGAGCACAGAAGTAATGTTTTGAAAGAAATCAGAGAACGTCTTGACAGGAATGAAAAGGTAATCTGCATCAGTACGCAATTGGTGGAAGCTGGTGTGGACTTTTCTTTTCAATGTGTGATTCGGTCTCTGGCAGGTCTTGATAACCTAATACAGGCAGCGGGAAGATGTAACCGGAACGGAGGGCCGGAAAAAGGGCTGGTCTGTCTTATCAAAATGTCTGAGGAAGCGGAAAGAATCTCCTCTCTTAAGGATATCAGAACGGCACAAGAAGCTATGTTGTGTACGCTTCAGGCATACCGTAAAAGTCCGGAAAGTTTTAGAGAAAGGTTGGATTCAGAGGAAGCGGTTACATTGTATTTCAAATATTATTTGATGGAACGCAAAGATGAAACCTCTTATCCGGTACTGAAGGAATGGGGAAGGAGCAGCCTGGTAGAGCTACTGTCCGATAATAAAATTTTTGCTGCCGAGAAAAAAGAAATCAGGCTGAAGCAGGCGTTCCTGAGCGCAGGACAGATTTTCACTGTAATTGATGATAAGGGTTTGAAAAATATTCTAGTCCCTTATAGGGAAGGTAAAGGACTGATTCAGGCTCTTCAGAGCGAGGCAGATCCTGAACAGAAAAGAATTATTTTGCGAAAGCTGCAGCGTTATTCGGTGGGAGTATCAGAAAAAACACTGAAAAATCTGGGGAACGCAGTTTATAGGATTGAAGAAAATCGGGTGCTGGTTTTGGCAGAAGGTTATTATGATGAAAACGTTGGTCTTAAGGAGGAACCATCGGCATTGGATTTTTTGAATTTTTAAGAAGGAGGGAGATAAAAGGTGCAGGCTAAATACAGAAATACGGTGGAATTTCAGGTCAGCGGTGATTATGCATTATTTTCGGATCCGGTTACCAGAGTCGGCGGTGAAAAATTTTCTTATCAGATTCCTACCTATGAAGCTATCAAAGGGATTCTGCAAAGTATATATTGGAAACCGACGATAATTTGGCGTATTGATGAGTTGAGAGTGATGAATCCTATCCAGACGGAGACAAAAGCGATTCGTCCAATCGCGTATAATGGGGGAAATGACCTTTCCTATTATACTTACCTGAAAGATGTGCGTTATCAGGTAAGGGCGCATTTTGTCTGGAATGAGAACCGCCCTGAACTGGAAGGGGACAGAGATGAAAATAAGCATCATAATATTGCCAAACGGATGATTCAAAGAGGCGGACGGAGAGATATCTTCCTGGGGACCAGAGAATGCCAGGGATATGTGGAACCCTGTGTGTTTGGGGAAGGAGAAGGTTATTATGATACTCCCTCCAGAGAGGTGGCTTTCGGTTTTATGTATCATGGAATTACATATGCCGATGAAGCCGTGCTGGAGGAGGATAGAGGAAAAATGACTGTTCGGTTTTGGAGGCCGGTCATGAAGAATGGGTATGTGACTTTTTTGGCTCCGGAGGAATGTTCGGATAAACGGATGATTCATGAAATGGGAATAAAGGCCTTTCCGGATAAAAAATTCAGCGGTCTTCAGGAATTTTCGGAAGAAGGTGATGAGGAATGAACTGGATAGCAGAATTATGCGATTTGTATGATAAAAATCAGCATCTGGCTGGCAGGATGGGGGAAGATCATATTGTTTTGCTTCCGCCCTACCATACTACGGTAGCGGCACAAATTACGGTGACGATTGACGGAGACGGCAATTTTCTGCGAGCGGAAACGGTACCGGACGAGGACAAGCTGACTATTATTCCCGTAACTGAAAAATCGGCCAGCAGAACGGCAGGAATTGAGCCTCACCCGCTTTGTGACAATCTGAAATATCTCGCGGCGGATTATAATCAGTTTGTCAAAGGAAAAGACTGCTCTAAAAACCATTTGCTGTACATGGAACAGCTGAAGGAATGGGCGGATTCCTCTTACTGCCATTCAAAAGTTAAGGCTGTTTATCAGTATCTGGAAAAAGGTACGTTGATGAAGGATCTTAATAATCAAGGTATCTTTATACAGGATGAATCGGGAAAGATTTCCGAAAAGGCAAAAATACAGATTGTTGCTCAAACGGACGCATTTATACGGTTTCAAATAGATACAGGGGAAGTATTACCGGAAGATGCGCTGATGGATGACAGCGGCAGTTTGTCAGTGAAATGCTGGAAAGACTGTTCTTTACAACAAAATTACATAGAATATTGCAGATCTCAGCAAAAAGAGACAGGACTTTCCTACCTGACAGGCGACTTAACGCAAATTTCCTGGCTGCAGCCCAAGAAGATTCGGAATGAAGGAGATGGAGCGAAGCTGATTTCTGCAAATGATGAATCTAACTATACTTACCGCGGGCGTTTTGCCAATAAAGAAGAGGCTTTTTCCATCGGCTATGAGGATTCCCAAAAGGCTCACAATGCACTTAAATGGCTTCTGCGGAAGCAGGGAACGAATTATGGAAGCCTATACCTTGTGACCTGGGAATCCGATTTAAAAACTGTGGCGGACTGGCAAAGCAGTTCGGATGAGTTATGCATACAGGCAGAAGCATTACCGGACGAAGTCTCCGAAGAGGAAGAAGAATTTTCCGATGAAGTATGGGATGAGGAAGAAGAACAATATAAGGGAACCGGAGAAGCCGGGGCAATGCGTTTCCGACAGGCAATAAAAGGATACCGCAAAAATCTGACTCAGACTTCCAATACCATGATTATGGCCTTTGATGCTGCAACAACAGGTCGTTTGGCTATGGTGGAATGCAGAAGCTATGATTCCTCCCGATATCTGGACAGCCTTCAGAGCTGGTATGAACGTTGCGAATGGAGGCAGCCAAAGAGCAGTAAAGAAAGAGGGCGGTATATTTATTATGGTATGGTAGGGATTAAGGATGCCGCAGAGCTTTTATACGGAACGGAACAAAACGGTTATTTCTCCCTTTCGGGGAAAGAAGAACGTTATAAAGATGTGGTGAAGCGATGGATGCCCTGTATTCTCGATAAAAAAGAGGTTCCGGCAGACATGGTGAGACTTGCTGTACAACGGGCATCTTCGCCGGTTTCATTTGAAAGCCGTTTTCTATGGGAAAGAATTCTGGCACTGGCATGCTCACTTGTAAAACAACAGATTGAAAAAAGGTATGGGGAGGTATATACGATGGCATTGGATAAAAAATGTCGAAAGAGGGAATATTTGTTTGGCCGACTGCTGGCCGTGGCGGACAGAATTGAGTATCGTACTTTTGATAAGGAGGACGGACGGGAAACGAATGCAAAACGTTATATGAGCGCATTCTCCCAGCACCCTTACAGAACGTGGAAGGTTCTGGAGGAAAAGCTGGAACCATATTTTATGCGCTTAAAGGCTCCGGAGCGTCTTGTGTACCAGAGACTGCTGGATGATATCTGTAACCTGTTTGAAATAGAAGACTTTGAAAATGATACGGCACTGAATGGCTTATATTTACTGGGATTTCATAATCAATCCTATGCCCTGAAAGAGAAAAAGAAAGAAGAGGAGGAATAAATAATGAGTGAACTGAAAGGGAAAATTGATTTTGTGGCATTAATATCTGCAACGGAGGCTAATCCGAATGGAGATCCGCTGAATGGGAACCGTCCGAGAGAAAATTTTGATGGGTTTGGGGAAATCTCTGATGTTTGTATCAAGAGAAAAATAAGAAACCGCTGGCAGGATATGGGACAGAAAATTTTTGTACAATCGGATGATCGTTCGGATGATACATATAGCAGTCTGAAGGAACGTGCGGATGGATATACCCCTTTGCAGGAGGAAATCAAGAAAGGGAAAAAGGCTGATCGGGATAAATGTGCACAACTGGCCTGTCAGGAATGGTTGGATGTCCGCAGCTTCGGACAGGTATTCGCTTTTAAAGGCGTAGAAGTATCTCTTGGCATAAGAGGACCGGTATCCATTCATCAGGCTGTCAGTGTTTCTCCGGTAGATATTGTCAGCATGCAGATTACCAAAAGTGTAAACAGTGAGGCCGGTAAAGAGGGAAAGGCTTCCGATACCATGGGAACAAAGCATAGGATTGAGTTTGGACTTTATGTATTAAAAGGCAGCGTTAACGTACAACTGGCGGAAAAAACAGGGTTTTCTGAGGAAGATGCCCAACTGCTGAAAGAAGCGCTGAAGACTTTGTTTGAAAACGATGCGTCCTCAGCAAGGCCGGAAGGAAGCATGGAAGTCTGCCGGCTTTACTGGTGGCAGCATGAAGAAAAGATGCCTGCGGTTTCTACCGCAAAGGTACATCGAAGTGTAAAAATTGAGAAGAAAACGGACCATCCAAGATCCTTTAACGATTATGATATTTATTATGAAAATCCTGGTTGTGTAGAACCGGAGGTGTATGATTTTGTATGAGGAAGATGAATTTCTGCAGCTGTCCGGCATACAGCATTTTGCATTCTGCAGGAGACAATGGGCGCTTGCTTATATAGAGCTTCAGTGGTCGGAAAATGTGCGGACTGTGGAAGGAAAACTTCTTCATGAAAAGGCACATGATGTGATGAGCAGGGAAAAGCGCGGAGACCTGCTCATCTCCCGGGCCATGCCGATCAGCTCCAGAGAGCTTGGTATCAGCGGAGAATGTGATATCGTAGAATTTCATCGGGCGGAAGCTGGCGAGGGAATTTTTCTTCAGGGTCAGGAGGGGGAATGGTCTGTAATACCTGTTGAATATAAAAGGGGTTCACCGAAACCGAATCAGGTTGATATTCTTCAGCTGGCTGCACAGGCAATGTGTCTGGAAGAAATGCTATGCTGCAGTATTCCATATGGATACCTTTATTATGGAGAGATCCGGCACAGGGAAAAAGTCGAGCTGACTGAATCAGTGAGAAATGAAGTAAAGTCGATGTTCCAGGAGATGCACCAATATTTTGCAAGGAGATATACACCGAAGGTCAAATGGAGCAAGAGTTGCAATGCCTGTTCCTTACGTGATATTTGTCTGCCTGTGCTTGGAAAAGGAAAGTCAGCCGGAAGTTATGTAGAGGAACATATTGAAGAATAATTGGCTGTATGAAGTTTATGGAATCTGCACGATATTGAATGGTGAAAGGGACCGGGGGAAAAGCTGTGAAGAGATTATTGAATACACTTTATGTGACATCTCATAACCGTTACTTGTCTCTGGACGGGGAAAATATTGTTGTTTTGGAGAAAGAAAAGGAAGTTGGAAGAGTGCCGCTCCATAATCTGGAGGCCATTGTTACTTTTGGCTATACTGGTGCAAGTCCGGCACTCATGGGTGCATGTGCAGAACGAAATATCGGTCTGACTTTCCTTTCCGGGAATGGCAGGTTTATTGCGCGGGTAACAGGAGAAGTATATGGAAATGTGACGCTTCGCAAAGAACAGTATCGCAGAAGTGAGTCAGAAGAAGAAAGTCTGAAAATTGCAAGGAATTGTATTGCCGGAAAGGTCTATAATTCCCGCTGGATTGTGGAGAGGGCAGCGAGAGATTATCCTCTACGGCTGGATGTCGAGAAGCTGAAGAGTAAATCAGCTTTCCTTGCACAATCCCTTAAAAAGGTCCGTACCTGTCCTGATGCGGCTGTGCTCAGGGGATTGGAAGGAGAAGCAGCCTCTGTGTATTTTTCTGTTTTTGATGATATGATTTTGCAGCAGAAGGATACCTTTTCATTTCATGGCCGGAATAAAAGACCTCCGCGGGATGAAGTAAATGCAATGCTGTCTTTTGCCTATACCCTGTTAACGTCTATGTGTGCCAGCGCACTGGAGACAGTAGGGCTTGATCCTTATGTAGGTTTTTTTCATACAGATCGTCCGGGCAGAAAATCGCTGGCGCTGGATATGGTTGAAGAATTCCGCAGTGTGATGGCGGATCGGTTTGTATTGACTTTAATCAATAAGAAAATTGTAAATGAAAAGGGATTCCAGCGAAAAGAAAGCGGTGCTGTGATTATGGATGAAGAGCTGCGGAAAATTTTCCTTTCCTCCTGGCAGTCTAAAAAGCAGGAGATAATCACACACCCATTTTTAGGAGAAAAAGTAGAGTGGGGAATGCTGCCTTATGTTCAGGCAATGCTTTTAGCAAGATATCTGCGAGGGGATTTGGATGAATATCCGCCTTTTTTCTGGAAATAAAAATTTTCGGTATAAAAGGTTGTATCATCTGGGTAAGGTGTTTTGAAAAGTGTTATGCTATCTTGAAACGTTATTTCAAAATAATGTGCTTCTGTATTGCCCTTTTATATCAAAGACATAACAGGCGTAATGTGGCAATAACATTGCATTAAAGGAGCAAAAATGCTGGTATTGATAACATATGATGTGAATACAGAAACTGCAGCAGGTCGAAGCCGTTTGCGAAAAGTTGCAAAGCAATGTACAAATTACGGTCAAAGAGTACAGAATTCTGTTTTTGAATGCAATATGGATGCAGCTAAATGTCGGCAGGTAAAGGCGATTCTGGAAGAAATTATAGATAAGGATAAAGATAGCCTGCGCTTTTACTATCTTGGAGATAATTATAAAAATAAAGTGGAGCATATAGGCGCAAAGCCGGGATTTGATGTAACAGAAACTTTATTTATTTAAATTGTACTGTTCAGTACCGTCTCAGTATATGCCAAAATCCATCCTGAGGAGCAGAATGGATCACTGCCCAACTTCAGAATGGGTTGCTCCACTCCGCTAGCTTTCCAATAAGGCTCAGCGGGAACTCAACTGGTCGTTATTGCATAAAGTCTTATCAGCGAATGTGCTTGGGAGTAAAAGTGTCTCCAGAATATGCTGGAAGGCACCAACACCAAACTGTCTGGCAAAGTGTCAGAAACGAATTGCTGTTACTTTCTGAAGAACTTAACATCAAAAATTTGGATAAAGAGATTTACAATTTTACGAAAACGGAAGAAAAACAGGCGTCCCAGGCAATTCAGAAAGTCACTGGTATAGGGAATGCCAGCTCATAGGCTGTCATTTCAGATATCGAAACAGATACGGGCTGTTTTCCTACAGACAGGTATATTTCTTCCTGGATAGGGTTATGTCAAGGTGATAACGGGAGTGTCAAAAAACGATAGTCCGGTAAAACGGGAAGGAAAGCGCTCTTTTGCGAACAACGCTGATTGTTTGTGCACATTCAGCTGTCAAGAATAAAAATTACTGTTTCCATACGTAGGTCATAAAGAGCAGTGATCAGAGGGGGTAAGCTTGCCTATGCCGCAGTTGTCCATTTCATGCTCGCAGCCATTTAATAAATCCTCAAAGTCGGAGTGGTTCTTAGGTTCCTGGAGTTTTGATTACTACAACCAATTCAACAAGGAACGTAAGAACAATGCATATCTGATAAAATTAAAAGTACTTTTCTGGGAATTATCAGTAGTTGCTACCTGAATCTTAAAGAAAAGTTCAAAAAACGCTTTTTAAATTTGTGATGGATTGTTTGCGCTTTTTTGGTATCCGGAAGGTCATTTTTCACAGTAAACTGCCTTCGGTGATGAATTTTGGCGTTCCTGATACATATTTAGTCTAATTTTATGTGGATGATTCATTTTGTGGATAATGTAATCAGAACAAAGAATACTAAAGGTTTGTTTGAGTATGAGATGCTGGTGCGAATGTGAAGTGAACATAAAGTCCCCGGGAGATTCGCACCATGTATTTTCGGAAAAAAGAATAATTTATTTTAGACATATGATAATTTTGAAAATCTAGTTGATAATATTATCGCTTATATGTCAAAATTAGATATAAAATGTCTTGATGAAGGATATTCATTTGTTGATATTTGCGGTCTTCCTCTGTATAGAGGAAGTGGATTGAAATTTGCCGAAGAAGAACTGGTCCGCAGGTGATTTTGGTCTTCCTCTGTATAGAGGAAGTGGATTGAAATATGGATTCTTGGCTTGCAAATAGCCGGGAAAAAAGTCTTCCTCTGTATAGAGGAAGTGGATTGAAATAATCTGTATAACGGCTTACACGGTGAGCAGGACGGTCTTCCTCTGTATAGAGGAAGTGGATTGAAATTAGTCCATTGTTTTCTGTCTTATCTAACTGGCTTGTCTTCCTCTGTATAGAGGAAGTGGATTGAAATATAAGGAACGCGGATATAAGCCCAAAATGCCCTGGGTCTTCCTCTGTATAGAGGAAGTGGATTGAAATAAAGCCTTCGGGAAGCTTCTCGGCCTGCTCTGCGGTCTTCCTCTGTATAGAGGAAGTGGATTGAAATTTCAACGCCTCCTGAAACACTGATGCTATTCCTGTCTTCCTCTGTATAGAGGAAGTGGATTGAAATACGTTACGCTTATTACGTAGCTCTGTGCCGGTCTCCGGTCTTCCTCTGTTTAGAAGAAGTGGATTGAAATTTTGTTAAACCGAACCTTATGCAAATGTACAGTAGGTCTTCCTCCGTATATAGAAAATGTATTTAAATTATGGCTCACCGAGCTCCCAGGTATCCAAGGAGCCCATTATCTGCATAGAAGAAGAGTATTGAAATCAAGTATATTTAGGAAGTGAGAAATTTAATTGACAACCGTCCGCTTTCACTGTATATTATTTATCAGATTAGTTCTTTTTGGAACAAATCAACATATAAAAAACTACTGGTATATGCCGCTATCCGAAGCACTGTTTTTCCTGGCTAATGGAAAAATTCTGATATGCCTGGGAAGGCTCATGATTTGTTATGAAAGTCATCGAAAGTTATTTTATTTAAAGAGAGGACAGTATCTGAGGCTCCAACCTTGAAATTCTATTATATTCAAGGCCGTTACAATAACTCAATTACTGCCAGCGTTAGGAAAAAGCCTAAGGTTTCACAGGTATACCAGATATCGCTACCCAGCCAGGACAGAAGAATGCTGTATTTGGCGGCATCCCTCCAGGCAGCCACAATACAACTATTGAAAGGGGATTTTATCTATGAAAGCAACAAAGGAAAAAGAAGCCGATCTTGGAAACGGCAGTATTGGGAAGCTTCTTTTCAGGCTGGCGCTGCCTGCCATACTGGCACAAATCATCAATGTCATGTATAATATGGTTGACCGCATGTATATCGGCCACATACCGGAGGTGGGTCCCAGCGCCTTGACGGGTGTAGGCGTAACAATGCCCGTTATCATGGCCATTTCCGCATTTGCGGCGCTGGTAAGCATGGGCGGTGCGCCGCGGGCCTCAATTATGATGGGAAAAGGGGATAACGAAACCGCAGAAAAAATACTGGGCAACTGTACAACTATGCTTGTTTTGATGGCAATTGTGCTCACGGCGGTAATTCTGCTGTTTGGCCAGCCGATTCTGCTGTTGTTTGGAGCCAGTGAAAATACCATCGGCTACGCCTGGGCCTACATGCAGATCTATGGCATAGGAACTTTATTTGTACAGATATCTCTCGGCCTGAATGCCTTTATCAATGCCCAGGGCTATGCCAAAACCGGTATGCTTACCGTAGCAATCGGCGCTGTCTGCAATATTATCCTTGATCCGATTTTTATTTTCGGCCTGAATATGGGCGTCAGAGGTGCGGCGCTCGCCACTATTCTTTCCCAGGCAGTATCCTTTGTCTGGGTGCTTCGTTTCCTTTCCTCCGATAAAAGTTCTCTGCGCATCCGCAGGAAAAATCTGAAGTTGTCGGCTGCCATTATCCTTCCCAGCATCGGTCTTGGTGTGTCTCCCTTTATTATGCAGTTTACGGAAAGTATCATTTCCGTATGCTTTAATACCTCTCTGTTAAAATACGGCGGAGATATCGCAGTAGGGGCCATGACAATTATGACCAGTGTCATGCAGTTCTCCATGCTCCCGCTTCAGGGAATGACCCAGGGCGCGCAGCCCATTATCAGCTTTAATTACGGCGCCGGAAGCATTGACCGTGTGAAGAAGGCTTTCCGCCTGCTGCTGGTTGCATGCCTTGCATACAGCACGCTGCTGTGGGCGATTGCCATGTTCCTGCCACAGATTTTTATTGCTATTTTTACAGGCAATGCAGAACTGGCTGTTTATACGGAATGGGCTATCCGTATTTATATGGCGGCATCCCTGCTGTTTGGCATCCAAATTGCCTGTCAGCAAACCTTTATTGCCCTGGGCAACGCGCTGACCTCTGTTTTTCTGGCGCTTTTAAGAAAGGTTATTTTGCTGATACCGCTTATTTTCCTGTTGCCCGCCATACTTCCTGATAAGGTATTCGGCGTATTCCTGGCCGAACCGGTGGCTGATACGATTGCGGTTACTGTAACCAGCATTCTGTTCCTGCGGGAATATCGCAGGCTGTCCCACAAAAAAACTGGTATGTCCTGACATATCCGGTCATATTTTTTAATAAGAATAAAACTGGCTCCGGGAATTAAAAAAGCTTCCGGAGCCGGAGGTCGTTTATGAACCAGGATAATAACACCCAGCGCAGACTGGAGCTGATGCGCCTGATAAGAGAAGAAAACCACAATAACCAGATGCGTATCCGCACACGGGAAGAAATTCTTTATGGAAAAAGCGACAGCTACGGCGGCTTTGACGAATATGGCTATCCGTTGACTGCGGCGGAGTATTCCCGTCCGGATGAAAGCGTACATATGTCCTCCTTTGGCCTGCGGCTTGTTATTGCAGTGCTGTTATTTGGTATTTATTATTTTTGCCGGGGGCAGGATATCAGTATTGCGGGCATCACCGCACAGCAGATTGAAGCGGCTGTCAATGTGCAGGAAACAAAACTCGTTGATTTTATCAGCCAGTTTCCTTATATTTTACAGGATAAGTCAGATACCGGACAATAAGCTAAGGAGTTGTGAAATAACAGAAACTGCCAGGAATCTTCTGAACCGGATAAAAACATGGAAGTATCCCGGACCGTTTAAACTGCGGATGCCATAATGCCTTTATCGTGAGCTTGCATTGCAGGCAAAATGGGAAGGTGTAGTGTGAAAAAAAGTAGAGGACAGCCAAAAAGTGGCGCACTAATCTAAGCTGTCAAGAAATGGCAACTTTTTGAAGTGTTGATTTTCGAA
>NZ_QVLV01000012.1:0-445 GCF_003435485.1 Eisenbergiella massiliensis
GACCGCCCCGGCATACGTAGTGACTGAATTTACGTTTTAAGGACGTTTGGCAGGCGAGATGTTGAATTTAGTGTTATAGCGTATTTTTGACGTCAGTTATTAGTTTTTTATTTTTGGTATTTAACTGCACACTTTTTTGCTGCTCTCTTAAGGTTTTTACCTTTATATCTTTTTATCTTTTTATCTTTTTATCTTTATATCTTTTTATCTCTTTATCTTTTCTTTTTTAACTTTTTAATCTTTTCTTCTTTTATTTCTTTTCTTTTTTCCTTCTCTTCTATATTATCCCCACTCTTATCTTTTTCCCGCAATTCAGAAGCCTTTCATTTAACTTCCGCCTGCCAATTACGTAGTCCCCCGTCCCTCCCGCCTTCTCCGCCGGGGCCGGCAGGGGCGTTGGTGAGGGGCTTGGGAGGGGGGGTGGTCCCCGGTTTTGCCCTCCCTT
>NZ_QVLV01000012.1:455-174520 GCF_003435485.1 Eisenbergiella massiliensis
CCCCGGTTTTGCCCTCCCTTCTCCTGGTATGGCCGCCGGCTGTTTGCCTCCTTTGCAGGTGCGGCGTGGTGTTTTGGGCTCCATTGGAAAAAACGGTGATATTTCTTACAGCCCCGGAAAGCCAGGATTACGCCGTCCTTAGCAGCCTGTCTGACGAGCGGCAGCCGACTGAAAGTCGCTGCGCGAGGAGTTTTGGCTGCGTTGGCGGAATTCTGGTTTTCCGGGACTGTTAGAAATACCCCGTTTTTGAGACTGGAGCCCAAAACACCCCACCGCACCTGCAAAGGAGGCAAACAGCCGGCGACCGTACCGGGAGAAGGGAGGGCAAAACCGGGGACCAAACACCTCTCCCAAGCCCCTCACAAACGCCCCCTGCCAACCCCCGGCGGAGAAGGCGGGAGGGACGGGGGACGCCCTCATTTCCCACCAGAAAATTTTACAAATTAATGGATTGACATTTACCAGGAATAAAGTATAATTGGTATCAGCGTCTTGTTTAGTGTTGGTAAACTTTTAGTTTATTATATGTTGTTTAGGAAGGCGGCAGCCGATTATGAAAATAGGAAACAAGTTAAAGGAACTGCGGATTCAGAAGGGGCTGACCCAGGAGGAGCTTGCCGACAGGGCGGAGCTGTCCAAGGGGTTTATCTCCCAGCTGGAACGGGATCTGACTTCTCCGTCAATCGCCACGCTTGTGGACATCCTGCAGGTGCTGGGGACGGACCTGAATGAATTTTTCAGTGAGAAGACGGAAGAACAGATTGTGTTCAGTGCAGCGGATTATTTCGAGAAGACGGATGAATCCTGTAAAAATAAAACGGAATGGATCATTCCCAATGCCCAGAAGAATATTATGGAGCCAATCAGGCTCACTTTGGAGCCCGGCGGCTCCACGTATCCCGATAATCCCCATGAGGGGGAGGAATTCGGGTATGTTTTAAGCGGCAGCGTAACCATCCATATCGGGAAGCGCGCCATCCGGGCGAAAAAAGGCGAATCCTTTTACTTTACGCCCAATTCCACACATTATCTGACGGCCAGTGAAAAAACCGGGGCGTCTCTCATTTGGGTGAGCAGCCCGCCCAGTTTTTAAGGTACAAGGTTCCCATGGGAACCGGATTATTTTAACCGCACAGCGGAGAAACGGAGCATACACATGAGCAACAGACTGATTGATTTGCAGCATATTACAAAATCTTTTGGTTCCTCCACCATCCTGGACGACATGAGTCTTTATATCCGGGAAAATGAGTTTCTGACTCTGCTGGGTCCCAGCGGATGCGGTAAGACTACCACTCTGCGTATCATAGGCGGCTTTGAAACGCCGGATAAGGGGCAGGTTCTGTTTGACGGCAAGGATATTACCAATCTTCCGCCGAACAAAAGGCAGCTGAATACTGTTTTTCAGAAGTATGCTCTCTTCACTCATATGAACATTGCGGAAAATATTGCTTTCGGCCTGAAAATCAAGGGGAAAAGCAAATCCTATATTAACGATAAGATCAAGTATGCGCTGAAGCTGGTGAATCTGGACGGTTATGAGAACCGTATGCCGGATTCTTTAAGCGGCGGCCAGCAGCAGCGTGTGGCGATTGCCCGGGCGATTGTAAACGAACCCAAGGTGCTTTTGCTTGATGAGCCTTTGGGGGCGCTGGATCTGAAGCTGCGCCAGGATATGCAGTACGAGCTGATCCGCCTGAAAAATGAACTGGGCATTACATTTATTTATGTCACTCACGATCAGGAGGAGGCCCTTACCATGTCCGATACCATTGTGGTCATGAACCAGGGCTATATCCAGCAGATCGGTACGCCCGAGGACATCTACAATGAGCCGGAAAACGCTTTTGTTGCGGACTTCATCGGGGACAGCAATATTTTTGACGCCGTTATGGTGCAGGATAAGCTGGTGCAGATTCTGGGGGCAAAATTTGCCTGCGTGGATACGGGCTTCGGTACCAATAAGCCGGTTGACGCTGTTATCCGTCCGGAGGATGTGGAGCTGGTTGCCCCGGAAAACGGCACGATCCAGGGTGTGGTTACCCATCTGATTTTCAAGGGTGTCCATTATGAAATGGAGGTTACTGCCAATGGCTTTGAATGGCTGGTTCATTCCACCGGCATGTTCCCTGTAGGAACTGCTGTGGGAATCCGTGTGGATCCCTTCAATATCCAGATCATGCATAAGCCGGAGTCTGAGGATGAGGAGGCTGTAGCTGTCGATGAATAAAAAATTACATAAATTACTGTATTCAGGTCCCTACCTGTTCTGGTCCGCTGCATTTATCATCATCCCTTTATGCATGGTGTTTTTTTACGGGCTTACGGATAAAACGGGGGCTTTTACCCTGGCCAACGTTATGGCCATTGCCAGCGCCGAGCATTCCAAGGCCCTGTGGCTTTCCATCGGCCTGTCCTTAATCAGCACGCTGATCTGTTTTCTGCTTGCTTACCCGCTGGCCATGATCCTGGCGCATATGAACGTGAACCAGCACAGCTTCATCGTACTGATTTTCATCCTTCCCATGTGGATGAATTTCCTGCTGCGTACGCTTGCCTGGCAGACCCTGCTGGAAAAAACGGGTGTGATTAACTCCATCCTCTCCTTTTTCCATCTGCCGTCTTTAAATATTATTAACACGCCGTCGGCAATCGTGCTGGGCATGGTTTATAACTTCCTGCCCTTCATGGTGCTGCCGATTTACAATGTGCTGGTGAAAATCGATCCCAACGTGCTCAACGCCGCCAGGGATTTGGGCGCCAGCGAGCTGCAGACCTTTCTGCGCGTTACTTTTCCGCTGAGCCTGCCCGGCGTTATCAGCGGCGTTACCATGGTTTTCGTTCCCGCCCTGACCACCTTTGTCATCAGCAACCTGCTGGGCGGAAGCAAAATCCTTTTAATCGGCAACGTCATTGAGCAGGAGTTCACTCAGGCCGGCAACTGGCATCTGGGCAGCGGTCTTTCCATCGTGCTTATGATTTTCATCATCATCAATATGGTGGCAACCTCCATATTTGATAAGGAAGGAGAAGGCCAGACATTATGAAAAAAACGATTGCGCAGAGAATATATATCGCTCTTATTTTTATTTTCCTGTATGCCCCTATCGTCACGCTGATGGTCCTTTCCTTCAATGCCAGCAAAACAAGGGCCAAATGGGGCGGTTTTACTTTGAAATGGTATTATGAGCTGTTCCAGAACAGCATTATATTGGAAGCCCTGTACAATACGCTGCTGATAGCCTTTCTTTCCGCGGCCATTTCCACCTGTATCGGAACCGTCGCCTGCATCGCCATCAACGGCATGAAAAAAAGGAACCGCGCCATTATGATGGGAATCACCAACATACCCATGCTGAATGCGGAGATCGTGACCGGTATCTCCCTGATGCTCCTTTTTATCAGTATGGGGGTGAGGTTCGGCTTCGGCACCATATTGCTTTCGCATATTACCTTTAACATTCCTTATGTTATTTTAAGCGTCATGCCCCGTATGAAGCAGCTCAATCCCAGCACCTTTGAAGCGGCCATGGACTTGGGTGCTTCCAGGACAAAAGCCTTTTTCAAGGTGGTTTTCCCGGATTTGCTGCCCGGCATCCTCTCCGGCTTCCTTATGGCTTTTACCATGTCGCTGGATGATTTTATCATAACGCATTTTACCAAAGGCCCGGGAATCGATACCCTGTCAACCAAGATTTATACTGAGGTTAAAAAAGGGATTAAGCCGGAGATGTACGCGCTTTCCACCCTTATTTTTGTGGCTGTGCTGCTATTGCTTCTGTTGGTGAACAAAGCGCCTTCCAAACGGGAAAAAGCGGCATAGCGCTCTGAAAACACGTAGACTGTGATCCAACATTTTTACTTTTGAGGAGGAAACCAAAATGAAAAAAACCGTTGCCCTGCTGCTCACCCTGTCCCTGGCTGTCCTTCCCCTTACGGCCTGCGGCTCTGCTTCTTCTTCCGGCTCCAACGGGGAAGTCGTTGTTTACAACTGGGGAGAATACATAGATCCCGATACCATCTCCATGTTTGAGGAGGAGACGGGAATCAAGGTAATTTATGATGAATTCGAAACCAATGAAATCATGTTTCCCAAAATTGAGGCCGGCGCATCCAAATATGATGTTGTCTGCCCCTCCGATTACATGATTAAGAAGATGATTGAAAACGATCTTCTGGCAGAGATCAATTATGACAATGTTCCTAATGCCAAAGCAAATATCGGCCAGCAATACTGGGATATGTCAAAGGAATTTGATCCGGGAAACAAATATTCCGTTCCTTACTGCTGGGGCACCGTGGGTATTCTTTATAACAAAACCATGGTGGACGGGCCTGTTGACAGCTGGTCCATCCTGTGGGATGAAAAATACGCAGACAATATATTAATGCAGGATTCTGTCAGGGATGCCTTTATGGTAGCCTTAAAGTTGAACGGCTATTCCATGAATTCCGTCAATCCGGAGGAGCTGAATGCGGCCAAGGAGTCCCTGATTGCCCAGAAGCCTCTCGTTCAGGCCTATGTAATCGATCAGGTGCGTGACAAAATGATCGGAAACGAAGCCGCCATCGGTGTTATCTATTCCGGCGAGGCTATTTTTACCCAGCGTGAAAATCCTGATTTGGAGTATGTCATCCCCAAAGAAGGCACCAATGTATGGATCGATTCCTGGGTTATCACAAAAAATGCGCCGAACAAGGAAAACGCGGAAAAATTCATTGACTTCATGTGCCGGCCCGACATTGCGCTGAAGAATTTTGAATACATCACCTATTCCACTCCCAATGATGCCGCAAGGGAACTTATTGAGGACGAGGATATCCGCAATTCCAAAATTGCTTTTCCCACGCTGAGCGATTACAGTAATCTGGAAACCTTTACTTATCTTGGCGAGGATGCAGACGCTCTTTACAATGAGCTCTGGAAGGAAGTAAAATCCAGCTGAAACATAAAGCCTGAAGCCATCCGGAATTTTCCGGACAGCTTCAGGCTTTTTTGTGGAAAGGAAAGAGGAGCCGGGGCTGATACCGTCTACCTCTTTACCGCTTTACATCACCAGGCCGAAAAGCTGGAGCACCTGAGCATTGATAGTGCCATCCACCACCAGGCCGTATTTGGTCTGGAACTGAATCAGTGCCGCCTGGGTCTGCACATCGTATATGCCTGTGGGAGCGCAGCTGCAGCCATAAAGCGTCAGAAGATTCTGCACCTTTACAATAAGCTCCGTTGTCAGGGCAGGAACGACTGTCTGGGGCGTGCCGGCCTGCAGATATGGATACTGCGGATTGAAAAGCATCTGCTGATTTGCCGTCTGTTGGTTCATCAGGACTGCCTGCTGGTTCAGCTGAGCCGCCTGTTGGTTTAAGATCGCTGCCTGCTGGCTGTAAAGCGCAGCCTGCTGGGCCGCGGCATACGCCTGCTGGGCGGCAGTCAGCGCTGCCTGAGCCTGGGCGACAGCCTGTCCTGCGGCTTGCAGTTGGGCCTCCATATTCTGTCTTTCCGCCTGCAGTGCCTGCTGCCGGGCCACTGCCTGGGTCAGCTGCTGATTTGCCAGGGCCACAATCTGCTCCCAGCTTCCGGCCGGCAGTCCGGCCGCCGTATTCAGGCCGCCTGCGTTTGCCGCAGTGTTATATGGATACGCGCCGCTTAACAGCAGCTGGTAATAATACTCCTCCGTTGTCTGCTTTTCCGAAGCTTTCACGGTTCCGGCGGGAAGCATGGCCAAAAGGATGCCTGCTGCCAGGCCGGCCAGATATATCTTCTTTTTCATAGGCTCATTCCTCCTTGTTTTGCGAAGCAAAATGCAATTTCTTTAGAAATTTGTCCTCTGACGAGCAGAGGAATTTCCTCCTTGTTTTACGGAGCAAAATGCGAGTCCCTCTGGCGAGCAGAGGAATTTTCTCCTTAATCTGATCCTATTATAGTCGATATGGCCGGTCAAGTAAACGAAACTTTACATAATCGGTCAACCTGGTCTGGGCATTTGCAGGAATATATGGCGGCAGCTATTTTACCCATCTGCCTCGCTCAGTTCTCCGTCTATGATATTGACAATCCTTCCCGCTGATTTTGCCACATTCAGGTCATGGGTAATCATGACTATGGTATGCCCCATACTGTTGAGCTTTCCGAACAGCTTCAGAACCTCCTGGCCGCTGGAGCGATCCAGCGCGCCCGTAGGTTCATCCGCAAGAAGTATAGCAGGCTCTCCCACCAGCGCTCTGGCTATGGACACTCTCTGCTTCTGCCCGCCTGACAGTTCGGAGGGTTTGTGGCGCAGCCTGTGGTCAATTCCCAGAAGCCGTATAGTATCCATGCATTTTTCCTCAGCTTCTTTGGAGTCCATGCCTCTTACCACCAGCGGCATAATAATATTCTGGAGTATGTTATAGGTGGGAATCAGCTGATAATTTTGGAATATGAAGCCGATTTCCTTATTTCGCACATCATTCAGTTCCTTTTCCGTCATTTCATGAATGGCATTGCCATCTAAGAAATATTCCCCGGAGTCCGCAATATCCATACAGCCTATTATATTCATCAGCGTGGTTTTGCCGGAACCGGATGGCCCCAGTATTGCCACAAATTCTCCTTTTTCCACACGAAAGCATACATCACGCAGGACCGGGACCTTCTCTTCGCCCAGCATATATCCTTTATTGATGTTGTTCATGCAGATCATAACATCTTTTTCATCCGGTTTTCTGTTTACTCCTCTGTTTTCTTTGCAGTCTGCCTTATTTTCTTCTTTCCTGCCGCCCATCTTCCTGCCCTTTCCGTCCGGTACGAAGCAGCTTCGCCCCGCCCTGATTGCTGATGCTTTTTTTATTTGCCAATGCATTTCTGCCCGTGTCCGCCTGTCATGATACCACCCATATTTTCAGAATATTATCGGTTCCTTTCTCCAGCAGGAGCGCGATGATGTTTCCTGCGGACAGACGGGAAAAGGTGGTTTCCACGCCAAGTTTTGTTATTACCTGTGTGCCTGCCGGAATCTCAAAGCTTCTTGTTTCACCTGTATCTGTAAAGGCGGATACGCTTCCGGCGTTGTTTCCTGTGCTGCCCTTAGTGCTGTTTCTGGTGCTGTTTCCACCTTCGTCCCCACCGTTGCCCATAACGCCGGCTCCATCCGCCGGATAGCCACCCGGCATTCCCTGAGGCGTTCCATCCGACATATCTGCCGGCATTCCCTGGGGCATTCCATCCGGCAAATCCCAGGCCCCATTTTCCCGGCCGGAAACTTTCTGTCCGGCATTGCCGGATTCGACGGCATTTTGTCCGGAAACTTTCTGTCCGGTGTTCCCGGATCCGGATGCAGTTTCCGCCATAATGGACACATCAATATCATTTCCCACAATATTGTCTATTTGAGCATAGATAATCTCCCCGTTTTCCCCGGCTTCTATCACAACCGCGCCTTCAGCGGCATCCGCGCTGCTTTTCTGCCAGAAGAAAAAGCCGCCTGCCGCCGCCAGAAGCCCGATGCAGGCGGCCGCCGCCAGAACCTTTTTCCCGCCTTTTTTCTTATTGCCGCGTTTTTCCTTTTCCATCTGTTTCCCTCCCCTATTCATGGTTCAAAGCCACCACCGGAATCAGATTGGAGGCCTGATATGCCGGATAGAAACCGAAAAGGGTTCCGGTAAGCACGCCGAATACCAGTGACAGCACCGCGCCATAAGCAGATAATTCCACCCTTACTCCAAAATGCTCCAGGACGGGGGTAATCCCGAGGGCCAGCATGACTCCCAGCACCGCGCCCACCATGCTGGTACAACTGGCTTCCATCAAAAATTCCACCAGTATATCCCGTTTGCAGCAGCCGATAGCCTTCAGGATACCTATTTCATTGGTTCTTTCCTTTACCGATACGAACAGGACGTTCATGATACCGATACCTCCCACAATAAATACAATGACCGCCATACAGATAAGAAGCATCGTCAGGGTATCGTTGGATTTGGATGCCGCCTCCATCTTGCTTCCTGCATCGGAAATCGTAAATTCCGCATTGGGATAGCTTTCAGCCAATACCGCCTTCACATTGGTGATAACGGTTTCCACTTCATTTACATCCTCTGCGATTACCGTAACCGTCGGACTAACGCCGGAACCGGACAGATATTTGATTCCTGTGTTATAGGGAACAAAAATAGCGTCATCCGGGCTGATTCCGGAGGCCACGGTTCCCATTTCACTGAGAATGCCGCTCACCTTATAGGGCCTGTTATCAATATAAACCGTACTGTCATAAGCATCATAGACGCTGCCGAACACAGTCTTTGCCACATCAATGCCCAACACGCATACCTTATCCTTATAACTGTCGTTTTCCTCTGTCAGGAAATCTCCCAGCGCTATTTCCAGGTTGCTTATCCGGGCATAGTTGCTTTGCACGCCTGCAATCGTATACGTCGCACTGCTTTCCAGCTCACCGCCATCCACCGATGCTGTCGTCGAAAAGCTCATGGTGGCGTTCTCAATTCCCGGCACAAAGGTTTCCAGATCCTCCATATCCTCCGAAGAAAGCGTAATCCGTTCAGTGTTGCTCCTTCCTTCCTGTTCCATCATGAACATTCCTCCGGAAGGTATCCCTTCGGAGGGTATCCCACCGCCGCCGAAGCCTCCGCTTCCGCTTAATCCGCCGCCAAACCCACTGCCTCCCGGCATTCCTCCTCCAAAGCCATCCGAGCCTCTGGCGCCGCTGCCCTGATATTCATAAGTAATATCAATTGCCCCGGCATTCAGATTCCGGAACTGCTCGGCCACCTCTTCCCTGCCGCCCGTTCCAATGGCTATTACAAGCATAATGGTTGCCGCGCCCACGATGATGCCTGTTGATGTAAGAATGATCTTTGATTTATTGGCAGATAGGTTCAGCCATACAAGGCGCAGTATTTCTGTCAGTTTCATGAATCGCTCACCTTACTTTCAATCAGTACCGTATCTCCTTCTGAAAGCCCTTCCTTGATTTCCACGTTTACGCCATCCGAAAAGCCTGTTATTATCTCCTGTCTGGTAATGCTGCCGTCCGCCTCCTTCTTTTTCACATAGGATTTCCCGTACTCACGGCTGACGGCCCGGTTGGATACGTAAACCACGGTTTCTGTTTCTTTTGTGATAAAGGTCACCTGCGCTGTCATTCCTTCATACAGTTTGGAGGTTTCCCCTCCTAATTTTACCGTAATTTCTACATAAGCGGTTCCTGTGGAGCTGTTGTAGGCGGATTCCCCGATGGAATCCACCGTGCCGGTAAAATCCTCATCCGGATAGGAAGCGATGTAAACATTGACAGCATCCCCTTCCTTAATATTGGCCAGCTCTGCTTCCTCAACGGATACCGATACGGTTACTTCGTCATAATCATTGAGTACAGCGAGTGAGCTTCCCGTGTTAACCACATCTCCCGCTTCCAGCGGACATTCCGTTATCACGCCGTTGTTTTCCGCCCGGATGGTTCGATCTGACAGATAGGAATCAAACTCGTTCAGCTTGGAAGCCGCGTCCTCATAATCCTCCTGCGCGTTCTTTGCCTCAAAGCTGCTCAATTCCACGCTTACGTTATAGATCTCCTCTGCGTTTTTATATTTCAGGTTTCTTTTTTCCAGCTGGGCCCGTGCCTCTATGATGCCAAGCTCCAGATCTCTCTGCGCTCCTGTCAGGCTCTTTTCCAGTGCTTCCAGCTCCTTCTGCTTTTCCGCAATGGTGTCGGTGGTGTCTTCCACGCTTTCCTCCAGGCCTTCCACAACCTGGGCAGCTTCCTCTCTGGCGTTCTCAGCCGTAATCCAGCCATAGGCATCCGACACCATATCCGTGGTGCTTACCACATATTCTCCGTTTTCCAGCACCTTTTTTTCCACCTCCAAATCCGCCTGGTACTCAGACAGCTGTGTATTCAGTTCGGTAAGCTCAGCCTGCAGCTCCATGATCTGTTCTTCCATCTCTGTCACTGCGTCCTGCAGATCCTGTACGGAATTCTCATATTCCGCATCCGCAAGCGTACCGTAGGCCACATTTGTCTCATAGGCCTGTTTTGCCTCCAGCTCCGTTAACTGCTTCTGCGTCTGTGTTTTTGCCAGGGTCACCTCAGCCTCCGAGACGTCGCTGCACAGCTCCCCCCGGATGGAATCCATGCTTTCCTGCGTTATTCTGTATAAGGCATCCCCCTGCGCTATTTCCTGGCCCTCCGTTATGAGGACTTCTTCAATTATCAGATTCCGGGTACTTGAACTGCCCGAGCTGCCTGCGCCGCTCTGCCCACCCATTCCCTGAAAAATACCGCCGCCCTGTCCCCAGGAAAACCCATCCGAACTGCTTCCTGTATAAGCGCTCAAATCCAGATCAAAGGTCTGTTCCGTCGTTCCTACCGTCACATTGCCGCTTTCCTCCAGCCCAACCGTAAGCTCTCCGTATTCTGCCTGCACTTCCCTGTATGTGGCCTCCTCTTCCTTTTCCGAAGCTAACCGCAGTCCTGTCCCCAGGCCTGCCGCCAGTACCAGACAAAGACCGGAAGCAACAAACAGGGACGCCTTCTTTTCTTTTATCCACGTCATTTTAAGCTTTGCCATATCTGCTTTTCCTCCCTTACGGCATTCCCGGGAAATCCAAATTCATTTCACCCGGGCCTCCCTGAAAATCCCCCATTCCTTCAGGGATGACTTCCTCTCCATCCCCTGCATTTTCCCCGGTTCCCTGCTCCGGCCGGGAACCTCCTGTCTGTTTCAGGCTTTCTTCGCTTTGTCCGGCGCTTACCGTACTCGCTATGTAAACGGTATCGCCTTCCGAAAGCCCGTCTGTAATCTCCGTTTCCGAGCCATTGGAAAATCCGGTCGTTACCGTCTTCAGTTCCATTTCGCCTTCTGCATTTTTTATGTATACACAGGTGCTTCCGTCTTCTTTGGTTACAATCGCCTTTGCCGATACATAGAGCACATCTTCCGCTCTGTCCGTCACAAAGGTGATATCCGCCGTCATTCCGCCGTAAAGCTTCCCGGTATCCCCTTCTATCCTTATGGTTACCGGATAATTTACCGTGGAGGAATAGCTGCTGTCCGCCGTTGTCGTAACAGCGCTGACGATCCCGCTGCAGAGCTCGTCGGGGTAGGCGTTGAATTCGATGTCTACCGTATCTCCCACATTAATATAAGAAATATCCTCCTCAGAAACATCGATGGTTATGGTGTAATCCTCTTCCTTAACATAGGAAAGCATGGCTCCCGTATTCATCAGCCTGTCGCCCGCTTCATAGGCCACCTCCGTAATCAAGCCGCTGCCATCCGCATAAACAATACCATCCGTTCCCACAAAGGCTTCAAAATCATCAAGCAGCGCCTGCGCTTCCTCCACCGCCGCCTGGGCTTCCTCCACCGTACCTGCCAGGTCATCCACCGTATATCCGTAAATATCGCCGGCCAGACTGCCATTCAGCACGGCGCTGTCATAGGACTGCTGTGCGGACAGCTGCTCCCGGGAAAGATCCGCCTGGGATTGGTTGATTTGCTCCAGCTTTTCGAGTATCTGCTCCTGATTTTCTTCAATGCCGTCCCTATAGCCCTGCAGTCTGTTGTCCAACTCCTCAAAGGCTGTTTTTGCATTCTGGAAACTGCTGTAATTAGCAGTATAGGCAGCCACGCTGGAGGCATCCGTTTCCTCCAGCTTCTCCTGCGCCTTTTCGAAGGCGTATTTCAGGTCACTGTAGTCCTCCAGCGTATCTTCATCCGTCAGCTTTTCATTATAATCATTTATTTCCGCTTCCAGCACCTGAATATCACCGTAAAGAAGCTCGATTTCCTGCTGCAGCCGGTTTGTCGTCGCAGCAAGGGACCGGGATGCAGTGTCCGCTTCCGCTTTGGAGGCGCTGTAGGTACTCTTCGCGCTCCGGGCCTGTGTATTATAATCGCTTCTGGCATCCGCAAGTTCCAGCTGCGCTTCAGATTTTGCCTTTTGAAGCTTCCGTCTGACGGCGTCGATGCTGTCCCGGGAAATTTTAAAGAGTGGATCGCCCTCCTTCATCCGCTGTCCCTGCACGGCATAGACCTCCTCTATCTGAAGATAACGGCTTGCTTCCTCATCCTCCCCATCATCATCGTCCTCCTCCGAATAATTAATTTCCAGCTCATAGTTTATATGGCTCTCCTGCAGGGCAATGCTCCCGCTTTCCATGATCCCCTGGACCAGATTGCCCTTCTGCACCTGGCTTTCCTTATAAATTACAGTGTCCCCATGCAGATTCGGGCGGATGAAAACAGTATATACGCACACGCCGGTCAGCATGAGGAATGCCAGGATTGCAAGCAGCAACCTAACAACAAATTTTTTACTCGTGTGTTTCTGCTTCATTGACAGCCTCCTCTTCTGCTTCCTGCATCCCGAAATATACGGTTGCCGACAGGTTCTGGGTAAGTTTGCTGATATCTCCGGTCAGTTCTATGGTAACGGAATAATAGATGCTTGATTTACTGCCGGACTGGGAGACCGGGTTGATTTTACTCACGGTTCCCCGGAAGGTTCCCTGATCCGCAATCTCCACCACTGTGCTTTCCCCAAGCTCTATGGCTGCAATGTCCGACTGGTCCACGGAAGCCATAACCGTTACGGATGCGGGATTGCTGTAGGCAAGCACCATGCTGCCTCCTGAAAGCTCCATGCCGGCTCTGGCCGCCACCATCATGACCGTGCCGCCGCTCTGCGTATACAGACAGCCATCGCCGACAGTCTCCTCAAATTTCTGCAGATTTTCTTCCGCTTCTTCCTTTTCCTTCAGCGCAACGTTTAACTCTTCTTCGATTTTGCCAAGTTCGGATTCATAGGTTTCCTGCGCCCCGCTGCTTTCCGCCGCAGTGTTTTCCATATCGCCCTGACTGCTCACCTGCTGCTTGTCGTATGCGATCTGCGCCTCCTCCAGCCGGGTATTCAGTAGTTTCAGATTACTCTGGGCCTGCGCCAGAGAGCTTTCCGCCTTTTTCCTGGCCGCTTCATAATCCTCTACCGCCTGTTCATACAGCTTCTCGTTCTCCTGAACCTCTTCATCCAGCATATTGTAGACGGTCAGCTTGCTGTAATCGTTTTCCGAAGTAAGGCTGGCGCTCCCGCCCTGGCCGCCGCCCGAGGGCTGCCCCATACCGCCTGCCTGGCCCATACCGTCTGCCTGGCCCTCGCCGGCGGACTGCCCGGAAGCGGAATCGGAAACGGAGGTCTGGGCTGCGCCAGAAGAGGAGGCGCTTCCTGCGTTTTCGGTTGTCGTACGGTAGTGATCCTCCAGTCCCGGAATATCCCACTCCTCATACAGCTGCATCAGGGAGGAAAAGCTTTTTTCAAATTCCTCCTTTTTCTCTGCCACTTCATAATAAGTATAATAATAATCGCTCTCTATGGATGCCGTATATTCCTCCACCAGCTCCTGGGCTTCTTGTATCTGTTCCTTGCACTCGCTTATTTTATCCGCATATTCCTGAAGCGATTCCTCATAAGAGCAGGATGCATAGGCTCCCCGGGCCAGGCTGGCGTCAAGCGTCTGCTTTGCCGTTATTTTTTCCTCTTCACTGTCAAGAAGCTGCTGCCTGTAATCCAGCGCCGCCTGTTTGGCCTTCCGTTCCAGCTCCCTGCGGGCCGCTTGTATGCTCTCCTCCGTCAGCTTAAGTATAGCGGTTCCTTCCGCCGCCTCATCCTGGCTGGACAGAAAAACCTCTTCTATCTCCAGCTTTGTTTCTATGTAATCCAAATCAAAGCTTTCCTCCTGCATTCCCACCGATGTGCTTCCGCTGGCAGAAATCACATTTTCACCAAGACCGGGCAGCCTGCCCGGCCCTTCCGGCTGCCCTGCTTCTTCCTTCCCCGTACTTTTTACAAGCAAAAAAATAACACCGCCAAATATCGCCAGTGCCAATATGGGAACAACTCCCAGCGCTATTTTCTTTTTTCTCTCCAGGCTCCGCAGCTTTCCGCCAGTCTTCATCTGACTCCTCCTCAAACGTTTTCCAATCTGAAAATAAACAATCTGTTCCAAATAATTAACATGTTAATTATTTTTAAATTCTATCGGTAAAATGTTTCCAATCTTTGTTTAAATTGTGAAAAGTCTGTGTTTTCCTGAAAAATAAGCCAAAAATGACTGATGCCAAATGCAGCGGAATCATATATACTGTGAATGGGGATTTTTCCTCATCGAAAATTATTATCATTCAGACAGGTGCTTAGAATATGAAAAGAACAATAATTTACCATATTAATGCGGAGGAAGACGGGCTCACCATCGGTCAATTCTTAAAGCGGAAAAAATATTCGGGTCAGAACCTCACGCAGCTGAAAAAACAGGAGCAGGGTATCCTGCTGAACAGTAAACCGGCCTATGTTATCCACAAATTAGCGGAAGGAGATACGCTTACAATCAACATCCTGGAGGAAGAAATCTCAGAAAAAATCCCTCCGGTCCCCCTCCCTGTGCATATCGTTTATGAGGATGAGGATCTGATGGTACTGGACAAGCCTGCCGATATGCCCATCCACCCTTCTATGAAAAATTATGAAAATTCCCTTGCCAACGGGCTGGCCTGGTACTTTGCCTCGCAGAATATTCCTTTTGTATTCCGCTGCATCAACCGGCTGGATCGGGATACTACCGGTCTTACCATCATCGCAAAGCATATGGTAAGCGGCGGCATTCTTTCCGTCATGGCCGCCCGCAGGGAAATCAGCAGAGAATACCTGGCTATTGTAAGCGGTACCGGAATGCCTCCTGAGGGCACTGTGGATGCGCCTTTAGGCAGGAAGCCGGGCTCCGCCATTGAGCGTATGGTTGATTTTGAGCATGGGGAACGCGCTGTCACACACTACCGGGTACTGCAGGAAAAAAACGGGTGCTCCCTTATCTCCCTTCACCTGGAGACAGGGCGCACCCATCAGATCCGCGTGCATATGAAATATCTGGGATATCCCTTAATCGGGGACTTTCTCTATTATCCTGACAAAACCCTCATCAGCCGGCAGGCGCTCCATTCCTGCCGCCTGGAATTCAGCCATCCCATCACAGGGCAGCCTATGGTTTTCACCTCGCCGCTTCCGGAGGATATGCAGCAGGTGCTCCGTTAAGCCGGATACCGAAAAAAGCTTCCAGATGTCCGTCCTGTGACAGTTAAGGCTGCTGCTAAATGTGCAGCCCGGACCGATTTCTGCACAGCAAAAGCCCGGCAGCGGACTGCCGGGGCTTCTTGTTAAACCTATTCTGTTTTCCTGTCTCAATCAGTCGTCACAACCGCAGCTATTCCCCTCGGAAAAAGTAGGGAAAGGTCTGGGAAGCGGCTCCGTTCTCGGTCTGGGCTCCGGCCTGGGAAGCGGGGGCTCCGGTCTCACATCCGCACAAGGACAGACAGGCCTGACCTCCGGGCAGGGAGCTACATTTCCCATATTGCCTCTTTCGCAGCCGCAGCCATCCTGAGATCCGCCGCGCTGGCAGCCGCTCCTGCAGCTGTTGTTATTCCGGCAGCCGCAGCCGCCATGACATCCGTCGTTGTTCTGACCGCCGCCGTTTCCGTTATTGCAGCAGCAGCATAAGAGTAGTAATAAGCATAAACAGTTCATATTCTCATCTCCTTTACACTACTATATGTAAAAGGAGAGATTTGGTTCCACCGCTTTTACTTCCTTCTGCCCAGAAGCTCTTTTCTTACATAGGCAAAGGTCTTCTTTTCTCCCTGCTGCGCCAGCATGGTCAGAAGCTTCAGCAGCAGCTTACGCGTATTTTCATGCATGATGGGAATCTCTTTCGCGGACTGAAAATACAGCAGGGGATCCTCATCCCGGTATTTATCACCCCGGTATACCTTGGAGGCGGCAATCCTGTCCATGAGCATTTCCGCCACATATTTTACAGGCATCTCCACCGGCGCAATGCCGCCGGGCACATCCCTTGTGCTGTAGTCAATCCAGTATTCGTAATGGTGCCTGTTCCTACCTTTATGATGAAGCCAGGCGCTGGAATAGCCCTTCTCCTCACGCTCCGCGTTGTTGGGGCTTCTGTCCCCCTGGAAATACCTGGCCCCGATAAGGAATTCCGAAGGCTCATACTTGGAAAGGTCATGCGTCAGCCCCTGCCTGTACAGCCCCACGGCAAAACAACCCTTCATCACCAGATATTTATGGCGCGTAATCGTCTTAAAATGCTTCCATGCCCTGACTATAATATTGCCTGCTGCCTTCTTACCTTCTGTCACTTCTTTTTTCGTCCTGCCTTCTGTTTTTCTTTCTCCGTTTTCTCTCTGCTTTCCAGAATCTGTACGGAGCGCCCTTTGACAGCCGCTGTTTTACCGTTTTCATCCTGTACGCCGTTCTCTTTCGCAGCCGTGTCCAGGACCCTGGTCCATTTCAGGCCTGCCGGAAGAGAGGGCAGAGCAAAATCGTGTTCTTCCCAATGCATATTATATGCAATATAAATGAAATTGTCATCGTTTTTCCTGTCCGTTTTGGCGTAGCAGCCGCAGTACATCAGTCCGGCCTGCCGGCTCAAATTGTCCGCCTTCAGCTTCCATGCTTCTTCGCCGTGATAGGACAGATCCGGATAACCACAGGCAATATAATCCATCATGGCAAGCTCGTCCGGCCGGTGCAGCACAGGATGCTTTTTCCGGTAGGCAATTGCCTGCTTAACAAAACTGAAAAATTCCTGATTTGTCTCCTGCAGGCGCCAGTTCAGCCAGCTGACCCCATTGTCCTGGCAGTAGGGGTTATTATTGCCTCCATGGCTGAAACCGAACTCATCTCCGCTGACTATCATGGGAGTTCCCTGGGAGGTGAGCAAAAGCAGCATGGCATTTTTCATCTGCCTCCCTCTCAGCTCCATTACGGATTTCTTTCTGGTCCTGCCCTCAAAACCGCAGTTCCAGCTCACGTTATAATTTTCCCCGTCCCTGTTTTCCTCGCCGTTGTCTTCGTTATGCTTTCTGTCATAGGAAACCAGATCCGCCAGGGTGAAGCCGGAATAGTTGGTCACATAATTAATCACGCCTGTCTGCCTGGGATTCTTACGCAGGCTACCCAGGGCTGGCAGCAGGGAACCCTCGTCGCTTTTCAGGAAATGGCGGACCGCATACATAAAATCGTCATTATAAACCGCCAGATTCTTATAGGCGGGAATATCGCTGTTATCATAAATTTCATCACAGGAAAAATCGGTATAAAAAAGCTTGGTATTGCCCAGCATCGGCTCCGTGGCCAGAAGCGCCGTGGGGATATGGACTCCCAGCAGATGGAAGCCATCCACATGGCAGCTGAACACCCAGTATTTGATAACCTCAAGAATATATGCCCTCTTTACATCCACAGGAAAATAGAACTGCATGATTACCTCAATCCCGTTCTGATGCAGCTTCTTCACCATGTCCTTAAATTCCTCCGCCGGGCAGTCGGAGCTGGAATAGGACATTTTGGGTGCAAAATAGTATCCCTTTTTATACCCCCAGTAATTGATCCGGGGCGCTTCCTCTTCCCCTGCGGGTAAATCCCTGTAGTGGTTCACCGCATCCTCCATGCTCATTTCCCTGCATTCCGGCTTTTCCAGCTCCAAAAACTCATAGGAGGGCATCAGTTCTACAGCAGTGATTCCAAGCTCCTTCAGATAAGGGATTTTCTCCACGATACCGGCAAAGGTTCCCTTATGCTCCACTCCTGAGGAGGCATGCCTGGTAAAACCCCGGGGATGCACAAGATAAAGAATGGTTTCCGACAGCGGGGTCATAAGCGGCGCATCGTTCTCCCAGTCATAGGTATGCCTGCTGAAGCCTCCGCGGAGCTTTGGATCCGTCTGACGGCCCCAGCGCTCGTTCCCGTATATGACGTCCGCATAGGGATCGGTTATAATCTCCTCTCCCGCATAAAAATTATACTGGAATTTCGTATCCGCCAGGCCCTCCGCCTGCATACAGTAAATGTTGCCTATTCTGTTTTTTTCTGTGAAGGGAATACGCACAGGCTTTCCCGCCGCATGCAGATAAAGAAGGACACCGCATTCCTCCCTGGTATGAAGTGCGGCCGCAAAATTAACCTTTCCGTCATTCGTCAGGGACACCCCCATGGGATAAGGCGTTCCGGGGAGAATTTTGAGTTCATGTCTTGATGTCATATGGTTTATCTCCTGTCTTAATCTTGTGAAGGCCGGCAACAGTGCGTCGGCCAAGCCTAAAAAAGACTGGCTTTGATAATGGGAAGGGCAGAGTCCTGCAAAATATTCCCGGCTCTGCCTTTGTCGTTTATTATACCACACCTTCCCCTCTCTTACCAGTTTATCTTGCATCCGCACATAACATCGGTTAGAATAGGAATAGCAACACAGGATCCTGTGAAAAGGAATAATGGAGGATGATTCATGAGCGAAGATAATGCAAAGATGCCTGCGGGTGAGCCTGAAGAGGAAATGAGCGTGGAACTGGAGCTGGAGGACGGCACTCTTGTGAATTGTGCGGTGATTACAATTCTGGATGTGGCGGAAAAGAGCTACATTGTGCTGCTTCCGCTGGATGAAAGCGGACAGAATGAGGACGGAGAGGTTTGGTTCTACGGATATTCGGAAAACGAAGAGAATCCTGACGAAGAACCGGAGCTGCGTTATATTGAGGACGATGATGAGTATGAAATGGTAGCGGATGCTTTTGATGAGTATCTGGATAACTGTGAATTTGATGAGCTTATCGATCCGGAAAAATAAACATCGGCTCATCGCGCATCGTATTTTTATGGCCGGATGTGCATAACGGTCCTTATGTGCGTAACGGTCTGCTTGTATGAACCGTTACTGAAGGACAGACTGTCTGACAAGATCTGTGAGGAACCGGGAGAGGAATCCCGGTTCCTCTTTCGTTCCGGCGACATAGGTTAATGTCAGCCTTTTCCTGGCACGGGTCATGGCCACATAGAGCATGCGGCGCTCCTCTTCCACCGCCTCATCCTTCATGCTCTTCCTGTGGGGAATTATGCCTTCATTACAGTCAGGGATATAAACGGTATCAAATTCCAGTCCCTTGGAGGCGTGCATGGTAAGCAGGGATACGCCCTCCCTGCTGTCGGGATCACGGCCGGCCTTTTCCAGTTCTTTTTCATAAAGGGCGATATGCTCCTTTAACTGTTCCAGACTGCGAAACTGTCTGACCTGCTTCTGGAACCATTCCGCTTCCTTCAACAGTTCATTTTTATCCGTTCCCTTCTCCGCCGCAGTTCTTACCAGATATTCGTCATACCCCATTCCCCTGCGTATGTAGTTGACTGCCGCGTATAAATCCATCCTTTTAAGACGCTCCAGATCCATCTGGAATTTCCGGAGGATTTCCCTCATATACGGTTTTTCTGCATAAAAATCAAACAATTCTTCAAAATCCACCGTTTCGCCGTTCACTGCGCTGCGGCTGATATACCGCGACGGGCGGTTCATGATGCGGTAAAAATCCTTCCGCTTCCTGCCTTCCAGGGCAAAGGAAAGATAGGAAAGGACATCCTGCGCCGCCATTTGTCTGTAAGGGCTTTTCAGCTTTTCCTTCATACGGAAGGGAATTCCTTTTTCCGTCAGTTTCTCCGCCATGGCCGCGGCATCCTGGTTGGTACGGTAAATTACCGCTGTTTCGTTAAAGTCTTCCGGGAAACGGGCGATTTCGGTTGCAATGCTCTCATTTTCCTCATCTCTTGTGGAATAGCCCCGGTAAAGCACCGGCTCCCCGGAAGGGCTTACCGCCTGCGCCTTTTTTATAAAACGGCTTTTATTTGCGGCAATAAGCCGTCCCGCAGCCGTTACAATTTCCGGCGTGCTGCGGTAATTTTGTGTGAGCTCCACGATACCTGCCTGCGGATAATCCTGCCTGAAGCCTAACATGATTTCCGGCCTCGCGCCGCGGAAGGCATAAATCGACTGGTCGTCGTCTCCTACGATAAACAGGTTGTTTTCAGGCTGCGCAAGCAGGCGCAGCACTTCATACTGCATGGGATTGATATCCTGGAATTCATCCACCAGAATGTAGCGGAATTTCTGCTGCCAGGCCTTCCGTATGTCCGGCCGGGATACAAGCAGATCACGGCATCTTAAAACCATGTCATCAAAGTCCAGCTTTTCCTCCCGGCGCAGAGCCTCATCATAGGATCGGTAAAGCCGGGCAAATTCCTCCCGGCTGATCAGGCCGCATTCCGGATCCCTGTTTTCCGGCGGGCAGCCGTCGTTTTTAAACCGGCTGATTTCACCCAGCAGGCTGTCAATTGTCTCCTCCTCGTCCGTACAGGTAAAGCCCGGTCTTTGCAGGATAGTTTTCAGTAATTCTCTTTTTTCGTAATCGGATATAATATTACCGGATCGGTAATGACAGGATGTTTTCAGAATATGGTAATAGACTGCGTGGAAGGTTCCGAAATTCACCGGCCAGGCCCTGCCTGCCGTCTTCTGCCGGAACCGCTGCTTCATTTCCCTTGCGGCAGCTTTGGTAAAGGTAATCACAAGAATGGACGCCGGGTCCACATTACTTTTTTCTATCAGATGAAGAATACGCTGGATAATTGTATAAGTTTTTCCGGAACCGGGCCCTGCCAGTACAAGCAGGGCTCCGTTCTCGTGCTTTATGGCCGTCATCTGGCCTAAGTTGACTGAATTTTTACCGGAATCAGGCATCTTTAAGCTTCTCAATGCCCACACGGATACGGGCAAGAGACTCTTCCTTTCCAAGGACTTCCATGATTTCCGTTGCGCCCGCAGGCGTCATCTGCTTTCCGGAAACCGCGGTGCGTACCGGCCACATAACATAGCCGTTTTTACAGCCTTTTTTCTCCACATAGGCTACCAGCGTCTGGTACAGCGCATCATTGCTGTAGTCCTCCTGTGCTTCCAGGATGGGAAGCAGCTCCGTCAGGACCTCCAGGGAGCTTTCCGTATTTGTCTTCATCTTTTTGTGCGTATACATGGCTGCGTCGTATTCCGGCAGCGTTTCAAAGAAATCCACCATCTCTTCGATTTCCGGGAAGGTTTCAATTCTCGTTTTTACCATTTCGGCAATTTTCTTCAGATTTACATCCCTGGTCAGCGCTTTTTTCAGATAAGGCTCGGCCAGGCCGTAAAAACGGTCGAAATCCATGGCCTTAATGTACTCCCCGTTCATCCATTTGAGCTTGGTATAGTCGAATACGGCAGGGGACTTGGACATATGGCGGTAGTCAAATTCCGTCGTCAGCTCCTCCAGGGAGAAAATTTCCTCATTATTTTCAGGGCTCCAGCCAAGAAGGGCCACAAAGTTCACGATAGCTTCCGTTAAAAAGCCCTGCTCCACCAGATCCTCATAGGAGGAATGGCCGCAGCGTTTGGACAGCTTATGGTGCTCTTCATCCGTAATCAGCGGACAATGCACATAAACAGGCACCTCCCAGCCAAAGGCTTCATAAAGGCGGTTATATTTCGGGGAAGAGGAAAGGTATTCATTACCTCTCACCACGTGGGTGATTCCCATGAGATGGTCGTCTACCACGTTGGCAAAATTATAAGTAGGATAGCCGTCGGATTTAATCAGAATCATATCGTCAAGCTCTGCATTATCAACCGTAATGTCCCCGTAAATCTCATCATGGAAGGTTGTGGTGCCTTCTGTGGGATTGTTCTGTCGGATAACATAGGGAACGCCCGCCGCAAGCTTTGCTTCCACCTCTTCCCTGGAAAGCTGCAGGCAGTGCTTGTCATATACATTGATTTCCTTGCCCGCCACAGTACGGGTCAGCGTGGCCAGCCTGTCCTTATCGCAGAAGCAGTAATAGGCCTCGCCCTTCTCAACCAGCTGTTTCGCATACTCCAGATAAATGCCCTGCGCCTGGCGCTCACTCTGTACATAGGGGCCGACCCCGCCGTCCTTGTCCGGTCCTTCATCATGCTTCAGGCCGGTTTTCTCCAGGGTCCTGTAGATAATATCCACAGCGCCCTCCACATAACGTTCCTGATCCGTATCCTCGATGCGGAGGATGAAATCCCCTCCTTCATGTTTGGCAATCAGATAGGCGTACAGCGCGGTACGCAGGTTTCCCACATGCATACGTCCTGTGGGGCTTGGTGCAAAACGGGTTCTTATTTTTGTCACTTTTTTATCCTTCGCTTTCTTTCTTATTTGTAACTTCCGGAATTTTCTTTTCCGCCGCCATTTTAAAGGCGTTGACCTCCTTCATGGCCTGTGGTATCGCAATGTTGGTTCCGGCTCCGGCAATACAGCCTCCGGGACAGGCCATCCCCTCGATCAGGCAGCCATTCTTCTTGCCCGCCTTGGCGAGCATCAGCATCTTCCGGCATTCCGCCAGGCTCTCCGCATGCTCGATATTCACCTCCACGTCGGGATAATATTCCCGGATGCAGGCCTCAATCGCGCTGGCAACACCGCCCGCCACGCCGTAGCCGCGGCCCGCCCCGGTGGCATCCGCCATGGTATCCTCCGGTTCCACGCCTTTTAATTCAATGCCCTTTGCATCGAACATGCCTGCCAGCTCTTCAAAGGTGATGACGAAATCCACGTCGGAACGCACACTCTTTCTTGAAGCCTCCAGCTTTTTGGAAGCGCAGGGGCCTATAAATACTACGGAAGCATCCGGATGGTCTTCTTTGATTTTGCGCGCTGTTGCCACCATGGGCGTGAGCGCATTGGAAATATTGTCAATGGTTTCCGGGAAAAATTTCTTTGCCAGCACGGACCAGGAAGGGCAGCAGGAGGTGAGCAGAAACGGCAGCTCTCCGGTGGCAACCTCATGCACGTAGTGCTCGGCTTCCGCGGCCGCACCCATATCAGCGCCGATGGCCGTCTCATATACGTCCGCAAAACCCAGCTGCTTCAGCGCCGTCTTAATCATGTCAGGCGTTACGCCGGGGCCGAACTGGCCTACAAAAGCGGGCGCTACCTGGGCAATGATCTTCCTTCCGGAACGGATGGCCTTAATCAGCTGGAAAATCTGGGATTTATCAGCAATCGCGCCGAAGGGGCAGTTCACCATGCACTGACCGCAGGAAACGCATTTCTGCTCGTTGATTACCGCTCTTTTCTGGGAATCACTTTCAATCGCATTCACGCCGCAGGCTGCCGCACAAGGTCGCACCTGATGACTGATTGCATCATAGGGGCAGATAGCCTTGCATTTACCGCACCGGATACATTTTTCCGGATCGATATGGGACTTGCCGTCCACCATGGAGACAGCCTCCTTGGGACAGACCTCCCTGCAGGGATGCGCCATGCAGCCCATGCATTTATCAGTGACCACATAGCGGTTTTCCGGACAGGCATTGCATGCGGAGGGAATGACCTGTACAAGCGGCGGTTCATAGTACTTCTGATCAATATTGCTTTCATCCAGCCCCTGCGTCAGATGTACCGGCACGTTTTCCGGCCGCAGGGAAAGCCCCATGGCCATACGGATCCGTTCCGTCACTACCGCTCTCTCCCGGTAAATACTGTCCCTGTAGGCCGGCGCGTCGGCGCCCACAATACTGTACGGCAGCGCCTCCACATCATCCTTCAGGTTCTCCGATGTATATGCCAGATTGGCAACTTCCTTAAACACACGCCTGCGGATTTGTCTTACCTGAGTGTCAATTCCTCTCACCTGCAACCTCCATTCCTGTCAGCCTGTTTTTCCCGTCACCTGAATTTCACAGGTGTTACTCACAGGCACCGTTGTTTTACATCATTTCCATCTTTTCCTATTCTTACACAAAAAGCCTGCTAAATCAAGAGATTTTTCCCTCGTGATTCACTGTCCGGGTTACTGTTGCCCCCCTTTTGGGCTCCTGCCATCTAAGCCGGCTGGCGTACACAGAGACGCGGTCACAGGGCGCCGATGGCAGGAGTCCAAACGGGGGCAACAGTAACCTGTCCGGATAATTTTGTGTGAATTGTTAATTGACTTTTTAACAGATATAAAGTATCATCATAATAGTCTTATTTTTTTGTGCATTCGCACATTCTGGCAGTTTCTGCCGCAAAATCACATTTTTATAAAACGGCAGGAACACCAGGCGTCATTTTTTCTTTCAAGCTCCGCGTTCCTGCCCTCAAAAGGAGGTACAATGAAAAAAAGGACGCTGATCGCTGAAGAACTTGACGCAGCCGGCATCAAAGTACAGTACGATGAACATGTAAAAAGAATCCTGAGCAGCAGGCAGGTTCTGGCCCGTATCCTGCAGGGCGCCGTTAGCGAATATGCAGGCTGCTGTGCGGAAGAAATCACGGAATGGATTGAGCCGGGAATTGAAGTCTCCAGGGTGCCGGTAAAGCCTGGCGGGAAGAGAGACAATGAGCTTTTAATCACAGGTGACAACACGGAAAGCAAGGTCCCCGGAGAGGGAAGCCTCACCTATGACATCCGGTTCCGCGCCCTGCTTCCCGGGCAAAGTAAGCCTGCCGCGGTAAAGCTGCTGCTTAATGTGGAAGCGCAGAAGAAATTTTATCAGAAATACCACATTGTTACCAGAGGAATCTTCTATGGTGCAAGGATGCTGTCGGAGCAGCTGGACAGAGAATTTACGGCTTCCGATTATGACGAACTGAAGAAGGTATACAGTATCTGGATATGCATGAACGCCCCGAAGCATATAGGAAATGCCATGTCGGAATACCGGATTGCCAAACAGGATCTTATCGGAGCAATCCCGGAACAGCAGGCAAGCTATGACAAGCTGTCGGTTGTCATTATCTGCCTGAATGAAGAGGCGCCGGAAGGTAATTACGCAAAGCTGCATGGATTTCTGAATACACTGCTGTCTCCTGCTATGGATGCGGCGGAAAAAGAAAGGTTACTGGCAGAAAATTATGGCCTGGTTATGGAACAGGAATTGGGAAAGGAGCTGAGGCAGATGTGTAATTTGAGCGAAGCAATAGAAGAAAGAGGAATTAAAAAAGGCTTAAAAAGAGGGCTGAAGCAGGGAAAAGCCCAGGGAAGGGCTCAGGGGAGGGCCCAGGGAATCCAGTTGGCAAAGGCTGTAATCCGCCTGGCCGGCGAGGGAAAGAATGAGGAAGAAATCTCCGCCGCCTGCCATATTACGGTAAACAGCGTTCGTGAAATCCTGTCGGATTAACTGTAGGGCTTCCTTTGCAGGCTGGATAGTCCGCAATTTCAATAAATACAGGGCAAAGCGAGGAAAAATGCTTTGCCCTGTATCCATTGGCGGATACATTAATCCCCCGCCATCCTTCCTATATGAAAAAACTGCCGATCTGGAATACAAGAACGCTTACCAGCCAGGCCAGGCCAATCTGGAAAAGCATGATACCGCCTGTGAACTTCCAGGAACCGCTTTCTTTTTTAATGGTTGCCATTGTCGCTACGCAGGGGACGTAAAGCAGGCAGAAAAGCATGAGGCAGAAGGCGTTCAGCCCTCCGAAGGCCGGGTCAAAATGCTGGATATTCTGCACGATGGAGGCCATACCTGCTGCCGAATTCACATTGGAGACGCCAAACAGGACGGAGAAGGAGGAAACCACCACTTCTTTTGCGGAAATACCTGAAATCAGTGCAACCGCTATCTGCCACAGCCCCAGGCCGGCAGGCCGCAGGACAGGCACCAAAATCCTTCCCAGCGCCGCGCCGAAGCTTTCCGCAGGATCGGATACCATGCCGTGAATGCCGAAATTCAGGATAAACCAGATAATGATCGAGGCCACAAAAATCGTAGTTCCTGCCTTGGTCAGGTAATCCTTCAGTTTATTCCACACATAGGTTCTTATCGTCCTTGCATTGGGGCGCTTATATTCTGGAAGCTCTATCATCAGAGACTGGTTGATCTTGCCTTTTTCCAGCTTATGCTGCACCATGGCCACCAGGATGCCCATTACCATTCCGATAACATACATGGAAAAGGCCACCACCATGGCACACTGCGGGAAAAACATTTCCGAAAACAGAACATATATAGGCAGTCTTGCCGAGCAGGACATAAAAGGCGTTATGACCATTGTCCTTCTTCTGTCGTGTTCTGTTTCCAGCGCCCTGGTGGCCATAATTGCAGGAACCGTACAGCCAAAGCCCAGTACCATAGGAAGGAAGGCCCTTCCGGAAAGCCCCACCTTTCCCATAATGCCATCCATAACATAGGCTACCCTTGCCATATAGCCGCTGTCCTCCAGAATGGCAAGCGCCAGGAACAGGATAAAAATATTAGGGACAAAGGTAAGGATACCTCCCACACCCGCTATGATTCCGTCAACAATCAGGGAAATCATCCAGTCAGCCACATGCAGACCGGTCATTCCCGCTCTCACCAGCTCCGATATGATTCCCAGCGCATATTCCAATCCACCCTTCAGGAAATCGCCAACAAAAAAGGTAAGAAAAAATACCAGCGCCATAATGCACAGGAATACCGGCACGCCCCAAACGGGATGGGTCAGCACCTTATCTATCCGGTCCGTGCTCGCCGCTTTCCTGTCCTTGTAAAAAAGCACTTCCTGGATGACTTTTTCTATATATTCGTATTTCTTTTCCGTGATATCCTTTTCATAGTTACGATCTACAATGCTTTCCACTTCCAGAGGATGATCCTTTTTTACCTCCTCATCGTTTTCCAGCAGCTTTATGGCATGCCAGCGGACGGAGGAATGATTGGGGTATTTCGACTGCATCCTCTCTTCCAGAAGAGCAAGCTTCTCTTCCACCGCCGGGCCGTAATCCAGAATGTCGTTTTTAGGGCCTTCTTCATAGTGATGGACCACCGCATGCATCAGGATATCCAGGCCGGTCCGCTTGGCCGCGGAAACGGGAACCACCGGGATGTCACCCAGCATTTCCGGAAGGCGGTGCATGTCAATCTCCATTCCCCGTTCCTTTACAATATCCATCATGTTAAGGGCAAGGATGACCGGCTTGCCCAATTCCAGCAGCTGAAGCGTCAGGTAAAGGTTACGTTCCAGACAGGATGCATCCACTACATTTACAATGACTTCGATATCATCATCCAGGACACATTTCCTTGTTACTTTTTCCTCTATGGTATAAGAGGTCAGGGAGTAAATGCCGGGGGTATCCACCAGCTTCAATCCATAGCCTTCATACTCCAGCGTGCCTTCGTATTTTTCCACGGTGACGCCGGGCCAGTTGGCCACCTTAAGCTTGGAACCCGTTATCGCATTAAACAGCGTTGTCTTTCCGCAGTTGGGATTTCCCACAAACGCCACATGTACATGGTTATCTCTCTGCATCCTCTTCCACCTCCTCTACTTCGATTCCGGAGGTAATATGTTTTCCCAGGGCCAGCCTGGTTCCCCTCACATAAATTATTAAGGAACCGTTTTTTTTACGGTTCAGAAGCTTTAATCTCGTTCCCTCGATTAAACCCAATGCCTGCAGTCTTCTGGAGATATCTTCTTCTATCTTCATATCTGCCACAAGATACCGGCCGCCTGTCTGCCCTTCATAGAGTGTCATGACTGCTTCGTCCTTCCTCTTTCAGTTGATAACCATTCTCAATTAGGATTATATTCTTATACTCACGGGTTGTCAACTGTAAAAAAAATGGAGGGTTTTAATACCGCCCCGGCTGCGGGTTCTGTGGGGAAGTGATTGGCCTTCGGCCTGTCCGGGGATTTTGTAAGCTGGGATTTTGGAGACCGGAGTGTTGGAGTTTGGGGGTGGGCGTGGTATACTTGGTAATTGGATGCGGATGATGAAAGGATGGTGTGGTTTATGATTTGTAAGGAAGAAATTTCTTTTAATTTTATCCAGAAGGAGCCTTTGACGGGCAGTTATCAGGGGATGCGGTATTATCTGGTAAAAAGCGGGGATTGTATCAGGGCGGTTGTGTATCCGGATAAGTTCTGTTTTGTGAAGACGCCTGAGGAGCAGAAGGTGGTGAAGGAGTATCCGAATGTGCCGGATTCTGTGGACGAGCTTGTGAGGTGGCTGAATGAACAGCATGAAAGCGGGCGATATTAAGTAGCAAATATCTTTTCCCCTCATACTATAGTATTAAAAAAGTATGTAGTATATGAGAGGAGTTTTATGCAGGAATTTAATGATAACTATGTCGAGAATATCGATGATTTTCCCATAGCTATGGCCTATGTCCCGTGGCAGCGTGAGCCTGTTATCTGCGAGGATCTGGAAGAAGGCTTCCGGTGCGGTACTATCTTTCCTGAATTGATCAAACCCTTTACAGGAAGGAGATGTATATAATGAGCAATCAGAATTGTACTCCCTGTCAGAATGCGGAACAGGAACGCAGCCTGATGAATATCGGTATCGCAAGCTTCGTAGTGGTTGAGCTTACCGAGTATCTGGATACCCATCCTCACGACAGGGAAGCTTTGAATTATTTTAATTATTATAACCGGATGCTGAACAAAATGTCCGCCGAATTCGCGGCTAAGTTTTATCCGTTGAACCTGGCAACCGCTGATTCTTTTAACAAGGAATGGAAATGGGGCATGGCGCCTCTTCCATGGGAAGGGGTGTGAAGCATAGATGTGGAATTATGAAAAAAGACTTCAGTTTCCTATAAAAATTACGGAGCCTAACGCCAAGCTGGCACAGTTCATTATTTCTCAGTATGGCGGGCCCGACGGCGAGCTGAGCGCATCCATGCGTTATCTTTCTCAGCGTTATACCATGCCTTATCGTGAAGTGGCCGGGCTGCTTACGGATATCGGCACCGAGGAGCTTGCGCATTTTGAAATGATAGGAGCTATCGTTTATCAGCTGACCAAAAATCTCTCCATGGAAGAAATTGAGAACTCTGGTTTTGGTCCTTATTATATCGATCATACCACCGCTCTGTGGCCGCAGGCTGCCGGAGGAATTCCTTTCAATGCCTGCGAATTCCAGTCCAAGGGCGATATTATTTCTGACCTGACTGAGGATCTGGCTGCCGAACAGAAGGCGCGTACCACTTATGACAACATACTGAGGACTGTCAGGGATCCTGAAGTGGCCGCCCCTATCCGCTTCCTGAGACAGCGTGAGGTTGTTCATTTCCAGAGATTCGGTGAAGCACTCCGTATCGTCCAGGAAAAACTCGACAGCAAAAACTTCTACGCATTCAATCCTGAATTCGATAGATGTAAAAAATAACCCTGCATATACAGATGCAGCCAGTGACTCTGAACCTAATATTTTCCTCCTTCCAAAAAGACCCGGCTTCCCGCCGGGTCTTAATCGTTATTGCTGTCTTTTTCACAGTACTGCTCTTATTTTGCCTGCGGATATGTCCGCCAGGGCACAGCAGACGGTTTCTATCTGTAGTCTCCCAGGAAAAACAGCGCTATGGTTCCGGGGCCGGAATGGGCGCCGATGGTAGGGCCTACATAATTAATAATGCAGCTTTCAATTCCAAACCGTTCCCTTACCAGGTCACGTACGTATTCCGCATCCTCCTGGGAATCGCCGTGGCTGATGAAAAAGCAGTCGTTTTTGTCCCTGTAGCTGCCAATTCTCTGTTCCATCATATCCACCAGGCTGTGCAGGGATTTCTTCCTGCCGCGGACCTTGCCCACAGCTATGAGGTGGCCTTCGTTGTCCACATGGAGAAGGGGTTTGATGCTTGCCAGCGTGCCTACAATGGCTGTGGCCTTGCTTACTCTTCCGCCCCGGTGAAGGTTGAATAAATCATCCACGGTAAATACATGTACCAGATTAAGCTTGTGGCTTTCCACCCATTCTGCGGTTTCTTCCAGGCTCTTCCCCTGTTTCCTAAGCTCCACGGCCTTGTGGACCAGAAGCCCCTCTCCCAGGGAAGCGCACAGGGTATCCACTACGATAATTTTGCAGTCGTCCCTTTCCGCCATGATTTCCTGCGCCGCCACACAGGCGCTGTTATAGGTGCCGCTCAGGCCGGAGGAAAAGGACATCACCAGGATTTCCCTGCTTTCCTCCAGGTAGCCTTCCAGATATTCTCTGGCGGATTCCGGATTCACCTGGGAAGTAGTTGGCATCATGCCTCCCCGCATCTTATTATAAAAATCTTTGACATCCATTTCCTTGTCAATACCGTAAGATACGCCTTCCACAATATAAGGCAGCACCATTACGCCCAGCTGATTCTGTTCTATGTAGTCCTTCGGCAAATCTGCCGTACTGTCTGTAACAATTTTAAAACCGGCCATCTTCTTCCTCCTCATATCCGATTGCGGATTAATACGCTCGTTTTATTTTAGCACGGTTAGTCGCCGGAAACAAGAAAATATATATGAATGTATTTATTTTTTCAGCAAATTCTGAACCTTTTTCTACGTAAGAACAAAAAACACCTTTTTACGAAGCTGTTTTTACGAACAGGAAAAAAGCAGGCCTCCAGATGTTCTCTTTCCGGCCTGCTCCCATATCCGTATTTTTATTTTTTTTCTTCCCTCACCGGATCCAGGGCGCCCGGAAGGCGCAGGCGGAAAAGGCGTTTTGCCAGCTGCTTTGCATTAAAGGGAAAAAGCGGGTAGACATAGCTCTGATTGGACACCGTGCGGTTGGTAAACATAAAAAGGATGCAGAGTATAATTCCCCCCACATATCCCCAGATTCCGAAAACAGCGGTGAGAATCAGGTTCAGGATACGCATGAATTTCAGCGCATAGCCCAGCTCATAGCTGGACTGCGTATAATTCGCTATCGCCACAAAAGCCATATAAAGCATGACCTCAGAGTTGAACCAGCCGCTGTTGACGGAAAATTCCCCCAGCACCAGGGCCGCCATGACACTCAGCGGGGTGCTGAGCATATTGGGCGTATTCACCGCGGCCAGCCGCAGGCCGTCAATCGCCAGCTCCAGTATCAAAAACTGCCAGAAGAGGGGAATATTCACCGTATCCCTTACCATAATGAATTCAAAGCCCCTTGGTATCAAATCCGGATTCTTCATCAGCAGCAGAAATGTGGGCGTCATCAGGTAGGTAAGCACCGCGATAATAAACCTGGATAATCTCAGATAGGTTCCTGTAATAGGGGGAAAATAGTAGTCGTCCGCTTCCTCCACCACGTCAAAAATGGATGTGGGCATGATCAGTACGGAGGGGGAATTGTCCACCAGGATGATAATATTTCCCTCCAGCACCTGGGCCGATGCGGTGTCGGGGCGCTCGGTAAATTTGAATTTCGGAAAAGGATTGTACCATTTCCTGTCATACAGGCACTCCGCAAGGCTTTCCTGGTTCATGGTCAGGGCGTCCACCTGAATGTGTTTAATCCGGTCACGTATTTTTTCCAGGAAGGCATGATCCACCCGGTTGTCCATGTAGCACAGTACAATATCTGTCTTGGAGCTTTTGCCGGCGTGCATCATTTCCATCACCAACTCCGTGGAACGGATGCGGCGCCGGATAAGCGCGGTGTTGAAAACAATGGTTTCCACAAAGCCGTCCTTGGAGCCTCTGAGCACCTTATCCTTCTCCGGCTCCTCCACTCCCCTGGAGGGATAGGTCCTGGAGTCAATGAGGATGCATTTGTCAAAGCCGTCCACAAACAGGGCGAATACGCCGGACATCAGGCTGTAGAGGATTTCCTCCCAGGAGTCCTTCAGATCCACCTCCACATACGGTACAAAGCTTTTGGCCATTTCATGGGCGTCCTTCGGCATATCTTCCGCAGTAATCCCCATAAACTGCTGCAGCAGCTTCTGCATCAGTTCATCCTTGCAGAAGCCGTCGATGAAGTAAATGCAGGCATTTTTCCCGCCCACATGGATTACCCTGTAAACCACGTCGAAATTCTGGTCAGCCTTCAGCTTTTTATTCAGCCAGGTCATATTTGACTCAAGGCCTGTCGCCATTTTTTCCTCAGACATAAGCAAAAAACTCCTTTCCGGACATATAGATATAGTCTGTCCGGAAAGGAGCTCCCTTATGCATTCTTAGTCGTGCTGCCAAAGCCGCCGTTTCTCACGCCGTCCGCCTCGTCATCCTCAGTAATTCCGTATTCCAGGAAGATACCCTGCATAAAGCCCTCGCCTGCCTGAAGCTTCAGCGTCTTTCCCTCATTGGAATCATTGGTGATCTTAGCAAAAATATGGCCTTCGTTGTCGCTGTTAAAATAATCGCTGTCAATAATGCCTACCGTATTATTCAGCTGCAGCCTGTATTTGAAGCCCAGCCCGCTTCTGGGATAAAGGTGCAGCACCCATTCCGGCTGCATGGTTACCCGGATTCCCGTAGGAATCTTCACGGTTTCCCCAGGCTTCAGTTCTATCTGTATAGGCATAAAAAAATCATATCCCGCGCTGCCTCCGGTCGCTCTTGCCGGAAGCTTCAGCGCATCATAAATCTGTGCAATCTGTTCCTGCCCGCATGCCGGAAAGGCATCCTTAAAATCAGCGGTGAACTGCTCCCTGCTCACCTTCATAAATCTGGCTATTCTCCGCATCCTGTCACTCCTTTCTGAAATACCCCGTCTTCCGGTGCATAATCCGGGCAGTGAAGAACGGGAACCGCCGGATTTTCCTGTTTCAGGGAGGCCTGTACATCAATCACTCTCTGATTGGAGCTTCCCTTCCACATCAGCCGCACATCCTTTTTGGCAATTTCAAATTCCCCGTCCACGCAGACATCCACATATTTCATAATGGAATCCCTGTACAGATTCTCCCATACATCCCCGGTATAGAGCCATATGGTTTTATCGGGATATTTTTCCCTGATTTCCTTCATCAGCTGCCGCACATCTCCCTTATTGGCGGGATGCATGGGATCGCCGCCTGAAAAAGTAATTCCTGATATGTAGGATTTATCCAGCTGGCCAAAAATTTCTTCCTTTGCCGCTTTGTCAAATGCAAGCCCGCCCTCCGGATCCCAGGTGACAGGATTCTGGCATTCCGGGCAGCAGTGCTCGCAGCCTGCTACCCAGAGGACGACCCTCAGGCCGTCCCCGTTGAGCATATCCTCATGAGTAATGTTATGGTAACGCATGCTACATTGATTTCCTTTCCGCAATTTCAGCCATCTTGGCGTCATTCAGCCTGGTATCGCCGTGGACCCTGGAATAAGAAAGATAGCCGTTCATCCGGTCGATTTTGGTCAAGTTCCGGCTGCCGCACTTGGGACAGATATCCATCTCCAGCTCCTGATGCCCGCAGTCGTCGCAGTAGGCAAGGGAAAGGTTCACGCCTTCATAGAAGCCCTTGTCCATTGCCCTGCGGATGAGGGTTTTTACCGCCTCGATATTGTAATCGATGGGGTATTTTACATATTGGATCTTTCCGCCGTTGCACAGGTTCCAGAAACGGCCTTCCTTATCCTGCTTTTCAATGGGAGTGATATCCTCTGTTACATGGCAGTGGAAACTGTTGCTCACGTATTCCCTGTCGGATACCCCTTCGATAATGCCGTATTTATTGCGGAACTGCTTCACCTGCAGGCCGCACAGGTTTTCTGCCGGCGTACCGTAGATTGCATAGAGGTTGCCGTCCTCTTCTTTATACTCATTAATTTTGCTGTTGATGTGCTCCATAACCTCCAGCGCGAACTGGCCGTCCTCCACAAGGGATTTGCCGTTATAGAGCATCTGCAGCTCATTCAGCGCCGTAATGCCGAAGGATGCCGTAGCCGACTTTAACAGCGGCTTGATCTTATCCGAAAGCTTCAGATTTCCGCCCAGGAAACCGCCCTCGCAGTAGGCAAGGGGATTGGTGGACGCACGCATTTCTCCCAGATAGGCATAGGTACGGATATGCAGCTGCCTGATCAGGTTCAGATAGTAATCCAGCACCTCATAAAAATCCTTGCTTTCCTGTCTTGCCTTGGCAAGGATCATGGGCAGATGGAGGGAAACCGCGCCGATATTGAAACGGCCCACAAACACAGGTTCGTCCTTTTCATCCGCAGGATGCATGCCGCCCCTGACATACCAGGGGGAAAGGAAGGCGCGGCAGCCCATGGGGGATACGATTTTGCCGTATTTTTTATACATGCTGGCCACATAGCCTTCTCCGGTCAGGCTGAGCCAGTCGGGATACATGGTTTTGGCGGAGCACCTTACCCCTTCCTCAAACACATCCTCCAGCGGTTTTCCGGGGCCATGCAGGTTTTCATCATAGAGGAAAACAATCTTGGGGAAGAGCACCGGCTTCCTGAAGCCATCCTTTCCCTGTCCCTCCCGGCGCACCTTCAGCATGGAAACGGTGGCAAGCTTCGCAAAACGTCCGGTTCCCGTGCCCGCAGTCACTGTGATGAACGGATAATCCCCGCGGCTACTGGCCACGGTGTTGAATTTATATTCCCAGCCCTGGAAACCCTGCTCCATTTCCTTGACCACATCTGCATAGGCCACTTCTTCCGCTTTTTCTTCCGGGACACCCAGCGCCAGATATTTTTTCATATCCCGGTCAAAGGATTTCTGCGCATAAGGCTCCAGTATCAGATCCACGCTGGGCACCGTAAAGCCGCCGTACTGCTGGCTGGCGGCGCTCAGGACAATATCGCCGATAACGTCAAAGGCCACATCCAGGGTTTTCGGTTCGTTGTACCAGATATTTCCCATTTCAAAGCCGCCGGACAGGACGTTTTGTACATCGAACAGGCAGCAGTTCATGGTATCCCTTCTTGCGCTCATATCATGCACATAAATATAACCGTCCCTGCAGGCCTGGATTTCTTCCGTTGTCATAAAAAACTTCTGGTACAGCTCCTTGTTGAGCTGGTTGAAAATAAGGCTTCTCTTCGTGGAAACCAGGGCGGAATCCGTATTGGCGTTTTCCTTGTCGCCGATATACATGATGGACTGGCTCTTCTTGTACACATCGTCCAGCATACGGACAAAATCCTGCTTATAATTCCGGTAGTCCCTGTAGCTTTTGGCCACGATGGGCTTAACCTCCTCCAGGGCGCTCTCCACAATATTGTGCATCACAGGAATAGGAATCTCACTGCATTCCAGCTCATCCACCTTTTCAATGACATAGCTGCAGATTCTTCTCTTTTCTTCATCCGTAAATTTGGTAAGGGCGCGGTAAGCGCTTTTTCCCACCGCATTTATCACCTTCTGCACATTGAAGGACTCCCTTGTCCCGTCCTTCTTTACCACCTTTACATCCAGCTTTGTCTGGTATTCTTTTCCGTAATCCTGCTCTTCATTCTCCATAAGCCCTTGTACCGTATTCTCCATTTCTTCTCCTATCTGCTCCGTTGGGGCGCGTCTTTCCCGTTACTGTCAGCGCAAAAGCGGGAAAAAAATCCGGTTGCTGGAATGCGGTACGTGACGGGCACCGTACACGTTCTGCCTTTTCCCTCATCCGGTTTGCGGTATGCGTTGTCAGTTATGTAGTATAAAAGGATAGTTATGCAGCTACTGTATTCCTTCAAACACCTTCAAGCACTGCAAAAATACTATATCCTGCCAAATATACATTTCTTACCACTATATCTAGTGGCAGATATCAGTATAAAGGAATCCGGCCTCTCTGTCAATGCCTGTCGGAGGATTTTCCGCTTTTCATTTTTCTTCCCGCAACAGCCCGGATAGCCAAACTGCTGCTTCTCCTTTCCCTGTCCCGATATCTGCCTTTCTCCTGTTATCTGGAAAGGATTCCGCTCCTTCTGACTGCTTCCACAGCCTCCCTGATTGTCTCCACAGGCAGGGTGAGGGCGAAACGTACATGTCCTTTTCCCAGCTCGCCGAAGCTGCTTCCCGGCGTACACAGCACGCCTGTTTTCTCCATAAGCTCCATGACGAATGCGGTATCGTCTTCAAAACCTTCCGGTACAGGCGCCCAGGCAAACATGGTGCCTTCGCTGTCCGGCACATTCCAGCCGATGGAACGAAAGCCGCCGCACAGGGCATCCCTTCTTTTCCTGTATTCCTCACACTGGAGAAGCACAGGCTCGTCCGGCCCGGTCAGCGCTGCAATGGCTCCGTACTGCACAGGCAGGAAGGTTCCGTAGTCAATCTGGGAACGCAGCTTTTTGAAGTTCTGCACCAGCTCCCTGTTTCCGGTAAGGAAGCCCATCCTGGCCCCCGTATAGTTATAGGATTTGGAAAGGGAATAGAATTCCACGCAAACTTCCTTTGCCCCCGGAATGGAAAGAATGGAAATCCCCTGCCTTCCGTCATAAATGATATCCGAATAGGCGTTATCATGGATGATGACCAGTTCATGTGCCTTCGCCCAGGGAATCAGTTCCTCGTAAAAAGAATGGGGGGCGCATTTACATATGGGGTTCATCGGATAGGAAACTATCATAAACTTTGCTTTATCCGCCGTTTCCCCCAACGCCTCCAGATCGGGCAGCCAGTGGTTTTCCTCCGTTAAGGGATAGGTTACCAGCTTCGCTCCCGCCAGAGACGGCCCGATGGCAAAAATCGGATAGCCCGGATCCGGCACGAGGACAATATCACCTTCATCGCAGAGGGAAAGGCCCACGTGGGCGATTCCTTCCTGGGAACCATAGACGGACATGATTTCCTCCGGCTCCAGCTGCACGCCGTAGCGTTTCTGATAGCGGCTGATCACCGCGTCCGTCAGCTCCGGCAGATCCCGAAGCGCATATTTATAATTTTCAGGCTTTCCCGCCGCGCTCACCACTGCGTCGATGATCCTCTGCTGCGGCTTGAAATCCGGCGTTCCCACGGAAAGGTTATACACCTTTCTCCCCTGCCGCTCCAGTTCATTTTTCTTTTCATTTAATACCTGAAAAATACCTTCCTCATAATCCTTCATTCTGGATGCAAAATGAAGCTCCATGTCTTCCTCCTGTCTGCCGTTCCCTGTTATGCTTCCTCAAAACGGCCTTCCTCATACAGTTTGTTTATTTTTTTAAGATATTCTTTGTATTCCTCAACCACATCCGGCGGCCCGGTAAGCCTGGCCTGGATTCCAAGGCCTGTCAACCACCCGAAAAACTGTCCGCTGACAGCCACCTTCACCCGGATACGGAAGGTTCCCTCCGCCAGTCTGCGGATGTCCGTTTCTTTTCCAAACCGGTCAATCACCACGCCGATCAGCCTGTCCGCAAACTCCAGGGACACCGTCTCTTCTTTTCCTCCGTACATGCCGAAGGTTTTATTGGTATAAGCGGCGATATCAAAGCTTTTAAAAGCGCTGCCGCCCTCTCTTTCCAATGCCGTCAGCTGGATGGATCCCATTTTATCCACCCGGTAATGCTTCAGCTGATCCGCTGCCGCATCATAGCCGATGAGATAATAATTTTCATCATTCCAGGACAGCGCCCAGGGGCTGATCACATACCGCTCCCCGCCTTTACGGGGAACCAGCCTCCGATCCAGCGTCCATTCCATATACTGAAAGGAAATCTGTCTGTTTTCCTGGATGGCTCTGTGTATGAAATCCACATTATAGTAAATGCTTTCGTTTTCCGTCTTCACCCTGCCCGCCACATATACCTGGCGCTGCAGCTGCGTCGCTTCCTTGGCGCTGACGAACTGCTCCAGCTTCTGTATCAGTTCCCTGGATTTTCGCTGGGTGATAAAACGGGAGGCCTGAACCACGTCCACCAGAAGCTTCAGCTCAGGAAGCTCAAATTCCCGGGAACCCATATAGTAGCCGCTTCCGGCCTTATTTTTCACATGGACAATATCATAGCCGAAATCCATGAGCCGGGCAATATCATCATAGATACTTTTTCGTTCCGCGCTGATATCCCACCGGGCAAGGCGCTCAATGAGCTGCTGGGAATTGAGGAAATGCTCCTCGTCGGTTTCCTCCCGCAGGATTTTCAGCAGGTAAAGCAGCTTCAGCTTCTGATTCGATGATTTTGGCATGGCAAATCCCCGCACTACTCACAAAAAAGAGCGGGACATCCCCACTCTTTTGGTTAAACGTAAACATTTCTCCTGGTTTTCTGTCAGGACTGCGTTCCCGGCGCCTGTGCTTCTTCTGTCCCCCGGGTCAGGGCTTCCGCAGCCTCCCTGGCATTTTTCTTCTTCCGCATGGTGATGCCGATTGCAACGGCAATAACAGCCAGCACTGCAATCAGTACAAAAAGCAGTAAATAGGATAAAAATGAATTCAAAAATAATGTAAAATCAGCCATTTGCTTCAAACCCCTTGCCTGAATCACAGGCTTTCGATTTCGGCGCGGTGTTGCCCCGCGGTCTTATTTATCATAACATTTATTGGTACAGGCCGTCAAGAGGGGGGGATGAGATTCCGGCGCAGCCATCCGCAGGCAGGGAACGTCCTCCGGGCATCGGCTCCTGGGGCGGGCGGGGTATGGTTGCTGTGCGGGCACGCTTTCGCTCGGTTAAAAACGCAGCGGTACTAGAGCGTATTTGAAAATTGCTTTCTGTCGGCTGTGCGTCTCACTTTGTGGTAGATTTGTCCCAAATGAGGGAGGCGTAGCGGGCTACGTTGACCGAATTTGGGGCAAATCTACCGCGAAGTGGGATGTGCAGACGGCGGGAATGAATTTTCGAATACGCTCTAGCGTTGTAAAGGACACAACGCAAGGACCGGCGTTTTTATACGACCCTTGCAGCAACCATACCCCGCCCCGGGAGCCGATGCCCGGAGGACGTTCCCTGCCTGCGGATGGCTGCGCCGGAATCGGGTAGGCTATGTATGGCGGAAGGTGGAAATGGCGGCAGGCGGTAATTTTGTTAATTGATATTTAAGAGTGGGAGGCGGTATTTATTTTTCATAGGCAGGAAAAAGGATGTTTTATATTTGTTTGATGTAGGCTTCCCAAACTGTCGGGAATTTGGTTTGGATAAATTTTGCGTAAGAGCAGGCGGGATTTTCTTTCATGTTTTTTTCGTTTAGGTATTGTATGAGCTGCCCGTGCATGGAGGCAAGCTGGGCGGGGGTTTTGTCGGTATATTTTTTTAGTATGAATGCGCCGCGCTTCTGTTGTTCCATCAGCCATTTATAGCAGTCGGTTATTGTCTGGCAGTCAAGTACGGGCATGGGGGTAACGGCGAGTCTTGCGCAGGGGATGTTTGGGAGCGGGAGGGTGTCTTCCTCTTTGGCTTCTATTGTATAGATGTATCCTTTTTTGCCTTCTGCCGCTTCCCTGAGGGCATTGGGATACCATTCCTGATAATGTACGGTGCCGTCCTCCTCAAAGCCATAGGGGAACCAGTAATAGGGGCGTTCTACCGTATTTATCAGGTAAAAGCCTGCTACTATTTTTATCGTGGTCATATACAGATAGGGTCTGTCATGATCCGCCTGGCGGGGCTTGAGGATTTTGATGTCGGGGGTATTGCTTCCGTGATATAGCAGCATCGCTTCACCTCTCAAAATGCAAATGTGTTGCAGGTTTGGTTTCCGTATTCATGTGGCTGATTGGTGCAGGTATTGTATTCACCGGCAGGGATGAACCAGGCAACAGGCAGCGCAGGTCAGGCCGGCTTTCAGTCAGACGCCAGGGTCCGGGAGCAGGTTGGTGCCGTCGGCGGCGGTGGTGGCCAGGGTGTCGCAGCGTTCATTTTCGGGGTGGCCGTCGTGGCCTTTAACCCAGGTAAAGGTGACGGTGTGGGGGGCGGCGGCTTTCAGGAGGCGTTTCCAGAGGTCTACGTTTTTAACGGGGCCGGAGGCTCCTTTCCAGTTTTTTTTGAGCCAGCCGTCTATCCAGTGTTTGTTGAAGGCGTCCGTTACGTATTTTGAGTCTGAGATAACCTCAGCCTCACAGGGGCGGTTGAGGGCTTCCAGCCCGGCTATGACCGCCATGAGCTCCATGCGGTTGTTGGTGGTTTTGATATAGCCGCCGGAGAGTTCTTTTTCGTGCAGGTTCCCTTTCTGATCCACATATTGGAGAATGGTTCCGTAGCCGCCGGGGCCTTCCGGGTTTCCTCTTGCGGCTCCGTCTGTGTATATGGTTACTTTCATTGATTTTCCCTCATTTCTTGCAATAGTCATTTTTGTCCAGCCGTCAATGTATGGTATTTTCCGCCGTTACGTCCAGTTTCCGGTTTCCAGGAAATGCGCGGCCAGTGCATTGGCTTCTTCAATGATTGCATTTTCATAGCCGATGATGCCGAGCAGGCGTATCGCATTGCGGGTCATTGCTTTTCCGGAACGGAGTATATAATTGAAAAGAATGTCTCCTTCCAAGATTTCTTCTTCAAAATGGTAATTGTCATAGCAGTCCGCCAGCAGCTCCGTCAGCTCAATGTCATGCGTGGCTGCAAAGCAGAGGACACCGGGGCGGCTGAGGCTTCGCAGGATCTGGGTGGAGGCGGCGATCCGTTCCACGGTGTTGGTGCCCCGCAGGACCTCGTCCACAAAACAGAGGACAGGGGCGCTGCCCTCCCTTGCCGCATCCAGAATCCGTTTCAGGGATTTGATTTCCACAATATAGTAGCTTTCCCCGCCTTCCAGATCGTCACGCAGGGCCATGGAGGTCATGATGCGGTACAGGCCCCCCGAATAAAAACCGGCGGTGCAGGTGTGTATTGTCTGGGCCAGCAGTGCATTCAGAGCCACGGCCTTCAGAAAGGTGGATTTTCCGGAGGCGTTGGAGCCGGTGACCAGGATTCCCTGCTTTGCCAGGATATCATTTTTCACAGGCTCTTCCAGCAGAGGATGATAGAGTCCCCTGATTTCAAGGCGTACGCTTTCCCTGCTGTCCTCCGTCAGGCGCGGGCTGCACCAGCCGGAAGCCAGGGACGCACGGTAGGAAGCGATGGCTATGCAGGCTTCCGTTTTTCCGGCAATGGTGATCATTCTGTCGATGTCCGTAAGGTGCTTCCTGACCTCCTTAAGCATGGTGTTGAAGCAGATGAGATCCAGGTGAAGGAGCATATTTACATAGTCCAGTATCAGGGACAGGGGATCTCCCGCCGTATCGCTTCCGCGCATGCCGAGCATGGCGCTGTAACGGAATTTGCCGAATTTGCCCTCCAGTATTTTCAGTTCCTCCCATTCCACTTTCAGCACGGGGATGTCCATTTTCCTGATCCGGGCCGAAAAATCCAGTATCCGGCGGACATAGGCAAAGCTGGTAAGATAAGGCTCGATTTCATGCTTCTGTTTCATATAGCCGAAAATATTTACCGTAAAAAGAAGGAAAAGGAACATCATGCCAATGGGCGGGGAAACGATAACCATGCCAATGGCCGGAATGAGCAGAAGATCGCAGATTATATGGGAAAGGCTGCTGCGCTCTCCCAGATTGTCAAGGTAATTCAGATAATCATAGACGGAATATTTTCCGCTTCTGCCCAGCTGCATATAGGCATACTGCAGCTGTTCACGCAGCTGCTCCTGCTGCCCGAAGCAGGTAATTTTTTCTTCCATGGCGTCCAGTGCCTTTGCGTCTTTCAGCTGCGGGGTCCTCAACAGATAATAGAGATATTCCTGTCCGGCGGAGGAATAGGTCTGGTTCATCCGGAAAAAAAGCTGATCCATGCCAAGATCGTTCCAGGTGATATCATCCACCTGTTCCGGCTCCTGATGCATGGAAAAATAGCCGGGTATGCTGGAAAGCTCCTCGTCCGAATAGTCTCTGTCCGGCACTGCGCCGAAGCCTTCATGTATTTTCCGCTTCTGCCTGCGCTGCTTTACGCGTTCATCCGCCGCTCCCTTTATAAATACGGCCAATACGGCCGCTATGACGAGCACCAGTATCATAAGCGATTCCATATGCAAGTTCCTCCTGCTTTTTTAAAGCATAAATTCTTCTCCGCGTCTGCTGATGTCAACGATTTGCGCCGCATGCTGCCGTCCGGTCTGTGTTTCCTTATATTTGGAAATATAGCCGTATTCCTCCCACATATGCATGGGGAATACGTGGGTTGCCGATGTCTTCTGGAGAAAATAATCCATCCCTAGGCCATACGCCGCTTCCAGCCTGGGATCTAGCGGTACGAAAGCCGCGTCAAAGCGTTCTCCTGCAATGCTGTCGATTTCCCGCCTGAAGCCAGTCTCCATATTCCGGTTCCAGCTCGCGGGCTCCCCTTCCCAGTGCCACCAGTTTAAATCCCCTGCATGGTAAAAGGTCTTCCCCTCCGCTTCCACAAGAAACGCAACGCCTTCATCCGTGGATTTCAGCGTACGGACTGTCACAGCCTGGCTTTCCCCGCCATAACCGGTCTGTTCATGCGCCTTCATCACCGTTACATCAGACAGCGCCTCCGGATCCGCCTTTTTGCGGAGCAGATAGTCGGGCTTGAGCTTGATATCATTTCCGAAAAAATAATGTATATGAGGATATTCCTTCCGCAGCTCCAGAATTCTCAGGCTGAAATGGTCCTGATGCTTATGGGAAGCAAATACCAGTATTGTTTTCTCCTTATCCCACGAGGGAAGCTCTCCTGTAAAATAGTCAAACAGCAGCACATGTTTCTCCAGCTCCACGCAAAAGCCGCTGTGCGCGATATAAGTAATTTTCATAGCCACTCCTTTCCCGTCCTTTTCCTATAAACCATCCGCAGGCCGGCTTGCCGGCAGCGCCCGAGGCTCTTAAAAGCTCCTGATTTTATCAGAGCCGTCGTCAATGGTTTTCCGGATGGAACGGACCACCACATAGTAGCCGTAGCTGCTGTTCACCTCAACATATACCCTGTCCCCTTCCCGGTGTCCCAGAAGAGCCCTGCCAATGGGGGATTCCGTGCTCACCAGGCCTTCCAGGGAATTTCCGCGCATGGTGGTGACGATTTTCATCGTTTCCGTGGTACCATCCTCTTCAAAGAACAGCTCCACCGTATTGTTTACACCGATCTCGTCCTCTTTGGAATCGTCGGATATCACCTCCGCCGTCTTGATCATCCTCTCCAGGAAACGGATTCTGCTTTCATTCCGGTTCTTCTCTCTTTTGGCCGCATAGTATTCAAAATTTTCACTTAAGTCGCCCTGGGCCCTGGCTTCCTTCACCGCCTCCAGCGCCTCCTTGCGGACCACCAGCTTCCTGTATTCAATCTCTTCCTTCATTCTTTTGATATCATTTTCTGTCAACTGGTTATGCATATTATCACTCCTTTTCATGCCACAGTTTTGCCCAGGCCCAACTGCGGCTGCCTCCCGCCATTAAAAATCGCTGCGCGGTGGGCCGGCTGCCTGCCGCCGCTATACATTCGTTGAACTGTAATCTTTTTATCACTTCGGCAGCTCTGTCCTATACATTTACCGCCCAATAAGCTTCCGGGATATTGTACCATACATTTTTCCATCTGTTTATCCTTCCCGGAAAAATTTATAAAAATTTATGTTTTCCCTGCCATTCCCCTGTCGGTTAAAATGCTGTTCTGTCAAAAAAGAGCCTCTGCGGTCACATGGACGGCAGGAGCTCTTTTCATAAGCTTCTTTATTATGTAATTATCAGCAGCTGTGAAGAATCCGGGCAGACAACTGTTTCCCCCCTCACAGTTACAATTATCACATGACGGTTCCGCATGGATTTCCGCCATAAATGTGAAATTGCCGTTTTGCTGATTACAGGAAAATATATTTCAGAATAAACAGGACTGTAAGCACATACATCAGGATGCTGATCTTCTTGTCCTTTGCTTTTCCTGTCAGCAGGTTCAGCAGTGTCCAGGAAATAACGCCGATGGCGATACCTTCGGAAATGCTGTATGCCAGAGGCATAGCGATAATGCACAGGAATGAGGGAATCGCTTCCGACATATCTTCAAAGTTGATCTTCACAACCGCACCCATCATATAGAAGCCTACAATGATCAATGCAGGAGCTGTTGCAAAGGAAGGGATGGTAAGGAACAGGGGTGAGAAAATCAGCGCAAGCAGGAACAGAAGTCCTGTGGTAATCGCTGTCAGGCCCGTACGTCCGCCTTCTGTTACACCGGATGCACTTTCTACAAAGGTGGTGGTGGTGGAAGTACCGAAAATAGCGCCGACGCTTGTTGCCACTGCATCTGCCATCAGGGCGCCCTTAATCCTGGGCAGCTTGCCATCCTTGTCCAGCATATCGGCCTTGGATGCTACACCGATCAGTGTTCCCAGCGTATCAAACAGGTCAACAAACAGGAACGCAAACATTACTACAATAAAATCAAGAATCCGGATTCCTGAGAAATCTGCCTTGAATACCTGGCCGAAGGTCTGGCCGAAGGAAGAAAAGTCAAAGCTTACGATTGCGGAAGGGATTACGGAATACATGCCTGCATCCGGATTGGGAACGTAAATACCAACCAGTTCGCAGATAATTCCCAGTATCCATGTGATAATTATACCTAAAAGGATGCCGCCCTTTACTCTTTTTACAAGAAGAATGGCAGTAATCAGAACGCCAATCAGGGCCAGGATAGCGCCGATACCGATGGAATGGAAGGTATCTCCCTTGAAGGACTGATAGGTAAGCAGTGTTGCATCGCTGTTTACAACGATTTTAGCATTCTGAAGTCCGATAAAGGCGATGAAAAGTCCGATACCAACGCTGACTGCGGATTTCAGGGTCATGGGAATGGCATTGAAAATCGCCTCACGCACATTGGTAAGAGAAAGTATGATAAATATAATACCTTCTACAAATACCGCCATCAAAGCGATCTGCCAGGAATATCCCATATTCAGTACTACGGTATAAGCAAAATAAGCATTCAGGCCCATACCGGGAGCCAGTGCAAACGGATAGTTTGCGAACAGTGCCATCATGGCTGTGCCGACAAATGCAGCAAGCGCAGTTGCGATCAGAACCGCATGAGCATCCATTCCCGCCGCGGAAAGAATGTTGGGGTTAACCGCAAGGATGTAAGCCATTGTCATGAACGTGGTAATACCGGCCATGATTTCTGTCTTCACATCGGTTTTGTTTTCCTTCAGTTTGAAGAACTTTTCTAACATCTCCCTACCTCCTAAGATTGTGTTAAATAGTAGTGTAATAAATTAAAGAACACGTTACTAATTGTATACTGAAATCCAATTTTTGTCTATGCCCTTTTGTCGAATTCCGTCGGCGAATTCTGGCGTCAGAGGTCCTTTTTAGCAGATGGTCCAGATGCCGCCTTTCTCGCGGAAAGTGTAAAAGCAGTCCGGCGCAAAAAATTCCGGCGCAGCTGTCCCTAAACTGAGCAGCCGCGCCGGAACCCGTATTTTGTTAGTCGGCGCTGAGCCTGGCAATGATCTCATTTGCCTTTGCATAAAGCGCTTCCACATCGTCACAGCAGAGGAACCTGCCGTCATAGTAAAGAATCCGTCCGTCAATCATGGTCATTTTTACGTTCTGCTTGCTTCCGCTGTAAACTATATTCTTGGCAATGTTGTTAAGCGGCTGCATGTTCGGCTGATGCAGATCGATCATGATGATATCCGCCTTCTTGCCCTCTGCCAGGATGTCACAGTCCGTAAGCCCCATGGCCTTCGCCCCGTTGACCGTGGCCATTTTCAGCACTTCCTCCGCGTCCACTGCAGAAGCATCCTTTTCCTTCAGCTTGGCAAGGCCCGTGGTCAGGAACATTTCACGGAACATATCCAGGCAGTTGTTGCTGGAGGCGCCGTCCGTGCCTATCCCCACATTGATTCCCTTTTCCAGGAAACGGGTAATCGGCGCCACGCCGCTGGCCAGCTTCGTGTTGGAGCCGGGGTTGGTTATAATATGCAGCCCTTTTTTCGCGAACAGATCCATATCCTCTTCCGTGAAATGAACGCAGTGATAGCCGCCTCCGCCATAATCAAACAGTCCCAGGGAATCCAGGAACTGCGGCGGGGTCATGCCGTAGCGCTCCAGACACTCGTCCGTCTCCGTCCTTGTTTCAGAAATATGGGTAAAAAGAGGCGCCTTATATTTGTGCACCATTTCCGACACCTGCTCCAGCAGCTCCCTGGAACAGGTGTACTCCGCATGGACGCCCAGCATATAGGAAATCAGCGGATGCATCCGGTTCAGAGTCAGGTAGCGTTCCTCCATCACCTCAAGCGCCGGGCCGAATTTGTTCAGGCCGCTTACCAGCACACAGCGCATTCCCATATCCACACATGCCCGGGCGATATCCTTCGGTGACAGGTACATGTCAAATACAGAGGTTACGCCTGTGGTCAGATATTCCAGGATGGCCAGCTGCGTCAGATCGTAATTATCCTGCTCCGTCATTTTCGCTTCCAGAGGGAAAATCTTTGTGTTCAGCCATTCCTGCAGCGGCATGTCATCCGCAAAGGAACGCATGGCCACCATGGCCGAATGGGTATGCGCATCCTTGAAGCCGGGCATGAGCACATTTCCCTCACAGTCAATTTCCTTATCCGCAGCCAGGCCGGGGATGCCTGTCCTTTTGCAGAACGCATCCAGATCCGTACCGTCTCCCACATAGAGAATCCTGTCGTTTTCCACCCAGATTTCCCCTTGCAGCAGACTGCAGCCTTCTGCCATTGTCATGATTCTGGCATTGTACAAACGTATTTTCATGTTAAAATCTTCTCCTTATTTATTATGGCCGAAGCGCTCTCTTCGCCGCGCGGCCTTTCTTCCCTGCAGAAAGCTCCCGCCCGCAGCATTCCCGCTACAGATTGTCCGGGCCGAACCCTTCCGGCAAAAGCTCCTTCAACTTGAAAACCCTGTAATCATCTTCGGAAACCGCTGCGATTACCTCAAAGGTTTCCGGATTGCAGAACTCCATCATCACCTGACGGCACACGCCGCAGGGCATGGTATAATCCGAGAGCGCCCCCTGCCTCCCGCCAGCAATGGCAATCGCCCGGAATGCTCTCACACCCTCGCTGATACCTTTGAAAAAAGCCGTCCTTTCCGCACAGTTGGTTGGGGTAAACGCCGCATTTTCAATATTGCAGCCGGTAAAAATAAGCGGCTTTCCATCCTGCTCATAGGCTGCAAGCAGCGCGGCCCCCACATAAAAGCCCGAATACGGCGCATAGGCATTTTCCCGCGCCCGAATCGCTTCTTTGATCAAATTACGATAGTCTGTCATTTCCATCTCCCCGTTTTGCAGCTATTATTTTAAGGCTGCGCCGAATTTTTTCACAGATTCCGTCACCAGGGCCTTGAACTTGGGAGCCGCCGCATTGGCCGCTTCCTGCACTTCCTCGTGGGTAAGCGGGTTATCCGTCATGCCTGCCGCCAGGTTGCATACGCAGGAAATGCAGCAGATTTTCATTCCCATGTGATTGGCTGCAATGGCCTCCACAACAGTGGACATTCCCACGGCATCCACACCCAGCTTGTGAAGCAGCTGAATTTCTGCCGGCGATTCAAAGGACGGTCCCGTAAGCTGGGCATAAATCCCTTCCTTCAGGGAAATTCCCTGCTCCTTCGCAGCTTCCCTGATAAGCTCCTGCAGATCCTCGTCATACACGTGCGTCATATCCGGGAAACGCACTCCCAGCTCGTCAATGTTGGCGCCAATCAGTGGGTTGGGCGCCCAAAGGGAAATATGATCCTTAAGCATCATGAAATCCCCTGCCGTAAAGGAAGGATTAATTCCGCCGGATGCATTGGTCAGAAACAATACCTTCGCACCCATCAGCTTCATCAGCCTGGTGGGAAGCACCACATCGGAAATCGGATACCCTTCATAATAGTGGACCCTGCCCTTCATGCAGACCACCGGCACATCTTTCACATATCCGAAAATAAATTTCCCGGCATGTCCCGGAACGGTGGAAACAGGGAAGTCTTCTATCTCATGATAGTCAAGCTCCGCCTCCACTCTGATATCATCCGCATAATCGCCCAGCCCGGAGCCGAGCACAATGGCAACCTCCGGCTGGAAATCAATCTTACGTTTAAAGCTGTCGTAGCATTTCAACAATTTATCATATACGGGATTCATAGATAAGCCTCCTTTATTATGGTTATTCTGGCCCGCATAAGCCATATAATGTATCATTATAGCAGAAACCCCTGCCAATTCCTAGTGAAAAAACCGGAAGGCACCGCTGTGGATACGCATTTCCACAGCCACCTTCCGGTTTTTACTTTTCCTTATTAAATGATGATGCATACCATCCCGCCATTGCTGTCGTTGACGATCTTCTGCATGGTCTCCTGCAGCTTCACCTGGCTTTCATCCCCAATCATGGCGATCTTACTTGTGATGCCGTCATTGACCAGCTGTTCCACCGTTTTGCCGAAAATATTGGTTTCCCAGATACCGTCTGAGTCCTTCTCCGCATCCGCGATATAGCTGATCAGATCCTCTGCCTGTTCCTGGGTTCCCACAATCGGCGCGATTTCCGTTATAACGTTGGCCTTTATCATATGGATGGACGGGCTTTCCGCCCTGATCTTCACACCGAACTTGTTGCCGTGCTTGATGACCTCCGGCTTCTCCAGCCTGATCTCCGCCCGCTCCGGAGTTACGACCCCGTAGCCCTTCAGCCGCACGGATTCCATGGCGTGAAGCACCTTCGTATATTCCCTGCGCATTCTGGACATTTCCTTTAATACGGAAATAAGCTGATATTCGCTGGCCACATTTTCTCCGATAAGCTCGCTTAACATCTCGTAGTAATATTTATCGTCCACATCCAGAACCACCCGGATGCTGCCATCCGCCATATTGATTTTTTCCACAATGCAGCGCTTGATATATTCGCTGTCCAGCGCCACCTGGGTTTCCACCACATCCTTGACCGTATCAATGCCTTCCATCATCGTGCGCACCTTTTCGATGAGATCCGCTTTCAGCTTATGGGTATTGGGAAGCATTTCCACCCATTTCGGCATATAGAATTCGATCATGGTCACCGGGAATTCGTAAAGCACCTTTTCCATTATCTGGTTGATGTCATCACGCTTCAGCTGTTCACAGTTGACGGGAAGCGCCGTTACATGGTATTTTTCCTGGATCTGCGCCGCTGTGTGCTGGGCCTCCTCCCCATAGGGCCTTTGGGAATTCACCAGAACAAGGAAAGGCTTATGGAGCTTTTTCAGTTCCTGGATGGTCCTCTCCTCCGGCGGTATGTAGTTTTCTCTTTTCAGTTCCCCGAAGCTGCCGTCTGTGGTCACCACGATTCCTATGGTGGAATGATCGTTGATAACCTTCTTGGTGCCGATCTCCGCCGCCTGAGTGAACGGAATCTCATATTCAAACCAGGGGGTTTTTACCAGCCGTTCTTCATCGTCCTCCATGTGCCCGGCCGCACCGTCCACCATGAAGCCCACACAGTCCACCAGACGCACCTTTACGTTCACATCCCCGCTCAGCGTGATCTGGGCAGCTTCCTTGGGAATGAATTTGGGTTCTGTTGTGGTAATTGTTTTCCCGCCTGAGCTTTGAGGCAGTTCATCCTGCGCGCGTACCTTTTCCGCTTCGTCCGTAATGTAGGGCAGCACCAGCAAATCCATGAAGCGTTTGATAAAGGTGGACTTTCCGGTTCGCACCGGTCCCACCACACCGATGTAGATTTCTCCGCCGGTTCTTAACTGAATGTCTTTGTATAAATTTTGTGTATGCAAAGTGTCCATAAAAAAATCCCCTTCCGCTGTGCCTAGCTGTTACAAATATATGCAACGGAAGGGAATGAATATGACTAAAAAAACAGGAATGGAAGCCGGCTGAGATAAGGCTTATTTTACAACAATACGTTTGAAGTTTTTCTTGCCGCGTTTCAGGACCTTTCCTTCCCCGTGGAAATCTTCTCCTGCAAAAACAGCCTTGATGTCAGTTACCTTTTCTCCATCCATGGACACGCCGCCCTGTTCCACCGCGCGGCGGCCTTCGGAACGGGAGGCTACCAGGCCGGATTTAACCAGCAGGTCCAAAATATCAATGTTGCCTTCGCTAAGGTCTGCGGCCGTCAGCTCTGCGGTAGGCATTTCCGCCGCATTCCCGCCGGTAAAGAGCGCTCTTGCACTTTCCTGGGCCTTCGCGGCCTCCGCCTCGTCATGCACCAGCTTGGTCAGCTCAAATGCCAGGATTTCCTTGGCCTGGTTGAGCTGGCTGCCTTCCCATTTGTCCATTTCATCGATCTGCTCGATGGGAAGGAAGGTAAGCATACGCAGGCATTTCAGGACGTCCGCATCGTCTATATTTCTCCAGTACTGGTAGAAATCAAAGGGTGAAGTCTTATTGGGATCAAGCCATACGGCTCCCTTCTGGGTCTTGCCCATCTTCTTTCCTTCGGAATTCAAAAGCAGGGTAATGGTCATGGCGTATGCATCCTTGCCCAGCTTTCTGCGGATAAGCTCCGTACCGCCCAGCATGTTGCTCCACTGATCATCGCCGCCGAACTGCATATTGCAGCCGTATTTCTTGTACAGCATGAGGAAATCGTAGCTCTGCATGATCATGTAGTTAAATTCCAGGAAGCTCAGCCCCTTTTCCATACGCTGCTTGTAGCATTCCGCCCTCAGCATATTGTTTACGGAGAAGCAGGCGCCTACCTCGCGCAGCAGCTCCACGTAGTTCAGATCCAGCAGCCAGTCCGCATTGTTTGCCAGAATTGCCTTTCCTTCTGAAAAATCAATAAACTTGCTCATCTGCTTCCGGAAGCATTCGCAGTTATGGTCAATAGTTTCCTTTGTCATCATGGTACGCATATCGCTTCTTCCGGAAGGGTCCCCGATCATGCCGGTGCCGCCTCCCAGCAGGGCAATGGGCTTGTTTCCCGCCATCTGAAGACGCTTCATCAGGCAAAGCGCCATGAAATGCCCTACATGGAGACTGTCCGCCGTAGGGTCAAAACCAATATAAAAAGTAGCCTTTCCTGCATTTACCAGCTCTCTGATCTCCTCTGCATCCGTCAGCTGCGCCAGAAGCCCGCGCGCTCCTAATTCTTCAAATACCTTCATTTTTCATTCTCCTTTTGTTACTGTCCGGTAACTCTCAGTTATCTTTTTCATATTTTTTACAGGCCGACGCCAGGTTTTCCACTCGTATTCCATCCTTAAAAATCAAATATCCCGCTGCAAACAATGGGGGATTTGACCCTCGCGGCAGTCGCCGGCTATCCATGCAGGCATGGCTGCCTGGCTCGCTGCCCGCGCAAATAAAAAAATCCCTTTTTCCGTCATATCCGGAAAAAAGGACGAGTGTCTGTTACCCGTGTTACCACCTTCATTCGCAGCCAGCTCACACTGTCTGCCTCTTCGAGTACGACTGTCCTGTCTCCGGCCTGCAGTCCGGCCAACATCAGCGATACTCTTCGCAGGATAACGGTTGCTTTCCGTCGCAGCCTACTCTCTTAACGATTTGGGTGCGAAACTCCGGGATGTATTCGGGAAAGTATCTCCTGCGCCTCTCATCTGCCGGCTGCTTTCTGTAGGTTCTTCTTTTCCTTACTTCTTCCCATCACAGTTTTTAGAAAATGATTCATTTGCTATAAACTATCGTTAATGTATCACAAACCTTCCGGGCTGTCAACCCATGTTACTCTAAAAACTTGCAAAAGCCGCCGGAACTGACTATAATATAGGTGCAGTCAGTTCCGGGAGGAGTGCGGCGGCGGTTTCCTTTGGGAAGCTGCTTAGTATCGCCGGTGTCCGGTCTCACACTTATGAATCCCGAGAACACGCGGCGGCTGGCTGCCCTGTAATTACTGTAAAATCAAAGACCCCGCTACAAGCAACGTGGTATCAAACTTTCAGCGCTGCAGAGCAGCGGGGTCTTTGACCCTCGCGGCAGTCGCCAAATATCCATGCAAGCATGGATACTTGGCTCATTGCCCGCGGAAATAAAAAAATCACCGTACCCCGGTGATTTTTTTATTTTCTTACATTTCCATATGCCGTCTGTTCCCTGATTCTTCGGAAAGGGGCAAGGAACCTGTTGATATGCGCCCCGATCAGGAAAAGATAGAAGCAGAAATAAAGCCAGAGCATTACGATGACGATTGTGGTAAGGCTGCCGTACATGTCAAATCCGTTAAAGTGCTGGACGTAAACAGAAAAGCCCCAGGAAAAAATATTCCAGGTGGTTGCGGAAAATACGGCACCGGGAATCTGGTGGGAAAATTTCAGCTTACAGTTGGGTATATAGGTATACATCACCGCAAATATCAGGATCATGACGCACCAGGAAAAAAGCCCCCTGAAATGCAGCAGCAGCGCGAAGAGATCCTCCATCTGGGGCACATGCCGCACAATGGTGTCCGCCAGCAGATTTCCGAATACCATTACAATCAATAAAAATATGATGGTAATCAGAAAAATAATCAGGTAAAAGGAGGCTATAATTCTCTGCAGCACATAGTTCCGGTCCTCCACCACGCTGTTCATGGCATTCAGCCCGCGCATCAGCGCCAGCACGCCCTTACCCGCGGACCAGATCGTCACAATCGCCGCGGCGCTCATGATACCAAAGGAATTGTCATAAATGCTCGCAATCAAAGAGGACAGCAGGGGAGAAATCGTTGTTGGCAAAAGCAGGACAGCCTTTGTCAGATCGGATTCCTTCAGCGGCGTATAAGGTATGATGGAGCAAATCAGCATGACCATGGGGATCAGGGACAGAAAAAGGAAAAAGGCGGTGCTGGCCGCATATGCATTCACATTTGCACGGGACATCTGTCTTCCAAACCCTCTCAGAATCCTGTAAATTCTCATTGACCGCTTTTCCTTTCCTGCGTTTTATTTTGTAATCTGCTTATGGCATTTATTCCCGCGAGCAACGAGCCAAGTAGCCATGCTTGCATGGATATTTGGCGACTGCCGCGAGGGGTGCTATGTGCCAGTGGCACATGTTTTGCACCGACCGAAGCGGAGCGTAGACCGAATACCCCGCTGCTCTGCAGCGCTGCAAGTTTGATACCCTGTTGCTTGCAGCGGGGTCTTTAATTGGGATGATCCCATCCCGTATCGGCGCCGCAACTGCCAGCGCGGCGCCGCCGTTCCCGCGTCAGAGACGCAGAAAGCGGTCAGTAAACCGCTTTTACGCTGCTTCCTTCATAGAAAAATCCCAATATGGTGTCGCTGTCGCAGCCATCCGCCGCCATACTTCTGGCGCCGTTCTGGCTCAGGCCCACTCCGTGGCCGAAGCCGCCGCCAATTAACCTATATCCTACCACATATCCATTTTCTTTTCCAGTTTCCATGGTAAAAAAGGCGCTGGGAAGCATGGAGGCCGCATTATATTCGCTTCCGTCCTGGCGGATTACCTTGCTGGTGCCGTTGCTCAGGACATAACGGATATTGTGCTCCGTTTTCACCATTACCGCTCCGTTCTCTCCTTCGATAACCAGCTCCTCCGCCACACCGCCGGCATTTCTGGCAGCGATGTAAATATCCGTAACCCGGCCCGGATCCACCGGAGCCTGGTTGGCAAAGCCGCCGTCCGCCTGGCGGACATAAATCGCACCCGGATTTGCTTCATACCGCTTTACAATATTGGAATAGAGAATCGTACTGTCAAGCTGATCCACCTGATAGGTCCACCGGTACCAGGCTTCGTCTTTTTCAAAATCAGAATCCCTGGTGGTGGTGATAAAAGCGGCAAATTCCTCCTCAGTCATCATGGAGCCGGCGGGACTGATATCCGCTTCATTCACGCTTTCGTCAATCGCATCTCCCTGCGCATCGGTCACTCCCGCCACATTTACGGCCTTCGCCTGAAGATAAGGGAAATTTTCCGGAACGGAATTCAGCCAGATTCCCGTATTCGTCCCATAACCGCAGGAGGTGGAATAATAATAGGTATCCGCCAGCTGCTCACCGTAATAAACCAGCTCGCCCTTCGTCTCCTTTACCGCTTTGGTCGTTTCCACATTTTCCGTAATATTGTTATACACCTGGAATCCTGCGCTGTCATCCACATGGGCGCCGTAAGCGGGCAGCCCCGCATGCAGCATCTTCGCGTAGGCATAGGTCCTTGCGCATACCGCCTGTGCTTTCAGCGCTTCCAGCGGATATGAGGAAGGCATTTCACTGGGAACCACCGCGTAAAGATACTCCTCTAAAAGCACCTCGTTTATCACAACGATCCCATCCTGCTGCTTTTCCAGCTCCAGGCTTCCCCGGTATGAGGGCACTCCCTGGCTGCGGTTTACATTCAGAAGGCTGATATGCCCGGTGAGCACCGCAGGCTCAATGCGGACGCGTCCTCCCGCAAAAAGCTCGCTGTCTTTTCCTATCATGAGTGTTTCTCCAGCAGGCACCACCGTTGTCTGCCTTGCTTCATAAGGGCCTGATATCACAGAAAGGTCGCAGTCTGCCTTCATTTCCAGAGCTTCATGGAAAGCGCTTCCGAAATCCGAGGTCTTAACCAGCACCCGGATATTCTCCATCGCTTCTTCCTTGACTACCAGACAGGCCTGGATTTCCCCGTCTTCTATTACAAAATCCGTAAAATCATAGCCGATACATAAGTCGGTGGTATAATACTTTTTCAAAGTTCCGTAAAGCCTGTAAATTTTCAGCTTTTCGGCAAAGGGATAAAAGCCCTGGCCTTCAATCTCCGCCCCATTGTCCCTGATTTTTAACAGCTTGCCGGAAACCTTATCAGTGCACATATGAACCGCCGCCAGCGCCCCGTCCGCAAAAGAAAGATCCGCCACCTGTTCCCTGGAAGCTCCCAGCTGCTCCGCTTTTCCCTCCGGCATGGAAATCGTAAGCTCATAATCGTTCCAGAAGCAGCGCAGGGCATCCTTTTCCACTTCCATAAGCCAGATGTTGGACAGTTCAGACTGTGTTCCTGTCTTTTCCCGCAGAGCATACAGAATACCGTCCCTTTCCACCGCTACTATCGGCAAAAACAGACAATCCCTGATCCGTTCACTCATATAAGTATATGCGCTTTCTGCAGATATCAGAGCATTTTCTTCCAGCGCCCTGCCGTCCGCGTCCGTAACGGAAGCGCCAAAACCAATGGGTGTCAAATCCATATCGTGGATTCGCCCCTCCTGGTCATACACCCTCCTGGCTTCATCAAAGAAACGGTACCAGTCCTCCTGCAGTACCTTCTCCTTTTTCCGGTAGCCTCCGGGAAGCTCAAAAGCGCAATCCGGAAACAGCTCAGTAATCTGCTTCCACTGGGAAAAGGTCAGCATCCCGTCGCTGTCCGAAGACGCCTCCCGGGCAAAAATCGATGCATATGCGTTACTGTCCGTGATCCCTGCAGTATCCGCCAACAGCCAGGTCATATTACCAGCCTCCTGGAGCGACAGATATTCTCCTTCGGCACGCGGCACCGTAATCTCCACAATTGCCCGAATCAGCAGCAAAAACAGCAGCGCAGCCCCCAGCACAATCACAGTCAGCTTCATCCATCTTCCGCCCGGAGGATTTCCCCCGTATGTACCATTTCTTCCATTCAGGCCCGCCCTTTTGTTCAGGCCAGCGTTTTCCTTCAGGCCAATTCTTCCGGCAAAACCATAGCTCCTGCCCCGGGACTGTCTGTGATTCTGCTGTTTTCCGGCGCGGTTTATGGCAGCCAGACGTTTTTCCGCCCTGCGTTCCGCTTCCCTTCTCTGCGCGTCTCTTTTTTCATCCAGATACCGGTTATGCCCCGGTGTCTGCATGGTGCTCTTTCGCCTTGCAGACCGTGCAGGATGATTTTGTCTGCTGTCTCTTTCCCGTCCGCCTCTTTCCATAAACTCCCCTTATATTCAACAGTACAGAAAGTTTCAATGATTGAAAAAAGCAGCCATTGAAGGCTGCTCTTATCTTTTGTGTCCCCCAAAATGCCGGCTCTTGTCTTTTGACTCCTAGCTATCTGCTAGGTGGGTTACCGCAACCGGCGCTTCTGCCTTCCCCTGCGCAATGAGGGCCTGACATCCACGCGGCAATGTAGGAGTCCCGTTTAAAGTAAATGTAGGTTCAAAACAACAAGAGTTATCGAACATTTCAGGTTAGTTATATTATATCCTGATCGTACTGAAAATACAACAGAAAAAAAAGGAAAGGAAAGGCTGTAAACCACCCTTGTAACTGTTCAGACAGGTCTGAACAGTTACTAGCCCTTCCCTTCCACTTCTTTAAAAATTACAGAGTGTTAGCTTCGTCAACAACCTTCTTCAGCGCTGCGAGTGCTTCGTCAGGAAGCTTGTCGTAGCCGTCTTTCTTGGTTGCGAAACCTTCTACCGCATTTACACGGTCCTGCATACGAGCCTTTAACTGGCCAACATATTCAGGATCCTTCAGGTCAGGCACAAAGCCTTCCCAATCCATAATTTCGATATCGGAGAAAGGTCCCCAAGGCTTGAATTCTGCTTTTTCTTCAACGATGGTCTCAAGGATTCCAAGAGTATCGGCAGGTTTAACCTTCTTGCCCATGAAATCGCCTGTGTTGATGATGTAGCAGTCTACGTTCTTCTCTTCAACCAGCTTTTTGAACTTCTCATAGTCGTTAGCCAGAGGATAGGTTCTGAAAGGGTTAGCGTAAGGAACGATACGAAGAGCGTTCAGGTCGGTTCCTGCTGCAACACGTTCTGCGGAAGATGTCTTGGTAGCAAGGGTTGCGCCCATTACAGATGCAAGAGCGGATCCTTTCAGTTTAACTACCGGAGGAATGGTAGGGTCTTTCATAATCCAGAAGATAGCGTTAACGGGAGCGTCAAGCTTATCTACACGGTTAGGAGACCATAATTTGGATTTGATAGCACGTCCGTTACCATTTCTGATATCTTCGGTTACCAGCTGTACTTTTCCGTCCTCATCCAGAGTTGCGGAGCAGTTCTGAGCTGTTAATAAGTATTTGTTATCTTCACATCCTGTAGGATAATCTGCGGTCTTATCGAAATAAGAAGGCTCCAGAGCGATGGAAGCACAGGTATCTGTATTGATGATGAAAGCATCGTCATGAAGAACCTTGATGTCATACTTTCCGCCATGCTTTGCATGTGTCAGAGTAGACTTTCCGGATCCTGACAGACCGTATACGGAAGCAACATATTTTCTGCCGTCAGCAAGAGTATATTCCTTCTGTCCGCCGTGGCAGGAAGCATATCCGTTTCTGTTGGCAATAGCCCATGCCATTGTCAGAGTACCCTTCTTGTGCTCTCCGAAGTATTTCATACCAAGGATAGCTGCGCAGTTTTCGTTGGTATCGAAGTAGCACAGTGTCAGAGGATCGCTTAAGCAGCTGTAATCAACATCCGGATGGTTGGTGGGTGCCCACTGAGGATCGGAGAAGATATAAACGTCAGCTTCTTTGCCGTCTCCAACAGGTTTGGAGTTCTTGTACATTCTTACATACTCATCAGACATATACTGGAAATTCAGCATCCAGGAGTACATGATGTTCTCTTCGCCTTCCGGAATGAGCAGATGAGCTTTAACCATAAATTCAGGATCAAGGCCGATGTATACTTCTGCATGATACATTGTTTTCCAACGTGTCTCATAAACAGCATCCATAACTACCTTGTCAAGCTTTGCGGCATCTACACCAGGTTCGCCTTTGATACGGCGTGCTCCTGCATAACGGCCCGTAACTGCGCCGTCGTTGAACAGAAGAACCTTGGAATCTCTCTCAAGTCCGATTTCATCGCCTCTGTAAATAGGCATATCTGTTACAACAGTACCAGGAGAATTCTTAGCAAGATCATAAGCCTCTTTCAGAGTGTTGATCTTAACTACATTATTTCCGTAAAATGCAGCTTCAATGATAGATCTGGTTTTGGAAAAACCTGTCTTACCAGCGCCGATTTCGGAAATTGGATAATACGCTTTTGTTGACATTAGTACGTCCTCCTTTATTTGTGTGTATTATGTACCGCGTGATTGCAGCCTTTCCCCCTCGAGGCAGCAGCTGTTTAGGCTTGTCCGAAGAGCCGTTTCTGTTGCAAATCCACGGCTTCACGCCTTGCAATGCGCATCTTTTCACCAATGCGGCAGTGAAAACCGCACCGGCGCGGCCTTTTCACAGCGTAACCGCCGTAATCGTGCCTGCACACCTGTATTATTATCTCAAAGCGAGGTTTAAAAGTCAAGATTTTCTAATTCTAATTTAGCGATTTAAGAATATTTTTATATTTCCCTTGTCTCTTCCTTCAGCCAGAGCCTCTCTTCTTCCGTAAGCAAAGGAGAAATCTTCTCATAAACAGCTTTGTGGTATTCGTTAAGCATCCGGATCTGTCCCGGCTCCATCAGGGAAGGATTGATGCCTTCCAGGTCAATGGGCACATAGGTAAGGGTATCAAAATACATGAACTGTCCATCCCCGTTCTTCACGCCATTGCGGGCAACCATCACATTCTCCGTACGGATTCCGTGGCTTCCTTCTATATATACGCCGGGTTCATTGGTTACGTCCATGCCCGCCTCGATCACTGACTCGCTCTGTCCTTCCGTAAAACGCCAGCGGATTCCCTGCGGTCCTTCGTGCACGTTCAGAATGTAGCCTACGCCGTGGCCGGTGCCGCATTTATAATCGATATTTCTGTCCCACATGGGCTGTCTGGCCAGAATATCCAGGTTTCTTCCCGTACAGCCATACAGGAACCTTGCGTTGGTCAGCTGCAGCATCCCCACAGCCACAGCCGTAAAATGCTCCCTGATCTCTTCTGAGACGGGGCCAAGCACAATGGTTCTGGTCACATCCGTGGTGCCTCCCAGATACTGTCCGCCTGAATCCACCAGCAGCATTCCTTCCGCTTCCAGCTCCTTGCAGTTGTCGGGAGTGGCTTCATAATGCATCATGGCCGCATTTTCTTTGTAGCCTGCGATGGTGGGGAAGGACAGATCCAGATAACCGTCGATTTCGCTTCTGAGATGATCCAGATAATCCGCCGCTGTTACCTCGGTAATCTTCATTTTGCCCACATTTTTCTTCAGCCAGTAAATAAACCTGCACACTGCCGCGCTGTCCTTGAGGTATACTTCCTCCATATGGGCAAGCTCCACTTCGTTTTTCACAGCCTTCATCAGCTCCGTGGGATTCTTTGCGTCCCTGCACTCCCCTTTTTCCGTAAGGGTGCGGTAAAGGGCATAGCTGGTATTGCGTCCGTCATAGAGAACACATTCCTTTTCCGTCCTGTTCTTCAGGAAGTCCGCTGTTTCATCATATTTTTTCAGGACGATGCCGTACTTGGCAGCATGCTCCCTGAGCGCGTCCGTCACCTCCGTCTCCTGGATGAAAAGGAAACATTCCTTTGCCGTCAGATAAGCATAGGAAAGAGCCACCGGATTGCACTCCACGTCCCCTCCGCGGATATTGAACAACCACATGATATCGTCCAGCTTGCTTAACAGGAACGCATCGGTTCCTTCTTTTTCCATGACGCTGCGGACCTCTGCCATTTTTTCCCCTGCAGTCCTTCCGCAGATGGCTTCCTCAAGAACCATGACCGGGTGGCTTGGCAGCCCGGTCCTGTCCGCCCATACCTCATCCGCCAGATCCTTATCATAGGCAAAAATAATTTTCTTATCAGAAAGCGCCTTTTCCAGCCTACAGCCGAAAGCGGTATCCACCACTCTGCCGTCAAAGCCCAGCGTCTGGCCTTCCTTCATTTTCGCCTGCAGATATTCCTGAATGGTGGGCACGCCCTCGTCCAGCATCCTGAACAGCCGGATGCCTGTTCCCTTCAGTTCGTTCTCCGCCTGGATAAAATAGCGTCCGTCCGTCCACAGTCCCGCTTCCCCGGCGCTGACCACCAGGGTCCCGTTGGAGCCTGTGAAGCCGGAAAGATATTCTCTCATTTTAAAATACTGATCCACATATTCGGAATTATGGAAGTCGGCCGTAGGCACCATGTAATAGTCCACGCCTTCCCTTTCCATCACCTTCCTGAGCGCAGCAATACGCTCCTGTATTACCTGATTCATAACTTTTTCTCCTTTTCCCGCCGGGAACCGGGCCCGGTATTGTTGGCTGTCTGCTAAAGCTTCTGCCTGATGGCATTAATAATCCTTTGCGGCCTCTCCCTTGAGAAGCCCCACTGCGGAGGAGGTTCCGATTCTGTCGCAGCCCGCCTCCAGAAACATCTCCAGATCCTCTCTGGTTTTCACGCCGCCGGCCGCCTTGATTTTTACACCGGGGCCGATATGCTCTTTGAAAAGCTTAACATCCTCCAGGGTAGCCCCTCCCGTGCCAAAGCCTGTGGAGGTCTTGATATAATCCGCCCCGGCCTTGGTAACCGCCTGGCACATGGCAATCTTCTCTTCCTCCGTCAGGAAGCAGGTTTCTATAATCACCTTCAGCACACGGCCCTGGCAGGCCTCCTTCAGCATGCGGATTTCCGCCTCCACCTTGCCGTACTGATGATTCTTAACATCGCTGATATTCACTACCATATCTATTTCGTTGGCGCCGTCTCTGACCGCCTGTTCCACTTCCGCCGCCTTCGCTGCGGTCACGCTGTAGCCCAGAGGGAAACCGACTACCGTGCAGATATTAAGCGTTTCGAACTTATCATGCACCCTGCCCACATAGCAGGGAGGAATGCATACGGATGCCGTTCCATATTCCACCGCTTCCCGGCACAGCTTTTCAATGTCCTCCCATACAGCATAGGGCTTCAAAAGGGTGTGGTCAATATGTCTTAATATTTCTTTTTTATCCATTTCCTTCAACACCTTCCTTCCTATATTAGTGCTACTGCGTTACCGTCCGGTTCTCCCCGGGCTGTTCCTTTCACTATGGCACCGGAGGTCCATAACAAAAGAGCCTTCCTGGGGAAAGCCGGACAATACCACAATACCGCTTAATATTGTAATACAATACGCACAAAAAAGCTATCCCGAATCGTGAACGAAATGTTAAATGTTTCTAAATAAATACATTTTTTCTTGTTTCAAATTCTCATCCATGTTATTATGTTAATTATCTACTTTTCTTTTTTAACGTGTCAAACTAAAAATGGCCGGATGAAAAGCAAAGCAGACAATAATATTATGAGGAAAGGTGGTTGATTGAATGGAAGAACACAACAGCTATTCTGATGTTACTCCCGAAATCGTACGATTGGCTGAATTAAGCAAAGAAGCAGGTGTCATCGATACCGAGCTTTACACCAAATACGATGTCAAAAGAGGACTTCGAGACCTGAACGGAAAAGGCGTACTTGCCGGACTAACGAATATTTCCGATGTACGCGCTACAAAGATGGTGGATGGTAAATCGGTCCCCTGCGACGGTCACCTTTTTTACAGAGGCTATGAGGTTAACGATCTGGTTGAAGGTTTTCACAAGGATCACAGGTTCGGTTTTGAAGAGGTTACATATCTGCTGCTTTTCAACAAGCTGCCCACCAGGGAAGAGCTTGCCGAATTTGAAAAGCTGCTTATTTATTACAGAAGCCTCCCCACAAGCTTTGTGAGGGACATCATTATGAAGGCCCCCAGCAAGGATATGATGAACACGCTTGCCAGAAGCATCCTGACGCTCTACTCCTATGATGACAGGGCGGATGATGTTTCCCTTCCCAATGTACTCAGACAGTGCTTACAGCTTATCAGTCTCTGCCCGATGCTATCCATCTACGGATACCAGGCTTACAGCCATTATCATGACGGCAACAGTCTCTTCATTCATCAGCCGATGACCGAAGGGTCCATGGCGGAAAATATCCTCCATATCCTGCGTCCCGACAGCTCTTATACCCCACTGGAAGCCAGAATCCTTGATATCTGTATGATTCTGCACATGGAGCACGGCGGCGGCAATAACTCCTCCTTTACAACCCATGTTGTAACCTCCTCCCTGACGGATACCTATTCCGTAATGGCTGCTGCCATCGGCTCCCTGAAGGGTCCCCGTCACGGCGGTGCGAACATCAAGGTAATGCAGATGTTTGAGGATATGAAGAAGGAAGTAAAGGACTGGGCGGACGAAGAAGAGGTTTCCCGTTATCTGGAACGCCTGCTGAGCAAGGACGCATTCGACCACGCAGGACTGATTTACGGCGTTGGCCATGCGGTTTATTCCAAATCAGATCCGAGAGCTGTTATTCTGAAGACGTTCGTGGAAAAGCTTTCGGAAGAAAAAGGGCTTCATAAGGAATTTGAACTTTACAATCTGGTGGAAAAGCTCGCCCCCAGCGTTATTTCCGGGGAAAGACAGATGTACAAGGGCGTCAGCGTAAACGTAGACTTCTATTCCGGCTTCGTTTACAACATGCTCGGCCTTCCCACTGAGCTGTATACTCCGATATTCGCCATCGCACGTATGGTGGGCTGGAGTGCACACCGCATGGAAGAGCTTGCCAACAACGGCAAAATCATCCGTCCCGCTTACAAAACCATTTGTACGGACAAAGATTATATCAGTCTCAGGGACAGAAAATAATAAACAGGCCGGCACACAACGCCGGCCTGTTTTTTTGTGCAATAAAAAAACGTTCAGTTCAGGTTATTATTTCTTTATAGCCCGAGGAAGCTCTTTACAACATCCTTCATGCCGTCTTTTTCACATACGGTATCATGCAGTACAGGAGCTGTCCGGATCTCTTCGATTGCCGCAGGGATCTCCACATTGGCAATGCGGGCCAACTCGTCAACCAGCTCAAAATCTCCCCAGGAAGCATCCGCATATTTGGGATCAATGGCCTGCAGCACGCTTCTTGTGAATTTAAAGGGACTGGCTGTGGAAGCGATGACCGTTACGGTATCCTTATCCCCTGTCGCTTCTTTATACTTGTCATAAACAGCGGCCGCCACTGCGGTATGGGTATCAATCACATAGCCCGTATCCTCATAAAGAGCCCTGATCTTTGCGAAGCCTTCCTCCTCTTTTGCATAATTGCCATAAAAATCACCCAGCTGCGCTTTCATTTCCGGCGTGATTTCATATTTTCCGTCACCGCCCAGCGCTTTCATCAAATCTGCCGTCTTTTCCGGATCATTTCCGGCAATGCGGTATATCAGGCGCTCCAGATTGCTGGAGATCAGAATATCCATGGAAGGAGAGCTGGTCAGCACGAATTCACGGTTGCGATCGTATTCCCCTGTGGAAAAGAAGTCGTAAAGCACCTTGTTCTCATTGGAGGCGCAAATCAGCTTATTGATGGGAAGCCCCATATTCTTCGCGTAAAACGCCGCCAGAATATTGCCGAAATTACCGGTAGGAACCGTCACGTTGATTTTCTCACCCTTTGCAAGCTTGCCTTCCGCCAGCAGCTGTACATACGCATATACGTAATAAACAATCTGGGGAACCAGGCGTCCTATGTTAATGGAGTTCGCGGAGGAAAACTGATATCCTCCCGCAGCCATCTCTTTTTCCAGTTCTTTATCGGAAAAGAGCTTCTTTACACCGGTCTGGGCATCATCAAAATTGCCGTGGATACCCACCACATGGGTATTGGCCCCTTTCTGGGTAACCATCTGCTTCTCCTGGATCGGGCTGACGCCGTTCTTGGGGTAAAATACAATGATTTTCGTTCCCGGCACATCCGCAAAGCCCGCCAGGGCCGCCTTCCCAGTATCCCCGGAGGTTGCCGTAAGAATGACAATTTCCTTATCCGCTTTATTCTTCGCTGCCGCCGTAATCATCAGATGAGGAAGGATGGATAGCGCCATGTCCTTAAAAGCAATGGTTTTTCCATGGAAAAGCTCCAGATAATAAGCGCCGTCCGCTTCCGCCATAGGCGCAATCACTTCCGTGTCAAATTTGCTGTCATAGGCATTGGCAATACACTTCTTCAGCTCTTCCTCCGTAAAATCAGTGAGAAAAAGCTTCATAACCTCATAAGCCACTTCTCCGTAAGTCATACTGCCCAGTTCTTCCAGCGTCTTATCCAATTGGGGGATTCTCTCCGGTACGAAAAGGCCCCCGTCCTCTGAAAGTCCCTTCAGAATTGCCTGGGAAGCGCTTACTGACGCGTTACTTCTGGTACTCCTGTATAAGATTTCCATTTCACAATCTCCTCACCGCCTGCCGGGGCAGGCTCACTTTTTCATATGATTTACAGCCTGTGCATTTCCTGTATACATCCGGACAGGTTTCCATCGTGCCGTTCCCCTGTCAGTTCATCAGTATAACATACATTCTTTCCTGATGCAATCCGTTTCTGACACACTTTTGTATTTCTCAGAAAGACATTTCCCCGGTTTTGTTTTTCATAATTCAGATTCCACACACCAGAATATCCGGAAGCGTTGTAAATCCGGCCAGCTTCAGGCAGGCATAGCCAATGCCGGACATACCGCTCATTAAACCTCTGGCGTATTTTTCCTGAGGCATAAGACGCCCCTTCTCCAGTTCCTCCAAAGCTGCCCCGGAAAGAGCATTCTTCACCTGCGCAAGCTGTTCTGACGGAAACGTTTTCCCATAGCGCTCAAGAAGGAGAAGCATTCCCATATTTCCATGGCATAAACACATCCCTTTTCTTCTTCGAAGCGCCAGAAAGCCATGCTCCGCCAGTCGTAAGTCCTCTTCCATCACTTCCTTCAGCTTCCCGTCCACGTAGGGCAGACAGGCAAGCCGTGCCGCGGCAATACCGCCGAAGCCATGACACCAGGCTCCCGCCTGCCAGCGCCCTTCGCCCTCTTCCTGACGCAGATCCGCCCAGTTATGCCATTTTTCACCGTAAAGGCTGCGTTCATAGGCGAGAGCTTCCGACAGGACAGGTTCATATTCCGTACTTTTCAGCAGATAGTCAAGTTTTGCCAGCCCCGGCAGAAAACCGCTGCCGCCGTGGGACATTCCGGCCAGTGCAGCCTGGGATGCCCGGTTAGGCCAGCCTCCCCCTTTTTCCTGCTTTTGGACATTGGCAGTGAGGATATCCGCAGCCCTGCGGGCAAGCCGCAGATACGCTTCCGAAGAGGTAAGCTCATACATGCCGCACAGAACCAGGACCGCTCCGGCATTTCCATATACCAGATCGTAAACGGTATCCTTCTCTATCAGCTCCGGCAGCAACTGGCTGTGTTTTTCAGCATATTCCAGAAAAACCATTTCTCCTGTTATCCGATACATTGCCTGATATGCATAACATATGGAAGCTTCTCCGCAGAAAGCGCCCGTACTCTCCGACGCCAGGTTCCTTCTGTCCTCCAGGCAGCGGTTTGTATAATGAAAAAGAGTATTTCGCACCGCCCGGCACAGTTCTTCCTGTTTTCCGCATGCTTTATTAACCGCATGAAGAAATACGGCAATTCCTGCGGTTCCGTTATAGAGATAATAATCCCCCTGCGAAAGCCGGATTCCTTCTTCCTTCACACCTGCCAGAACCGGTTCTATCCAGTTCACATGCTCTCTTTTTTCGTCCCATAGGGCAGCCTGCCCAATCTGCTCCGCTATTTCCAATGCTTTTTCATAAAACCTTCGCTCCCTGTCCCTGCCAGGCGCTATCTGCACCGGGAGGGAGACATAAGAATTGATGAAGTCCGTTTTGTCATAGCCTGACAAATCCATCGACAGCCCGATGATTTGTTCCTGCCTGACAAGCTCTTCCGTGCACAGCCTGTCCGCTCTGTTTTTAAGACAATCTATGAAGGACAGGGGAAAATAGTCCGGCAATTCCTCTCCTCTTGAGGCAAAAAGGGCGCAGCTGTCAGGCCTTGTAAAATAATAAGGAATATCGCCCTCCTGCAAATCCCGGATCCCATATTCCACTGCCTTCTTTTCCGTCCCGGTCAGCGCCGTCTTTCCTGCATACAGGTTCTCGAAAAGCTTCCTTTGGTTCTCTTCCTTCTGCAAAACCATGGGATGGCTGCTGCCGGATAAAAGAGTGGCATACCTCTGCGTATTGTCCAGGAGCACACGGACTCTGCAGTCCCGGATTTCCTCCATAATTTTCTGAACCATTTTGTTTTTATCTTTCAAAAACATCAGGCCGGCTTCCCGAAATCCTGAAATAATGGCAGATTTATAGGCAGTCGGGGATATTTTGTTTCCACTCAGCACCACCTGATTTTTTCCTGCGGGCATCTGTGGATTTTCATATGCGATTTTCATATCGGAGGTTTTGTCATTGATCACCCTGGCCACTTTTATTGCCGCTTTTTGACCTTCCCCCGCATTCAGCACATTTACATGCGTCTGCCTCGCCGGGTCAGGAAGAATTCCGCTGTACAGTACGGAATAACTTTCTGTGGAATAATTCTCTGCAGGCCCCTTTTTCCCTCCGGCCGTTGTGCAAAGCACCTCCGTATCCACAGGAACCGGATATTCTCCATGAGCTATCATGTTCTCATAGTGCATATCTCCCGTCCCCAGTAAAAAGCTTAGAAAAACACAGACGCCCAGACGCCTGAAATACCGTTCTGTCTGAGACGGCTGCGTACACTCCTGTGGGGAAACCCATTCGATCCAGGCATATTCCTCACGAAGAACCATGCCATAGGTATAACCTTCCAACTGTATTCCTTCATAAAAATAATTAAGCAGATTGAGAAATGCCTTTTCCGTTTTGGCATTGCGTGGTTTATACAGGAAAGTATCTCCCTGATCCGTTTCTATTTTCAACACACATTTCCCATTACAGTGGCAATCCGCTGCCATATCTTGAATCCCTGTGACGTTTCCCATGGGTCTGCCGTGAAGTATGTTTTTTTCAATTTCTTTCCGATCCGTTTCCAGACGGGTTCGCATTTCGCTTAGAAAAGCCGCGGATTGGCTGATGGTCCTTCTGATATTTTCCGCCAGAAGGGGGTATACTTCAAAAAGCTCTTCCCGCAGTTCCTTTCTGCCAAGAATCTGTTCGTTAAAAAACTGATATTCTTCACTGCTACTGCCTCCTTCCAACTTTCCGGCGGCTTTGTACATGCTCATTTCTACTATGAGGGTGCGGACGCAGACGGCGTGGAGACGGGATAAGATTAGCTCGGACATTCCCGGACAGAAAAGAGTGTCTGGATTTTCCGAACGGGTATGAATGGATAGAGCCTGGAGATATTCTTGTTTGGCAGCGGCCAGGAAAGGGAGATAGAAGGTTCCGAAAGTGTAATTTTTAGCTAAAGTAATTTCAAAAGATAATAATCTATTTATAAATCCATCTTGTTCTATTGAGAGTAATTTTTTGTTCATTTTATGTTATTCCTTAATTTTCAATTTAGATTTCATATATCTCTATAAAAAACAATGAGAAAAGGCAAGATGTTTTGAAAACATCTTGCCTTTTTGTTCTTAGCAGCAGAAAATAGAAAGAAAACCTGTTGAAGCAGTTACTGCAGGGGCTTCAAAACCGTCTAACTCCATTTTTTCATTTTCTTTCACCTCATAGAAAAGATCTCCTGCATTTTCCATAAAGTTTTCTCTGTTTTTCTCCATTTCTTTCTCCTCCTTAAATAAATAGTGATATATTAACAATAAATATATCCTTTACACATTCGTATTCTAACACTCCGTTATATTTATCAACAGCATAACGTATACTTTCTAGTCCTAGCCCATGAAGGCCTGTTTCATTTTTACTACTTCGGAGCTTTCCTTCCGAAAGCTCTAAAACTCCGTTATAAGTGTTAGAAACTTTAATAAATATAGCACAATCATTTTGGCTAATACTAACCTTAATCCAGCTTTTACCTTCTGTAACTTTACTACAAGCTTCAATGGCATTATCCAACAAATTGGCAAGTATAGAACACCAATCTATATCTTGGATGCAATTTACTTCCAACTTGTCCGTATGAATATCAATTTCAATGTTATGATTATGTGCTTTTTCTATTTTATCATTTAGTATTATATCTACTATATGATTATTTGTAAACTTTTTATGTTCCAAATCTTTAATTGGTTCAGTTATTTTACTTATGTATTCTTCTGCTCTAACCAAATCCCTATCCGCTAATAATAAGGACAATACAGATAAATGATTTTTCATATCATGATAAATACGATCTCTTTTCTGATATAATAAACACATATCCTGATAGTTCTTTTCGATCATTGTATTTTGATTATTTATTAGTTTTAGTTCATTCATTTTTTCTGTATACATTATAAAGATCACAATAATAATTAATATAAGAACTATAAGCATTGGAAATAACACAAAATACATATCAGTTTTAACATCATCTCTAAATCTTGGGTAAAATACCTTTTCACAATAAAATAAACCCAAATATTCAATAATGACAAACCCAGTAAACGTCAATTGATATTTAGGAAATATCGTACTAATTAAATGCTTTCGCTTAATTGTATAAATAACTATGGATACTACTAACAACCTACTAATTAGCATAACCATAATACGCTCTACGCTAATGCTAAACTGCACTCTATCAATAAAATTATTTCCCGAAAAAAGAGATTGACCAATGTAACCAAACAATATGTCTATGAAATAGATTGTTTCATAATATAAAACTATAACCAATAAAGCCCTGAAGAAAAAAAGTCTAAAAAAAATTTTAGTGCCCCAAAGAGAGATGATTATACAGAAAATCATATAATACCGAGAATACATCGACGTTCCTTCTCGCTGTATTACAGTTATCCCCCAAAGTAAAACTCCCGACAAAAACCACAAAATATTACTCCAGGCTTTATTGCTCCTCTTATCAAAGAACACCTGAAGTAAATAATATAGCCCGCAAATCTCCACGGCACAAAGCACACCCTGCGCAACTCTCAGCCAAATCACATCCTATCCCTCCAAAAATAATGGATAGCCTCTTTTACCTCTTTCATATGTGTTCTGCCAATCTGAAGCCGCTTTCCGTTTCTGAGCGTAATCTCTTTATTTTCGAGCTTTACAATATGCTTGATATTAACAATATAACCTCGCTCCACACAAAGGAACTCGCTGGAATCCAGCTGTATGTAGACCTCCTGGAGTGACTTGCGTACCGGAACTTCCCTGTCAATTAAGACGAAAACTGCATTTTTATTATTTTTGTAAACATATATTATTTCCTGATACTCTATCCGTTCAAATCGGGAATTAGTTTCAACAAAATAATATTTTTCTACTTTCTTTTGCATTTCCCCCAAAATCCCCAGAAGAGTCGCCTCCAGCTTCTCTTCCAGGAGATTCTTTGGGATATAGGAAAAAGCTTTTACCTCATACCCTTCCACGGCATATTGTAGATATGAGGTAATGAAAATCAGATAAGTCGCCTGTGCAGCTTCCCGGATTTTTCGCGCAAGTTCCAGGCCGTTCATTTGTGGCATTTCGATGTCCAGAAAACAGATATCATATTGAAATCCTTCTTCCAGATCAAAATAAAAAACCTCCGGGTTAGGGAAAAGTCTGACCTCGCACAAAACATTTTTGCCATCAAAGAACGTGTGCACTTTTTTACGCAGAAGCAGAAGAAAGTCGGTATTGTCATCAACCAAAGCTATTTTCAACAAATCCTCTGCCCCCCTATCTGGTTTCGCATTCATTATACCTGCTTATTCTGGAAAAAGATTCCTTTGTCCTCCAATGGCACTTTTTTGACCTCAAACGGCATACATAACGGTTATAATTATATACGATTTCAATTTAAAAGGAAATATTTATCTTATTTTTTTAGAAAAACCTCATATTTTTCGGCCGCAGTCCATTACATCCCAATTTCCGCCTCAGCTTCCAAAAAATTCATGCCCGCCGTAAGCAAACAGCCATGTCAGGTGATTATCAAACCACTGCATCCGATCCGGCGCCACGGCACGCCGCGCGACAAAATACAATGCGCCCTGGGAGATATCTTCCCCGTAAACAGCTCGTTCCACGGCACGCCGGGTTTCCTCGCTCACCCTCACCCTGTTGATTCTGCCGTCGCTGACCGGGGAAAACTGGCAGACACCGAACTCCTTCTGATAGACCACTCCGGTCACCGTGTCGGGGAAAATATTGCTGTTGACCCTGTTTAAAACAACGTTGGCAACAAGAAGCTTGCCGTTCTCATCCTCACCGCCGGCCTCCGCCTCCACAATTTTCAAAAGCGCTTCATAATCCGCATCGTTTAACTGGTAAACCGGCTTTTTCTCCAAAACGCCGCAGTGGATAACCCGCTGATCCGAGGAAGCCGCCTGCACCACAGTACTGACGCTTGTCTCCTGAAAGTCGGCGATATCTTCCATAACAGACGCCCTGAAGGCCTGCCTGGAGGCAATGGTATTTATCTCCACACCGCGCACACACAGCCACGCTGTAACCACAAGCAAATTGGACAATAATAAAACCAGCCCGTATTTTTTATACTGCATCTATGAATACACCATACCTTTCTGCTGTTTTAGCCTGAAACGTAATCATTTTGTAATACTTATTCAATACTATATTCATATTTTATACAGCAGGTACGCAAAATATATCTGTTTTAAGACAAGTTTTCAAACCCGGAAAGGATTTGTCCCGCTTAGGAAAACATGTTATAATGATCGGCATAAAGAAAAAGCCGTATTTACGGCATTTCCGGGACATCCATTAATTATTCCGGAAGAAAAAGAGGTTCTTCATGAAGCATCGCATATTTCGTCATAATAAAATAATTTCTGCTCTTTTACTTGTTTTTCTGCTTTCAGGCGCTTTCTTAAGCGGATGCGGCCGGGAAAGTGTTCCTTATTCAGAATCCGGTTTTTATTTCAATACGGTCATTACGATAACGGTTTACCGAAGCAAAGATGCCCGGGTACTTAAGGACTGCCTGCTGCTGTGTGATGATTACGAAAAAAAGCTGAGCCGAACGCTTCAGGGCAGCGATATCTACCGCCTTAACCACAGCGGCGGCGTTCCCGTCACGGTATCTGAGGATACGGCTTACCTCCTGGGACAGGCCTGCAAATTTGCCGAATTAAGCGGAGGCAGAATCGATCCCACCGTTGCCCCTCTGATGGATTTGTGGGATTTTACCGGTCAGGCCGCGGACAAAAACGCACAAAAAAAGATACCGGCGGCTGCCGATATCCAGGCTCTTCTTCCTCATATTAATTATAAAAATATCCTCATCGACGGAAATACAGTCACGTTAACCGATCCGCAGACCCAGGTGGATCTGGGGTTCATTGCAAAGGGATTTATCGCGGATCGCTTAAAGGAAAGTCTGTTGGAAAAAGGGGTGGAAAGCGCCCTGATCAATCTTGGCGGCAATATTCTGGCCGTAGGCAGCAAACCGGACGGCTCTCCCTTTGAAATCGGCGTGCGCAAACCCTTCGATACGCAGAATACAGCGCTGACCACCCTTTCCCTCTCAGATCGCTCCCTGGTTTCCTCCGGTGTTTATGAAAGGTATTTTGAAAAGGACGGTAAACGCTACCATCATCTTCTGGATCCCTTTACCGGCTATCCTGTGGAAAACGGGCTGCTGGGCGTCACCATCCTGTCCTCCTCTTCCATGGAGGGCGACGCGCTTAGCACCACCGCCTTTGTCCTGGGGCCGGAGGAAGGAATGGCCCTGATAGAATCCCTTCCTGATACGGAAGCTGTTTTTATTACGGAGGATTACAAGCTGCATTACAGCAGCGGCCTCAGCGGGAAGCAGTCTGCACAGAACCCCTGATTTCCTTTTCCGAAATGAAATAAATAATTAAAAAGCCTGCCGCCAGCATCAGAAGGCAGGTCAGCCATTCCCTTCCTCCCGGCAGGCCGGGAAACACCTGTGCCATAGAGGCCGCCATGAAGCCGAGAATACAAAGATAAGCAGGTCCCGGGAATCTTGCCATGGCGCACTCAAGCAGCCTGGTGGAAACGATAACCCCAATGGCCAGCCCCAGCCCTACCGGAATCAGGTACGGCAGATGCAGCTGCGTGATCGCTTTCATGACCGTGTCATACATTCCCATCAAAAGTAGCATATAGGAAACGCTGATGCCCGGAAGGACAAGGGCCACCGCCGCAATGACGCCGGCAAGTATGAGCATCAGATAGGAAGTAAGGCCTGCATTCATATCCGCCTGAAACGTGTCAGACGGCAACAGGGCAAACACCCCCACCACGCCGGCTCCCAACAGAAAAAACAGGATTTTCCCAAACCCTTTCCGTTCCCACTGCGCTTTTTTCAGTATCATGGGAACGCTGCCTCCCACGGCCCCTATAAAAAAATAAAGCATAGGCATCTCAAACCGTTCCATCAGGCTCAGGAGAGGTTTTGCGAAAAGGACCATCCCCATCCCGCCGCCGACGCAAAAGAGGGCAAGAAAGCAGAGACTTTCCTTTTTATGCTTCATAAAGGAGCTGACCGATGAAACCAGCCTGTCATAAATCCCCAGAATCATCGCCATGCTTCCGCCGCTGCAGCCGGGCACAAGCATGGTCCCTCCCACACAAATCCCCTTAATCACCGTAGTTATCATATTTTCCTGGCTACCCTGCATTCTGTTCCTCCAATCTATTTTTCTTTTTCAAACCGCGTGATATTTTCTTTTTTTCCAATGACCACCAATATTTCATCCCCTTTGAAAATGTAAGCCGGATCGACTTCCGTGTCTGTTTTTCCATTATGCTCCAAAGCAATGATATTTAAACCAAAGCTTCGCCGCAAATCCATTTCCAATACACTGCGTCCCGCAGATTTTTCCGTCAGGCGCACCTCTGCGATCTCCACGTTATTGTTCAGGGATATATTATCAAGTACGCTTCCGGTCAGCAGCCTCCTTGCCAGCCGGAGGGCCATGTCACGTTCCGGGTAAACGACCTCCGCCCCTATTTTTTCCAGTACCTCGCCCTGATCTGAACTAATCGCCTTGGCAATCACCCGCGGTACACCCAGATTCACTACATTCAGCGTGGTGAGTATGCAGGTGTCTATTTTTTCACCGATTCCCACGATCACAGTATCACAGTTCTGGATCCCGATTTCTTCCAGGACCTCTTTGCTCAGTTCATCCGCCACATAGGCGTTTTCCGTGTACTGGCGCAGCTCCTTCACCTTGCTTTCACTGCAGTCCACCACGATCACTTCTTCCCCTGCTTCCGCCAGTCTCCTGGCAAGTGCGGAACCAAACCTGCCCAGGCCTATTACCCCATAAGAAACCATATTTTCCGTGCCTTTTTTCTTATTCATTATTTTCATCCTTTCTGTCCCGCCGCCGCTGCGGCGTCATTCATTGCACAAAGCCGTTTTTACGTTATCCGATGGTAATGCCTTCTTCCGTGAATCTGGCGTTTGCCGTAGGTTTGAAGGTCCACAGGGATGCGATGGTCAGCGGCCCCAGCCTTCCGATAAACATGATAAGAATTATTACCAGCTTCCCGGCTGTTCCCAGATCCGGCGTTATTCCTGTTGACAGGCCAACGGTCCCAAATGCGGAGGTCACTTCAAACGCCAGCTGGAGAAACGTATATTCAGGTTCCAGCAGACACATGATAAAGGTTCCTGTGCCCACAACAATAGCGGATAAAAAAGTAATAATAAAAGCCTTGGAAATCACATCGGCCGGTATTTTACGTTTAAAAGCGCCTGCATACTGATTGGTCGCCGCGCTTCTGGCCGCCTGTATTAAAACAAAAAACGTACTTGTCTTAATGCCGCCGCCCGTTGATCCGGGCGATGCCCCGATAAACATCAGAATGATCAGGGTAAAAAGTCCCGCATCGGTAAAGCTTCCGATTGGATAGCTGGAAAAGCCGGCCGTCCTTGCGGATACGCTTTGGAAAAAAGCGCCCAGCCATGTAATATTTTCCGTAGCCTTCAGTGACAACATTCCGGCCGCAATCAAAAAAATGCTCATTACGATTACAATTTTGGAATGCAGGCACAGCTTTTTAAAGGAACGGCTCCTGAGCACATCCAGAATTACCAGGAATCCCAGCCCACCGAAAATAATAAGTCCGCTCGTGGTCAGGTTCAGCAGCACATTGCTCTGATAAGGAATCATGTTTTGCAGCCCGCCCAATATATCGAAGCCGGAATTATTAAAGGCAGCTACAGAATGAAACAGACTGATCCCCAGTGCTTCCAACGGCGGATAGTCGCGGATAAACACGACAAAGCTCAGAACCGCTCCTGCGCCCTCAAAGCAAAGCGTCATGAGAAGCACATTCTTTACCAGCCGCACCATTCCCTTTGATGTGTCCACATTCATCGCTTCCCTGACCAGCTTTCTGCCCTTCAGGCCAATCCGCTTGCCTGCCATAAGGATAAAGCCCACCCCTACGGAGGTGACTCCAAGGCCGCCAATCTGAATCAGCAACGCCACCACCGTCCTTCCGAACACCGTAAAATGATCCGCTGTGTCCACGGCAATCAGGCCGGTAACACATACCGCGCTGGTAGAGGTAAAAAGTGCATCAATGAAGCTGACATCTGCCCCTTCCCTTACGGATACCGGAAGCTTCAGAAGCAAAGCTCCCGCCAGAATCACCAGTGCAAAGCCCATGGCAATGATTCTGCCTGGCGGCTGGCCTTTTATGTAGCCTGTCGTTTTCCTGCAAAAAGACATAAAAAAACATAGCCTGCCCTTTTTTCTGCTGCGCAGGTTATGCCTCTCCGGTGCTTTTGCTGTTTTTACGGAATTGTCTTTTTCTGTACTGATTTGTCCTGTATCGGATTCTTCCTCCATGTTCTGCCTCTCCTTCTGCAGGACGTTTTTACATCTTGCGCCTGCAATTTTCTGTCCATGCCACCCCCGGCAGAGATCCGGCATCCGGCCGCTGCAGGCCGGTTTCAGCTTCTAATACTATTGTAATGCCGCCTTTCGCAAAATATGACGGAAAGCATCCGGAAGTGTGAGTAAATTATAGGAAAAGGAACTCAAACGGTCAATATGTAATGGGAAAACTTAATACTTTCTTAGCAGGGAAGCAGACTGCCGGCTTTTCAGTTACAGGTTATTTTTTCTTATGTGCTTGAATCACTTCCACCGCTTTCCTCAGATCCTCCATGGAAAAGTTCTCACATTCTTTTGACGGCGGATCCGCATAATACGGACATAATCGACAGCTGTCCTCCAGTGTACAACAGGCATTTGCTAATATCAGTTCCAATGCTTTATTCTTATCCATTTTTGGCTTCCTCCATAAATTTGACAGCCTGCTTCGTAAAGATATATTGGGTGTACCGTTTTCAATATTGTAAAATAAAACTAGCGAAATTGCATTGGCAATTATTGGTAATTCAGGAAGAGGCATTTAGCAAATGCAGGATAAAACGCTTAATAAAATGCAGGAAACCAAAATACAATTAAAAAACTGCCGCAGATCCGGCATCGGACTTTGGTCCTCCGGATTTGCGGCAGCTTTATTCCGCCTTTATTTTTGTAATTGTTCAGTACCTTTGCAGTTACATTTTTCTGTAGCTGCTGCCAGCCGCTAAATAGCCTTCCCCGCCAGAATTTCCTTATAATCCTTCAGGTTGCGTTCCAGCAGCGCAGGGGTGTCCAGATTGTACGGACATTTGCTCTTACACTTCCCGCAGTGCAGACAGTTTTCAATCTGCAGCATTTTTTCCTGCATTTCAGGCGTCAGCTGGGCTGCGGAGGGCGCTCTTCTTATCATCAGGGACATCCTCGCGCAGTTATTGATTTCAATGCCTGCCGGACAGGGCATGCAATAGCCGCAGCCGCGGCAGAACTCACCCTGAAGCTCCTGCCTGTCATGGCTGATGACCGCTTCCAGTTCTTCGGTGAGCGCCGGAGGATTCTCCACATAGCTGAGGAATTCATCCAGCTCGCTTTCCCTCTGTACCCCCCAGATGGGAAGCACATGGGCAAATTGGGCAAGATAGGCATATGCGGCGGCGGAATTATTAATCAGGCCGCCGGAAAGCGCCTTCATGGCAATAAAGCCCATATTTGTCTTCCTGCATTTTTCTACCAAATCCAGTTCCTGCTGCGCGGACAGATAGCTGAACGGGAACTGCAGGGTCTCATACAGGCCGCTGTTTATGGCTTCCTCCGCCACTGCCAGACGGTGGTTGGTAATGCCGATATGCCTGATTTTCCCCTGTTCCTTCGCTTCCAGCATGCATTCATAGAGGCCGCTCCCGTCACCCGGTCTGGGGCAGAAGGACGGATTATGGAACTGATACAGATCCAGATAATCCCTTCCCAGCGTAGTAAGGGAGGTCTGCAGATCCTTCCAAAAATCCTCCGGGGTTACCGCCGCGGTTTTAGATGCCACATACACCTTATCCCACATTCCCTGGAACGCCAGCCCCAGCTTATGTTCGCTGTCCGAATAGGCACGGGCCGTATCAAAAAAAGTAATTCCGTTCTCATAAGCCTTACGCAGCAGATGCACCGCTTCCTCATCGCTGATACGCTGGATGGGAAGCGCTCCAAAGCCGTTTTTATTCACGGTGATGCCTGTTTTTCCCAGTGTAACACTTTCCATTATTTTACTCCTCTTTCCTGTTCTGCGAAGTCCGCCATCCGGCGTCTTCACAATTATTCCTGCGTCTGTTCCCCGCTGCAGCGGACAATCACCTTCTTCGGGCACTTCTCCACACAGATGCCGCAGCCTGTACATTTGCTCTGGTCAATGGTGGCGTTGAAATTCTCCACCTTAATGGCGCCGGAAGGACAGTTCTTCTCACAGATACCGCAGCCGATACAGCCGGCCCGGCAGTCCTTCATCGTAATGGGGCCTTTATCGCCGGAGCTGCAGGCCGCCGCATATTTTGCCGAATAGGGAATCAGCGAAATCAGATTCTTGGGACATACGGAGATACATTTTCCGCAGGCCTTACAGGCCTCCCTGTCCACCTGCGCCACACCGTTAAAAATATGTATGGCATCAAAGGGGCAGACCTCCACGCAGCTTCCATAGCCAAGACAGCCGAAATTACAGGACTTGGCGCCGCCGTTTGGCACAAAGGAGAGCATGCGGCAGTCATGCAGGCCCACATAATCGTAATCCACCTTAATCTTGTCACGGGTTCCGCGGCACGCAACGAAAGCGACCATGCGCTCTCCCTCCTCCGCTTCCACACCCATGATTTCAGCAACCTTTTTCCCAACCTCAGCGCCGCCTACCGGACAGGCGTTTACAGGGGCCTTGCCCGACGCTATGGCCGCAGCCAGCCCCGCACAGCCGGGATATCCGCAGCCGCCGCAGTTATTTCCGGGCAGCTGTGCAAGGACAGCCTCTTCTTTTTCATTTACCTCTACCTTGAAAAGGATGGCGGCCCCTCCGAGGAAAAGGCCGATAAACAGCCCCACACCGCCTACGATTGCCGTAGCAATCAGAATACCTGAAATACTCACCGACTCCACCTCCTATTTAAGCGACAGGCCGGAAAAGCCGCAGAAGGCAATTGCCATAAGTCCCGCAGTAATCAGGACGATAGGCATTCCCCTGAAGGATTCCGGTACGTCATTATACGCCATCTTCTCGCGGATTCCCGCCAGAATGATAATGGCGATCGTGAAGCCAAGCGCCGTTGCAAAGCCGTTGACCGTCCCCGCCAGAATCCCGTAGTTCTTCTGGACGTTGGTCAGCGCCACACCCAGGACCGCACAGTTGGTGGTAATCAGGGGCAGGTATACACCCAGCGCGTTGTAGAGAGACACCATATATTTTTTCAGAAACATTTCCACGAACTGAACCAGCGCCGCAATGACCAGAATGAAAACAATGGTCTGCAGGTAAGTAATGTTTAACGGCGTGAGGACGAATTTATAGATGACGCCCGCCACCGCGCTGGACAGCGTAATTACAAAGATAACGGCAGTCCCCATGCCGGCCGCGGTTTCCACCTTTTTGGAAACGCCGAGGAAAGGGCACAAACCGAGGAACTGGCTGAGTACCACGTTGCTCACCAGTGAGGAACCGATTAATATAAGCAATAATTCTCGCAGCTGATCCAACATTTATTTTCCCTCCTCCTTTTTTCCCGCATCCGCGTCATAAAAACGGCGTGCACAGCCGGATTCTCCGCAGGCCATGCAGTCCTCGCTGCAGCCTGACTGAATCCTGGACATATCCTTGCCTTTCTTTTCCCCGTTAATCTTCACTTTATTCTGAATCGCCGTCAGCGCCGCCAGAACGAAGAATGCGCCGGGAGCCATAACAAAGATATTGATGGGCACGTAATGCTGCAGAATATCGGAGCCGAAGATTTCCGGCGCCTTGCTTCCCAGAATGGCGAAGCCGAAAAACTTGCCGGAGCCGAGGATCTCACGCACCAGACCGATGCAGGTGAGCGCCAGGGAAAAGCCCAAGCCCATTCCAATGCCGTCAAATAAAGACGGGAGTGGCCCGTTCTTGGAAGCATAGCTTTCCGCGCGGCCCAGAATGATACAGTTAACAACGATCAAAGGGATATAAATGCCCAGCGCATCATACAAAAACGGCACATACGCCTGCAGAAGCAGCTCTACCATGGTAACGAAGCTTGCCACGATTACGATAAAGGCGGGGATCCTCACTTTATCCGGTATAATTTTGCGAAGCAGCGATATCATCAGGTTGCTCAGCGCCAGCACCACCATTGTGGAGAGGCCCATGCCCAGCCCGTTTATTGCCGATGTGGTGACCGCCAGTGTGGGGCACATGCCCAGGGTCAGCACAAAGGTGGGATTTTCTTTTATAATTCCGTTATAGAGACGTTCGGTTGGCTTATTCATTGCCGCTGCCTCCTTTCAGTTCCGTCTGGAAATAATACAGTCCGGCGTTTACGCCGTTTGTGACCGCATTGGTCGTGATTGTGGCGCTGGTAATGGCGTCAATCTCGTTGTCCGCCGAAGCGCCGCCCTTGGTATAGACGTAGCTTTCCGCCTTTTTGCCTGCAAACTGAGGCTTCAATACCTCTTCCGCCTGCATGCCCAGGCCGGGAGTCTCGGAAATGGAGAGAATGGACATTCCGTTGAGCGTATTGTCCATGCGCACACCGATGGTGAACTTAATGTCTCCGCCGTAGCCCTCATGGCTGGTCACCGTAATCACGTATCCTAAAAGGCCGCCGTCCTTGTCATAGGCAGCGCAGTATTCGTTGATGCTCTCCTGGGTGAAGCCGCCCTCATTCAGCACAGCCTGCGCCGCTTCCTCGGAGAAGCCTTCCCCGTCTTCAAAATGATCCGCGTCCTGGAATACCTCCTGGCGCGCTTCCATCCTGGCTTTCTCCTCCTGCACCGCAATGGGCTCCTTCGTCACCTGGTAAACAAGACCCAGAAGCAGGCCGGAAACCAATGTAATCAGGAATAAAATTCCCGCATCCTTCAACATACTTTTCATGCCCGTTCTCCTCCTTTACCAAAAGCTTTGGGAAGAGTAAACCTCTCAATCAGGGGCACCAGCAGGTTCCCCAGGATAATCGCATAGGAAACACCCTCCGCGCTGGCGCTTAAAACCCTGAAAATACCGGTGAGCACGCCCAGCAGAATACCGTAAATATACTGCCCCTTCTTGGTCACCGGCCGCGTTACATAGTCTGTCGCCATGAAGAAAGCGCCCAGCATCAGGCCGCCGCCGGAAAGCTGTGCGGAAATATAGTATCTGTCAAGCCCATGGCCTCCGAAGAGTATCATGAAAACCACAAAGCTTACGATGTATGTACCGGGAATTCTCAAATCGATGATTTCCAGCCAGATCAGCAGACATGCGCCAATAACGATGCACAGCATGGAGGTCTCGCCGATGGTTCCCCCTGTCCTGCCGATTACCATATCCAGAACGTTGACGCTCTCTCCCGCTTTCACTGCGGCAAGCGGCGTAGCGCCGGTATAAGCGTCGCAGTTGAAATTGGTCATGATGGAGGCAAAGGAGATCAGCAGAAAGCATCTGGCTCCCAGAGCCGGGTTCATAAAGTTCTGCCCCAGGCCGCCGAACAGCATCTTCACAACGAGAATTGCAAATACGCCGCCGATGACGCCGATCCACCAGGGCACGCTCACCGGCAGGTTCAGCGCCAGCAGAAGCCCTGTCACCACAGCGGACAGATCCCCGATGGTGTTCTTCTTTTTCGTAATTTTTTCATATAAAAATTCTGTCAGTACCGTGGATGCGATGGTCACTGCAACAATCAGCAGCGCGCGGATACCGAAATTCCAGATGCCAAAGATCGTGGTGGGAAGCAGTGCCGCAATGACCGCAAGCATGATTCTGCCTGTGGAGTCTTTGGATCTGATATGCGGGTTGGATGATACCTTCATCAAGTCGCTCATTGCTCTTTCCTCCTATTTTTTATTGGCTGCGCTTGTTTTCTTGCGCTCTGCCAGGACCATTTTACGCATGGATTTGATCGCCTGGGTAAGCTGGCGCTTGGCCGGGCAGACATAGCTGCAGCAGCCGCATTCACAGCATTCCATACCGTCATGCTTCTCAAAGGCTTCCATATCATAATGCTCCGAATAGGTGGAAAGCAGTGTGGGCACAAGCCTGGAAGGGCAGGCCTCCACACATCTTCCGCAGTTGATGCAGGCCGAAGGCTCTCCTACCTCATCCTTCGACATACACAGCAGCGCGGACGCCGTTTTCGTTGTGGGCACATCCAGATCGAAAATGCCGAAGCCCATCATGGGGCCGCCCGACACAATCTTCTCCGGCTCTTTGGAAAAGCCGCCCGCTTCTTCTATCAGTTCATGATAATTCGTTCCGATCCGGACAATAAAATTCTGGGGATTGGCAATGGCATCCCCCGTGACGGTAACAATACGGTTCATCAGAGGCTTGCCCTCCCTCACCGCACGGTTGACCGCGACCACGGTGTCCACATTGTCCACGATACAGCCTGCATCCGCAGGAAGCATGGAGGAATTGATGGCCCGCCCGGTCACTGCAAAAATCAGCTGGCGCTCGGAGCCCTGGGGGTACTTGGTTTTCAGCTTCTTCACCGTAATCCTGGGCTCATCGCTGGTCATCTCAGTCAAAAGCTTAATGCAGTCCGGCTTATTGTCCTCCACCGCCAGCACTCCCTTTGCATTGGGGAAAAGCCGCAAAATCACCTGAAGGCCCCCGATGAGCTTATCAGGCTCCTCCAGCATCCTGCGGTAATCCGAAGTAAGATAAGGTTCGCATTCGGCACAGTTGGCAATCACATATTCTATTTTATCCGGTTCCTTTGGTGAAAGCTTTACATGCGTGGGGAACCCTGCGCCGCCCATACCGACCACGCCCGCTTCCTTCACCAGATTGATGATCTCTTCTCCTGACAGCTCCTCAAGGGGCTTCACCGGAGGATATTCCACTTCTTCATACCGCTGATCATTCTCAACCACAATGCTCATCACATTATCGCCGGTGACCACACGCCTCGGTTCAATGGACTTCACCGTTCCCGATACGGTACAGAATACCGATGCGGATACGAAGCCCCCCGCTTCCGCTATCTTCTGCCCTGCCAGCACATGGTCCCCCTTTGCCACGATTGGCCTGGCGGGCGCGCCGATATGCTGGGACAACGGATACACCAGATCTCCCTTTGGCAAAACTGCTTTCATGGGCTTATCCTTGGACAGGTCTTTTCCGTCGTATGGATGGATGCCGCCCATAAATGTTAACTTCGCCTTAGCCATTTTAGCTATCCCTCTTTTCTTGTTAATTATTGCGTATGCACAGGACGAAAGCCGGAACGCATTTTTCAAACACGTCCTGGTCCCCCTCGCCTCCTGTGTCTCCCCGGGTCCGCCGGATTCCTCTGCAGCCGTTCTTTTCAAACGGGCCGGTTACCTTCCTGCCGGCAAACCACGGGACGCACGGCATAACATAATCATACCTTAATTTTCATCAAATTACTACATAAAAATCAAAAAATATGGTATATTAATTGTATGAAAACACGAATTCAGAACATACATACAACTGCCGGAGAAACCATCCGGCATTTTCTGGGAGACACGGAAAGTATCCTTTTTTTTGATATCGAAACCACCGGACTCTCCCCCAAAAACGCTTCCATTTATCTTATCGGCGCCGCGTTTCTTCAGGATAAAAAGTGGACCCTGCAGCAATGGTTTGCAGAAAACACGGCTGAGGAGGAAGCCATTCTGGACGCTTTCCTGAAATTTGCCGCCCCTTACCGGAAGCTGGTGCACTTTAACGGGACGACCTTCGATGTCCCCTTCGTACAGGCAAAATGCAAAAAATATGGCCTGGATTCCCCATTCCCGCAAATGGAGCAGACGGACATCTACCGCCAGATATCGCCTTTAAAAAATCTGCTCAAGCTGCCCAACTGCAAGCAGAAAACATTGGAGGAATATCTTGGCCTTAACAGAGAGGATCCCTTTACCGGCGGCCAGCTGATAGAACTGTACAAGGTCTATCGCCAGGAACGGGATCACCGCCTGCTGGAGGTGCTCCTTCTTCACAATGCGGACGACATCCGGGGCATGCTGTCCGTGGTTCCCATCCTTTCCTATCCGGAGCTTTTTGAAAGCATCCCGTCCGCTGTCGGGGCGGAAACGGACCTTTGTACAGATTATGCGGGAAACATACAAAAAGAACTCCTTGTCCGGCTCACTTTTCCCGCTGCGCTGCCTGTCCCCCTCTCATTTCATGGAGGAGGCTGCTATTTTTCCGGCAGCGAAAATACGGGGACGCTGAAAATACCTATACTTTCCGGCGAGCTGAAATTCTTTTACCCGGATTATAAAAATTACTCTTATCTTCCTGAGGAGGACAATGCCATTCATAAATCAGTGGCCGTATATGTGGATAAGTCCCATCGGGTGCCCGCTACTCCCGCCACCTGCTATACGAGAAAAAGCGGCGAATTCCTGCCCCAGCATCTCAAGCCGGGACAGGAGGATCTTTTCACCCCGGCCTTCCGGAAAGGGGTAAAAGAAAAGGAAAGCTTTTTCCTTCTGGAAGAAGCTTTCCTGAATGACAGTAAACGGCTGTCCCTCTATGCCGGTCATATACTGGACGGAATGCGTTAATGCGTTCCGTCCTTTTTCTTGCCCGCCCCGGCCGCCACAACAGCGGGACTGCGTTTTCTGCGGTTTATCACAAAATATCCCGGTACTGCAATACAGCCAAGCAGCGTCAGGAGGGATATCACCTGGGAGATACGGAAAATAACAGGCTGGCGGTATCTTACAAAGACGGTATGGCTGGCTCCGTCTCCGTTTAACATCACCCTCACACGGTAATTATTTCCGTAGGTTACTTCCAGCGGCGTACCGTTTTCATCCTCCGCCGTATAGCCCAGATATTTCTGGATCGGGAAATCCACATACTGCCCTTCCTCCGAGGTTTGATAGGCCAGCTTTCCTTTGGTGCCCTTCTTTTCATAATCCTGTACAACTACCTTTTCGGCATCGGAAAGCTGCAGATCCGCTGTCAGCTTATCGTCCATCAGCGCATCTATCCGCCATTCATATGGATAAATAACGGTGGCATCCGATTTCGGGATTCCTATGATTTTATCCTGATGCCCCACCGTTGTGGTGTCATCATAATCTTTATATGCAAAATTATTCTGATTATAGGGCTGGTTCAGGCAGGTGAGCAGGTTCACTCCCACCAGAAATGCAAATACAAGATTCCTGTAGGGCCGCAGCACCTCCGATTCGGACAGCCAGATGACGCCCGCAAAGATAAACAGGATTCCTGCAGGGGCCAGAAGCCGCCAGGGGAACTGGATCGTCCGCAGGACCGGTTCGATGGCCGGAATCAGCTCCTTCAGCGTCTTGCTTCCGAAATAGCCTGTCACAAGGAAGGTCAGCACACAGGCGCAGCCGAAAAGATAGGTGAGGAAGCTGTCTCTTTTACAGTTCTTTTCCTTTGATTTCTCGCATACCAGCTTGAGGATGCATATTGCCGCACAGCCCAGGATGGGAAGTCCCAGGGACAGGAAACGGTAATCGTTGGTATGGAAGGTATCCGCCAGGAAGGAAGCATTGATGGAATACTCCGAAAAGCCGCTCCAGTCCAGCGCCTTCTGGTACAGGTTTTCCTTCAGGTAGAAGAACAGGAAAGGCACCAGGAACCACAGATTCAGCAGCACCGTAAGCCCCGCCGCTTTCAGCAGTTCAAGCCATCTTTTATCACAGAAGAGCTCCCTGATAAAAATAAGACAGCAGACAGCGAAAATTACGCCCATCGTGGCTGTGCTGAGCACATGGCTTTCAATCACTCCAGTAAAGCCGATTACCAGCCACGGCCATTTCTTCTTATCTCCCAGCAGCACATGGTAAAAGCCGGCGATAATCAGCGGCAGGAAGGTCAGCGCCAGTGTTTCCCCAAGCGCGCCCCTTGCGTAAATATTCGTAAAACGGTAGGGCATTAGGATATAAAGCGCCGTTCCCAGAATACAGGCGTATTTTGACCTGGTAAGGGATTTGAATACCCGGAATGTAATCGCCACAGTGGCAATATTGGCCATAAATATCAGCGTTTTATAGGAAAGCGCCAGGGAAACGCCAAACAGCCTCAGCACTGCGGGGATATACAGGAACAGATAGGGATACATGCTGTTCAGATATCCGTTTCCTGCCAGCGCTTCAGGGAAAATAACCACCGGGAACTGCCCGTCCAGCATTCCATCCTTCAGCCCCTCAATTCTGAGCAGATGGTAACAGACGTCATCCGCCTGGGCGAAGGCCTGGATAAACAGGGGCATGGAAGAATACAGGCACAATCCCGCCAATATCAGGAAAGTAACCTTCTGTTCTCTTCCTGACGGATGCTTTTTCTCATAGGATGCAAGAAACACGCCGGTTATGGCCAGCAGTATCACTACAGCCGCCAGGAACCAGGCATCCCTGTAAAAAGCGCCGTGAGGGATCAGGGAAATATTATTTACAATCAGGCTCCCTTTTCCCTGATAGTAAATACGTATATGCAGCTGCTGTGAAGTTTTATCCAGCGTAAAGGTATAATCCCGGGTGGTTTTCACTCCATCCGTACTCTCCAGGCTCCACTGGGCCACCTTTGTACCATTGTCCCATACTTCAATAATATTATCGGACGAGGTATTGGAATACTCTGGCCTTATGGTATAGGTTCCCTTATCCAGCACATAATCGTCCGTATAGGCAAACATACCGTAATATGCGGCCGTTTCATCAATGGCAATCAGCCCTGTATAATCGCTGACGCCCGCTGTCTGGTTCAAATCCGTGCCTTTAAGCACCAGGGGCTTGCTGCCCTCGTTTCCCAGCCAGATAAACAACAAAGCTGCCAGTACCGCTGCAGCATACAGAATCTTCTTTTTCATCATCTTCCTCCAGATTGTAATATAAGAAGCAACTCATTCTGCTGCGCAGCCGTCCCCCTCTGCCGGCTTCGCATCCCATTTGTAACTCATTGTAACTGACGGTTATCCGCCCTCGCAGTTACTGCTCTTTCATGGCATTTTTGCGGTAATATCTGAGATGGCAGATATCATCGCCGTTTGCAATAGTTTTCGGCAGATCCAGGGCGCAGCCATAGGCCTCCCCGATCCCTCTGTCACCGCACATGGCTGTATCACACAGGCAGGCAATCTCCTCATCACTGCAGCCCGCCTTCTGCCATGCCTTTACAAGCGGACAGTAATGAAAATGGATTTCCAGCTCATTATCCGTGCATTTCTGAATCTTCATTTCAAAAACAAGCTGTGCCGGTTTGGTAAACAGGGTTCTGCGCAGTCCCTTCAGGCTTTTGGTATGCCCTTTTTTTACTAACTGCCTGCCCTGCATATGTCCGCAGCGTCTGATAGCGGCCGGCGCAAAATCCTGCGGCAAAAGCCCCTTCTTCCTTGCTTCGTCACAAAGCAGATAAAGCCAGAGCGCCCTGTGCTCCAGAAGCTCACGTATGGCTTTAATCAGCGGATTCTTGATTTTTGGTTCATTTACAACCTTACTCATTTTTCCTCTTTCCTTCCACTTTTATGTATTTACGGCGGTTCGGCGTCCCTTTGCTGCTTACGCTTACACAGCCTGCGGAATCGTACACCGCCGGGCATATTTAAAAAAGGGATGCGGCGTACTCCCGCATCCCTTTCAACAGCACAGCATGCTGCCACTCATTGTTAATTATTCAGCAGAATCCTCTTCTGCCTTCTGCTTTGCGATTACAGCATCAATATCCACGGAAACCACGTCTGCGTCTGCTTCTTCCTGTACAGGAGCTTCTTCCTTCACTTCCTTAGGTTCGGGAGCAAGCATAGCCTTAATACTCAGGCTGATTTTCCTGTCTGTTTCATTGAAATCAACAACCTTTGCCGTAATTTCTTCTCCTGCCTTCAGAACATCTGACGGTTTGTCCACATGCTCTTTAGCAATCTGGGAAACATGAAGAAGTGCATCAATTCCGGGTTCCAGCTCAATAAACGCACCAAAATCTGTCATTCTTGCCACTCTGCCTGTTACTACATTGCCAACTGCATACTTCTCTGCAGCGGTCTTCCAGGGATTGGCATCGTCAAACTTCATGCTGAGGGCGATTTTGCTGCCGTTGATTTCCTTAATCTGTACGGTAACCTGATCACCAACCTTGAATACCTTCTTGGGGTGTTCCACTCTGCCCCAGGACATTTCAGAAATATGAAGCAGTCCGTCTGCTCCGCCCAGATCGATGAATGCGCCGAAATCTGTTACGTTCTTAACAGTTCCTTCCACTACATCACCTTCATGGATTCTTTCAAGCAGTTCCTTCTGCATCTCTGCCTTCTTGGCAACGATGAGCTGCTTGCGGTCGCCGATATATCTTCTTCTCTTCGGATTGTATTCGCTGATAACGAATTCAATATCCTGTCCTGCGTATTTGTTCAGGTCCTTCTCATAAGTGTCGGAAACCAGACTTGCAGGGATGAAAATTCTGACTTCATCTACCACTACGCTTAATCCGCCGTCAAGTACCTGGGTTACCTTGGCAGTAAGCACTTCGTGATTGTTGTATGCTTCTTCGATTCTCTTGTTTCCTCTGTCAGCAGCCAGACGCTTGTAGGAAAGGATAACCTGTCCTTCTCCGTCATTTACCTTAAGTACCTTGACTTCCATCTTGTCGCCCGTTTTAACGACCGCTGTCATGTCCACGCCGGGATCGTTAGTATATTCGTTTCTTGTAAGAATACCGTCTGACTTGTATCCGATATTAAGAATCACTTCTTCAGGCTTAACATCGATAACTGTACCTTCGACTACCTCTCCCGCATGTATAGTTTTTAATGATTCCTCCAACATTTGTTCAAAAGTTAATTCTGACATAGTTTTGAACCTCCTCGATTAATTTATTCGGGGTAGACGCTCCGGCTGTAATACCCACCAGGCGGACAGCTTTGGGTAGTTCTAAATGCAAGTCATCAAGTGTCTGTATCAAACAGGTGTGAGCACACTCCTTGCAGCATATCTCATACAGCTTCCTTGTATTGGAACTGTGCTTCCCACCGATAACAATCATCGCATCAACCTTCGCTGCAATATCCTTTGCCTCAGTTTGTCTCTCCTCAGTTGCGTTACAGATAGTATTCACAACACTAATATCATAACCTTTTTTTAGAAAAATTTCAACTAATTCTTGAAATTTATTGTAGTTAAATGTCGTCTGCGACACAATACACAGCTTTTTCCCGGCTTCAGGTACGAATTCCTGTGCTTCTTTTTCCGATTCAATAACTATCGCCGGAGTGACCGACCAGCCCTGAATCCCCTCTACTTCGGGGTGTCCGGCATTTCCGATGATAACTATCTGTCGGCCTGCCGCACTTTCCTTTTCTACTATTTTATGAATCCTTTTTACAAAAGGGCAGGTAGCATCCACGCATTCCAGTCCCTGTTTTTCTATTTTTTCGCAGATGGATTTGGGCACTCCGTGGGATCGGATGACGATGGTTCCCTCCGTAAGCTGCTCCAGCGCTTCCTCGGATTCGATGACCTCAACCCCTTTTTTTCCCAGATCCTGCACTACAAATTCGTTGTGGATAATCGGTCCGTAGGTATATATTTTCTTTCCGGTTTCTATCTGTTCGTAGACCTTATCCACGGCACGCTTTACACCAAAGCAGAAGCCGGCGCTTTCTGCCAGAATTACTTCCATATTATATGCATCCTTTCTTTCTGCAGATTTCCAGGATAGCTTCCACTACCTCGTCAATGGTCATTTCGGAGGTGTCCACCAGAACCGCGTCCTCTGCCTGCATTAAAGGCGATATTTCCCGGTTCCTGTCCCTGGCATCCCTTTCAATGATATCCTTTTCGATTTTTTCAAGCGGCTCCGGCGTCCCTTTTGCCGCAAGCTCCTCAAATCTCCGTCTGGCCCTGACAGCGCTGTCCGCAGTCAGGAATATTTTCACGTCCGCGTCAGGGAGCACGCAGGTTCCGATATCGCGGCCGTCCATAATCACATTCTCATTGGCAGCCAGCTCCTGCTGAAGACTGCGCAGCCTGTCCCTTACAGCCGGGACAGCAGAGGAGTTGGAGGCCATGTTTCCCACTTCCTCCGTACGGATCAGGCCATTCACATTTTCTCCGTTCAGCAGCACAATCTGTTCGCCGTCCTGATAGCTTATGGTAACATCTGCCCCTGTGCATTTCGCCAGTATTGAGTCAGTATCCTGCGGCTGTACCTTCTCCCTGAGAAGGAAAAGGGCAATCGCCCTGTACATTGCGCCTGTATCCACATACACATAGCCCAGCTTCTTTGCAAGCTTTTTGGCAATCGTGCTTTTTCCTGCTCCCGCAGGGCCGTCAATTGCGATATTATAACTCATTTTTGCTCCTATCCGCCCTTTTGCCGGGCATGCGGCCAACGCCGCGTATATTATATTCAGGCGGTCCTGGTACGGGCCGCCGCTTTCTGCCTTCAGGCCGTCACGGTATGCTGGCACCCGCAAGGTATCCTGTTGACCAGGCAATCTGCAGGTTAAAGCCTCCTGTCAGCGCATCCAGATCCAGCATTTCACCGGCCATATACAGCCCGGGCACCAGCCTGGATTCCATGGTGGAGGGGTTGACCTCCTTTACGCGGACGCCGCCGCGGGTGATTATCGCCTCTTCAAAGCCTCTCGTTCCGGCAATGGTCAGCGTCAGTCCCTTGATGCATTCTTCAAAATATTTTCTTTCTTCCCTTGTTATCTCATGTACCTTCTTTTCCGGATCAATGCCGGAAAGCTGAATCATGATGGGAACCAGCCTGGCGGGGAAGAGTCCGTCCACCGCGTTTTTAAACTGCTTGTTCTTATTTTCCTCAAAATCCCGCAGAATCCTTTTGTCAAGCTGCTCCATGGAAAGGGCGGGCTTCAAATCCAGCTTCAGGTAAGCATGTGCCTTTGCCTTTCCATTTTCCAAAGGCTCTGCAGCCGCCCCTGCTTTCTTTGCCTGCTTTTCCTTCTTCTTTCTCAGCTTCTCCGCAGCGGTTTGGTAGTAGCTGCTGGCGCTGAGAATCAGCGGACCGCTCACGCCGAAATGGGTAAAAAGCATCTCACCAAAGCCGCTGTAAATTTCTTTTTCTTCTATATATAATGCGGCCGAAACATTTTTTAGGGCAAGGCCCTGCAGCTGTCGGCACCACTCCTCTTTTATATGGAAGGGAACCAGTGAGGGCATGCAGGGAACCAGGGAATGTCCCAGCTCCTGCGCCATACGCATGCCGTCGCCGGTGGAGCCTGTAGCCTGGTAGGAAAGCCCTCCGCAGGCAAGCACCACGGCGTCCGCCGTAATTTCTTCACCAGAGAGAAGCTTAAGCCCTCTTATGGCATTGGGACCGTCCTCCGCTTTTCTTACAAGGAGCTTTTTTACCGGGGTATGGAGCCGGATTTCCACGCCGGCTTTTTCCAGGGCCGACGACAGGGCGCGGATGATATCCGAGGAGTGATCCGAAACAGGGAAAACCCGGCCGCCCCGTTCCGTTTTCAGCGGACAGCCGTTTGCTTCAAAGAAATCCTGTACCGCCTGATTGTCAAAACGGGAAAAGGCGCTGTAGAGAAATTTGGAATTGCTGACTACACTTTGATACAGCTCCTGAGGCTCACAGGCATTGGTCACATTACATCTGCCTTTGCCTGTGATGTATATTTTCTTGCCCAGCTTTTCATTTTTTTCAAAAACAGTAACGCAGTGGCCTTTCCCGGCCGCGGAAAGCGCCGCCATCATTCCTGCGGCGCCGCCGCCGACTATTAATACCCTGCTCATAGATTCCTCCGTTCCGCCGCTGCCGCCTTTTCCCCATCCCCGCCTGAGGCAGACAGGTTCAGGAAGGCATCCTCATCAATAAAATTAATCTCATCATTCAGATAGACCTGGTAATTATTCCATGCACCCTCCAGGGATTCCAGGCTCGCTTTCACGGCCTCCGGCCGTTTCAGGCACAGAGCCACCACCAGGGCGTTGATTACGCTCAGCGGCGCAACAAGAGAATCCACGATGGAAACCATATCGCTTCTTGCAAGCAGATTGCAGGAGGAATACAGATTCATGGGGGAATGCACGCTGTCAGTGATAGTGATTACCTTGGCATTCCTGTCGTTGGCAAACTCCATGGCTTTCAGTGTACGCATGGAATATCTGGGAAAGCTGATGCCAATGATGGCATCCTTATCACCGATCCGCAGCATCTGCTCAAACACTTCGCTTAAGCTCGTCGTTTTCAGCAGTACAATGTTTCCCCGGATCATATTCAGGTAAAAGCTGAGGAATTCCGCCAGTGGAGCACAGCTTCTGATGCCCGCGATATAAACGGTACGGGCCTCCAGGATAATATCCACCGCCGTGTCAAAGGCTGCGGGATCCAGGTTATCAATGGTATCCTGTATTTTCTCCATATCGCTGGAAAGCACACTGGTGAGCACCTCGGACTGGCTGCTGCCACGATAGGCGGCGCCTACCTTCTGTACGGCATTCAGTTTGGTTTTCACCCAGGCAGCCAGCGCAGCCTGCATTTCCGGGTAGCCTTCATAGCCGATGGCCGCCGCAAAACGCACCACCGTTGATTCGCTTATGGACAGCGCCTCTCCCATTTTCGCCGCGGTCATGAATGCCGCCTGGTCGTAGTGCTCCAATATATAGGACGCTATTTGCTTGTGCCGTTTGCTCATACCGGAATAGGCTTTGTTTATTCTGGTGATGATATCATAATTATTTTCCATGAATGTTTACTCTTTGGTTTCCTTTTGACAGACATAACTGTCCGATACCTTTATAGTCACAGGCAGGTAATTCTTATTGTACAGACTGGCTGTTTCGGTGTCAATAATATGTGTTATTATTCCGGCGGCCTTATCTTTTTAATACAAGAAGGCTGGCTTCAGAGGGAAAGAGAAAAACAAGGCCTCTGCAATTAAGTTAATCGCATGGCCCTGTCGGTTTCATACCTTTTCTCCTGTGTAAATCTATTTTCTTCGCCCCTCATCCTTCAGCATCAGCGCATTTCCATGCACCGCAATTTTATCAAAGCTGCGCAGGAAACTGGAGATACGGCTATATCCGTAGTCGCTCAGATTAAAGTTGGGATGCTTTTTCTTAAGCTGCTCCAGGACCAGGGAAAGATTGTCCACCTTTCCGCCGTTGCGTTTCAGGAAAGCGGTGATCTCCTTCTCCAGGTCTTCCGGTTCTGTCTGTTCCTTCAGCTCAATACGGTAGGAGGTTCCCTCCTGTATAATGATGAGCTTGGGGCACTTGTCCTTCAGCAGGGTGACCAGCTTGGTGTAGCCGTAGTTTCTGGCATCGAATTCGATGAATTTGTCGCAGAGCCGGCTTCCCACCTCGCCCAGATAGGTGGGCTTGCCTTTGTTTTCATTGTTCTGGACAAAGGTAATAATAGCCTCTTCGATTTCACTGATTGGAGTAACCGTGCTGTCCTGTTTGTCTTCCGCAGCAAGCGCCTTCTGCTTCCTGCCGCTGCCTGCGGTCTTGATGCCCTCCGCATTCTTGTCCTCCACCTCACCGGAAATCAAATCCAGATGGATGAATTTATTACAGGCTTTGGTCAGGGCCAGGGGGGTTTTGGATTCTCCCATGCCGATCACGTACATCTGCTCCTCACGCAGACGCATGGCAAGCTTGGTAAAATCACTGTCACTGGTCACCAGGCAGAAGCCGTCCACCTTGCCGGAATACAGGATGTCCATGGCGTCAATGACCATGGCCATATCCGTGGCATTTTTTCCTATTGTATAGTTGAACTGCTGGATGGGGTTGATGGAGTTTTCCAGAAGAGTATCCTCCTTCCAGCCGTTTCCTTTCGCCCAGTTTCCGTAAATACGGCGGTAGGACGCATAACCGTAATCCGCAATTTCGTTAAATATGCTAGCCGCATATTTTTCACTGATATTGTCCGCATCTATGAGTACCGCAAAATGCTTCTTTTCTTCCTCTTCTATATTCATAGTCCCTCCGTTTGTCTCGCGGTATTTGTTTTCTTAACAAGTATAGCACAGCTTTTCGGGAAAGTCACGGGCGGTCGGCGTGTTGATTCCATTAAAAATAACAAATGAATGTACATGCTACGCCCCTGCCTCCCTTAACAAGGTCTGCCCCCTGTCCCATCCCGTGCTAAGAAAGTGTTAACAGAACGCTATGATTGTGTTAAGCATCCATGCAAAGTCTTTTCAGAAGCTAATACGGTTGCTAAAATAGGTCTGACAAAAGAAAGAAGCTAATAAAGGGGGCAATATAAAATGAATATCGGAATGTTAATTATCATGCTTGTCGGAGGTCTTGCCGGAATCCTTTCCACTTTATATCTGCTGGTCAGTCTTCCTGTTGTTGTAATACAGAAAGTATACAGAAAAGTCCGTTTCGGCACACCAATCATGAAGTAAAAGCTGTCGTGGCCAGATACAGATTCAGTGTACATTTTCCGTAACTGGGAGAAATACCGAACAGTTACCATTTTCCTTTATATAATGTGGACCTTGCATCCATAGCCATCAGATGGCACACCGGCAAAAAGCTGCGGAATCCCTCCGTTTTCTGGAATCCGCAGCTTTTTGTGTGTTCCTTTTAGTGTGCAGCCTGCGTTATTTCAGCTTCCAGCGCAGCACATTCCAAGAATGCTTCTTCAAAATAACTTCCGTTACGCCGTCCGATACGTCCGCCAGCTCTTTTTCCTTCGGCACCACCCTGAATTCTTCGTCAAAGGTATTCTTCGCATATGGATCATCGTCGTAAAGCTCACGCCACGCAATTCCCTCCATGCTGCCGAAGCCTTCAAAGGACAGCCGGAGCTTTACGTCCTCCTGCATTTCACAGTTCATGGCGAATACGGTGATTTCTTTTTGTTCCTCATTATAGACACAGGCAGTTGTCACCGTTTCCTGCTCACCATGATGGCAGGTTGCAGCCTTCGGCAAACGGGCGGCGCCCTTCAGGGAAATTCCCCTGCCGTAGCGGGCAGCATCCTGGAAGGGGTAAAAAGTGGTCTGACGGATCGCTTTCCCGCCCGGATCCGTGGTTATCATGCCGCCCTCGTTAACAAGAAGCGACTGGCAGGCGATTTTTACCCGATCCGCGTAATTGAGGAAAGTACACAGCAGGCCGCCGTATATCACCGCATCCAGCTGACGGAAATTGGCGAAGCCGAAATCCTGGCTCACGCCTCCCGGCACCGCGCCTGTATCCGTAATCACGCCCCATTCATCAAAGGAAATCATCATTGTTTTATCGGAGCGTTTCTTTCCCTTGACAAAATCACAGGCACTGATAATGGTATCCAGGAAATCCCTCAGATCGCGGAAGAAAAACGGGATATCCGTTTCCTCCTCGTGCATCGGGTAAAAAAGCTGCTTGGCAGGATCGTAGTTGAAATACCGGTGGAGGGAAAGATAGTCTATGCAGTCATAGGCCTCCTCCAGCACAGCAAGATCCCAGTCGCCATAGGAGGTGTGCCCCACCTCATTGGTACAGGTGCCGCAGGCGATCAGCTTTATGGAAGGATCCATCCATTTCATCATCTTAGCGGCTTCCCGGGCTTTTCTGGCATATTCTCCGGCCTTGAGCATATTGATCTGCCATGCGCCGTCCATTTCATTTCCCAGGCACCATACCTTAAAATCATGAGGCGCTTCCGAGCCATTGCCCCTGCGCGCTTCGCTCCAGGCTGTGCCCTTTTCGGTATTGCAGTAATCCACCAGCTCTGCCGCTTCCTTCGGCGTCCCGGTCCCCAGGTTGACCGCCATCAGGACCTCTGTCCCGCAGTCCGCCGCAAAGCGCGCGAACTCATCAGTTCCCACTTCATTGGTTTCCAGCACATTCCATGCCATTTCCTTTCGCACGGGCCGTTTTTCCTTCGGGCCGATACCGTCCTTCCAGTCGTAGCCGGACACGAAGTTGCCGCCAGGATAGCGTATGGCCGTCACTCCCAGCTCACGGATCAGCTCCTTTACATCATTGCGGAAGCCGTTTTCATCCGCCGCGGGATGCCCCGGCTGATAGATTCCGTTGTAGACACAGCGTCCCAGATGCTCCACAAAGGAGCCGTACATTCTCCGGTCCACCTCTCCTGTCGTAAAATTTCTGTTGTATAGTACTTCTGCATTTTTCACGATGTTACTTTTCCTCCTATGCTTTCACATACACATCCGCTACCGCGGCCTCGATCAACGCCAGTTCCCCTGAAATCTGTCTCGGGCACAGATTCAGCACCTGCTTTCCTCCGTGCAGGGGCAGAATGCACTGGCTGTAGCCGGCGAATCCACAGGTATTATCAATATCCACAAGGCTGTCCAGCTTTACAAAAAATCCCTCTCCCATCCGGCTGTTTGCCATGATATGGGAAAAGCCTCTTCCCGTCACCAATATGGTCCCCTCCGGTCCTCCCTGGGGGATCCAGGAAACATAGGGCGTCCCGGTCAGATAGCTGCCATCCGCCGCACAGACCGGATTCCCTATAAAATCGCGATCGCCCCAGTCCTCTATGGAGTCCGATATACGGAAATAGACCGGGATTTTATCCTGATTGACCATTTCATAAACCATGATGAAGCGGCCCTGGGGCAGCGCTGCCACTACGGGCATTCCCGGCCGCAGCCTGCCGCCAGGGAAGGCCACGTCAATCTTCTCCTCTCCCCATGTACGGCCGCCGTCTGGGGAAACCTTATGCGCCAGCAGCTGATTATAGCCGGAACCGGCGGCACGGCGCTCATCCGAATAAAAGCAGATCAGCTTTCCATCCGGCGTCACCGTCAGAAAAGGTTCCCAAACCGGCCGGTTGGCGTCGGGTTCCCTTGGATCTACCACCGCATGTCCACCGGATACGATTTCACTCAGAAAGCTCCAGGTTTTTCCGCAGTCCGTGCTTTGGTAAAGGTGCAGGCAGGAAGAGGAAAAATCCGACGGAATTATATTTCCCGCACAGAGGATGGTCCCCTCCTCCACCGTGCCGCAGGTCACCGGCAGCTCCAGAAGATGCGGCTGGAAGCGGCAGCCAAAGCCTTTTTCCTCATCCCTAATTTCAGACAGCCTGTGCCAGCTCTCCCCATCATCATTGCTTTCGTAGATGGGAAAAACCGGTGTTCCATGGCTGTAGCATTCAAAGGTTGCAAGCAGGGTGCCGTTTTTTTCTCCATTATGCGCAAGGCAGATACAACGCGGATACATGGCGCCGGGACGGCGTTCGTCCTCCTTCGGGCAGTAAACGACGCTTGATTTCTTCTTTTTCAGAAGAATGCCGCATTCCTCCTTGGTCAGCCGGAAGTTCCCGTTTTCTTCATAAAGTGTGTCATGTACAGAATAATGGTTCATTCCTTTTTTCTCCTATCCGGCTCCCTTTTATTTTGTCAGTTGAATTACGTGAAAGGACAGCTTAGGCGCCTTCAGTATAAATTTTCCGTTTTCCCAGCGGTCATCCACCGCTTCAAAGGGCTTCACAGGCTGCTCCTCATAGGTATTATAGGCGTAAGGATCCTCCGGCGCAAGCACCGTATGGCCTGAAGGGCTGTAGCCCGTAAAGCTGCTGATATCCAGCTCTACCTCCAGTTCCTCTTCCCAGCTGCGGTTGATCAGGAAAATGGCGGCGCTCCCTTTTTTCTCATCAAAAGAAGCGCAGGCCTCGATATAAGGTACATTTTCATAAGCCGGTGTCTGATTGAAGTCATTCAGATTGTAGCCCTCAACAGAATAAACCGGCGCTTCCACCGCCGGACGCAGTGACACCCCCGAAGCATATTTAATAAAAGGCTCAAACATATGGTAGCCTGCCTGTTTCCATACGTGCTCTTCGTCATGTCCGATCACAAACAGCCCGCAGGTCATGCAGCCGATTTTTACCCGATCGGCATGGCGCATAAGCGTCATCAGGACAGAGGTAAGCGCCAGTGAGTTAAGATAACAGCCAGGCTCCGCCGCTTCCGGCCTGTCAGGATCGTTATAGCGGAACGGGCGGCTGATATGGGTAGAAAATTCCGGATAGGTACTACGGTCAACCGCACCGAATCTTCCCACCGTTGTCGGCCTCTGGGGGCTTACATTACAGCCATATTCATCAAAGGAAATCATCATTTTCTTTGGAGAGCGGAAATGTGCCTGCATCACATCACAGGCGGCAATTTCCGTATTGATAAAATCCTCAAATACGCTGGATGCATTCATCAGAGCGCCGATATTTCCTTCCGGGGCCGTATGATAATAGTGCAGGGACAGATAGTCCACGCTTTCGTAGCATTCGCCAAGCACCTGCAAATCCCAGTCGGGATAGGTTCTGTTATTGGGCGTGGAGGAGCCTGCCACTATGGTCTCGCACTCCGGGTCAATCCATTTTACTACCTTGGAGGCTTCATGAACCTTGATGCCGTAGCCCCTGGGATCTTTTTCCCAGGAACGAATCTGCCAGGGACCGTCCATTTCATTTCCCAGACACCAGGTCTTAACCTTATGAGGCTTTTCATAGCCGTTTTTCCTGCGCAGATCGGACCAGTAGGTTCCGCCCTCATGATTCGTATATTCCACGCAATGCAGGGCATCTTCTATGCTCCCGGTGCCCATATTCAGAGTATAAAGCGGCTCCGTATTCACCCTGCGCGCCCATTCCAGATATTCATCATGTCCGATTTCATTGGTTTCGTACTGGCGCCAGGCCAGATCCAGATGTGTCCTGCGTTCTTCCTTCGGGCCGATGGAATCCTTCCACTCCCAGCCAGAGGTAAAATTACCGCCCGGCATCCGGATTGCAGGAATCCCCAGCTCCTTCGTCATCTCCAGGATATCCCGGCGGAAGCCCATATCGTCCGCCAGGGGATGGCGCGGATTCCAGATGCTCCCATAAATCCAGCTGCCAATAGGCTCCAGAAAAGCACCGAACAGGCGTCTGTCTATCTCACCGATTCTATAATCCGGGTGTATTGTAATCTTTGCTTTTTGCATACTGTTCCTTTCCGCAGCATTTATGTTTATTCTGCAATTCTATCAGCCCTTAAGTCCGCTTGTTGCCTGGCCTTCCACAAAATATTTCTGTCCGAATATGTAAAGCACCAGCATAGGGACCAGGGAAATGGCGGCGCCGGCAAAAGCAGCACCATATTCAATGGTACGCGCGCCCACAAACAATGCAAGACCATTGGAAAGTGTCCTCATCTTGGAATTGGAGGTAATGATCAGCGGCCAGAGAAGATCGTTCCAGTTGCCGTTTACGCTCAGAATAATCAGTGTGACAAGCGCGGGCTTAATCAAAGGCATCATGATTCTTGCATAAATACCAAATTCACTCAGTCCGTCAATCCTTGCCGCTTCCTCCAGTTCCTTGGGCAGGCCGGAGAAGGCTGAGCGCATCATGAAAATCCAGTAAGCTGCCGCAATTTTTGGAATTATCAGCCCCGCGTAGTTATCGTACATCCCCAGTGCATGGACCTCCAGGAAGGAAGGGATCATGATAACCTGGAAGGGGATCATCATGGTTGCCAGGAAAATAACAAAGATAATATCCTTTCCCTTGAAATTATATCTGGCAAAGGCATATCCTGCCATGGTATTGACCAACAGCGAGGGAATCGTCGCCCCGAAGGAATAGATGAAGGAGTTCTTCAGGTATACCCAGATGTCAATTCTCTGTGTACATTTGATAAAATTCTTCAGCGTATAGGCCGTGGGGAACAGCGTGGGCGGATATTTGATGATTTCATTATCCGGCTTAAAGGAGCTGAGCAGCATCCATACAATGGGAAGCAGCATCACCACCGCCAGACAGATAAAGATAAACAGAATGGGGATCTGCAATAATTTACTTTTTAAATTCCTGCTTTTCATTTCTTTTCCTCCTATCTCAATTTGCGGGTCCTCTGACGGGCAGAGGATTTTCCTCCCTTAATATTCTGTTTTCTTCATGATTCGGTACTGTATCAGGGTAATGACCATGATGATAAGGAACAGGAATTCTGACATGGCGGTCGCATAGCCCATCCTGTTGCCCACGTCAAAGGCGCGGTTATAAACGTAGGTTACCAGTGTTTCCGTTGTATAGTTAGGGCCGCCGTCCGTCAGTGTGAATACCAGATCGAACACCTGGAGAAAGCCGATGACTCTCGTCATCAAAAGGAACCAGAAGGAGGGCATAATGCTGGGAAGTGTGATGGAAAAGAACTGGCGTATCTTCCCCGCGCCGTCAATGTCCGCCGCCTCATAATAGTCGCCAGGCACGTTCTGCATGGCTGAAATAAGGATAATGGTGGAAATACCAAAGGTTCTCCAAACTGACACAAAAATTACCACACCCAGCGTCAGTCCCGGAGTGTTCAGAAAATTGACCTTGCCGAAGCCCAGCAGCTTCACCCAGTAGGTAATAAGTCCCACATTGGAATGCAGGATAATCTGCCACATAATGCCGATTGCAGTTGCGGAACAGACGATAGGAATGAAATAAATACTCCGAAACAGTTTGTTTGTGAAGGTATTCTTAGTCAGCATGGCTGAAAGGACAAGTCCGAGGACCATCTGGATCGGCACTTCAATTACCGTGAATTTCAGTGTTACGATAAGGCTGTTAACAAACCGTCTGTCCGTGAGCGCTTCCTTGAAATTATCAAGGCCGATGAACTTCGCGCTGTCAAAGGAAATGCCCATATCAAGCATACTGATAAAAAAAGATGCAAACAGCGGAATGATATTGAACACCAGGATTAATACCGCCGCCGGCAGCAAAAAAAGATATGCCGCGCGCTGCGGCTTGTTCCAATAAGAACGCAGATTACTCCACTTCTTCCCCATGGGTGCGCCTCCAATCAAAATCTTTTATTTTTACAGGAAAGGGAGAACCGGACAACATCTCCTCATTCTCCCTCTCACTGTCGTTTCCTTATAGTTGTTAATGACCAAAGCCCTTACTGAACAAGTGCATCTGCACCTTCATATGTGGTGACTGCTTTCTCGGCATCCTCCTGCGCCTGCGCCATGGCTTCGTCAATCGGCGTATCGAATACGACAGCCTGCGTCATATTTCCGATTACGGTAACCAGGTCGCCCCATCCCTTGAATTCAGGAGATGTGGTAATCCAGATAGAATCCTTGCTGTTGTCATCCAGATTCAGGGCAGCAAGTCTTTCATTGGATTTATAAGCTTCACATTCTCCTGTAGGAACATAGGTTGTAGGGAAGCCCAGCTTTAAGGACCAGGTGGAAACCGCCGTATCTTCTACCGCGCAGCCTTCATTTCCCTGATACCACCACTGCAGGAATCTTTCACATGCCAGCTTTTCTTCATCCGTCGCACTGCTGGTAATGAAGAAGCCCGCCACATCACCGAGAGGTTCCTGACCGAAAATCTTGCACATACCGAAGTTAACACCGGATTCGTCCGCACCGGGCGCAAGCCAGGGTCCGTTCACCATAATACCAATCTGTCCGGCCTTGAACATGGAGTCAATTTCATTCTCCTGCGGATTATCGCCGTTGGTATAAAGCGCTTTCATCCATTCCAGATATTCCTTATAGCCTTCATTTCCTTCGATATTAACCTTATATTTTCCATCGGACTGCTGTTCTACTGCCAACCCGCCCTTCTGCTGCATCAGGCACATTTCCTGATTGCCGTATGCCATGAAAAGTCCGGAACCGTACACATTGCTGTCGGGATCTGTGATTTTGGCTGCCATCTGCGTCCATTCTTCAAAATTCTGCGGAGGTGTCTCCGGATCCAGTCCTGCTTTTTCAAACAGATCCTTATTCCAGTACATGTAGTACAGGGAATTCTGGAAGGGAAGAGAATACAGGTCTTCACCAATTCTGCCTGTATCCAGGGAGTTGGCATTGAAATCCTCTTCCTTCAGCGTTGTATTCGTCCACACATCATTGATGGGGAGCAGATATTCCTGATATTTGAACCGGTCACCGTTGCCCATCAGGATCAGGGGGCTTGCATCGCCTGTTGGAAGAGAGGTGGACAATTTCTCTGCAAAGGAGGAACTGATGTCCATATTTACTGTAATCTGCCAGGGGTTTTCTTCATTGAATTTATTAACCAGCTCCACCAGGGTATCTCCGTCTGATCCCGTCCAGGAATTCCAGAAATCAATGGTGATAGGGGCTGAGGCCTCCGCTTCCTCTGCGCCTGCTGCCGCGGTATTTTCTGTAGATGCGGCGGTTGTCTTATCCGCAGCCGGAGCGGACGTTTCATTGGCGGTGGAACTGCTGCCTCCGCAGCCTGCCAGTGAGGAAACCACCATTACAGTACTCAAAAGTAAGGCAAGTTTCTTTGATTTCATAATAAATCCTCCTTTTGTTTTCCATGGTAATCTGAAAGGATATTCCATGATTTTCCTGATCCATATGTAATATTTACAGATCGGCGCGTAATGTTCACGTGTACATTTTACTTTAATAAAAATAGCCAGATGCATATGAAAATTATCATGCAGTAGCTTTTACTATTTGGTCACGTGTACATTTATTTGATGTTTGTAATATATCACAATTATTTTATAGCGTCAATCACTTTTTTATTTTTGTTATGTATTTTTTGTATACTTTCTTTCTCAAATTTATTTTTTCATGTAAATATTGCACATTTTCACTTTTTTCCCTTGTATCAGGATGTTCAAAATTATCAGATTTACAAGTGTCCTTACATTGTTCATACAAAAAAGCGGAAGGAAGCCCCGGTTCACATCAGAACACAGTCCGGAGTTTTCCTTCCGTTTATTTTATTCTTTCAAAGAGTCTGCCCTTCCACAATGGTGATGGGAATTTTTATGTCATGGGGAACCTCCTTCCCCTCAATCATATCAAGCAGCATGTCCGCAGCCGCATAGCCCATCTGTTCCACATGATTGTCCACAGTCGTAAACTTGGGCGTAAAATTCTGATAAAGTCCGACCTTATCATATCCCATAATTCCATAATCATTGGGAACAAGATAACCGTTCTGTCCAAAGGCATTTATCAAATCCCCTGCAAAGGTATCTCCGGAACAGAAAAAAGCCGGCTTTGACATGGCTTTCGTACGCATATAATCAAGGGCCTGCGTCAGATAATCCCTGCCATATATAACCGTATAACGGCAGCCGCTTTTACCTGCCTCATCCACAAAGCCCCTTCTGCGATACTCATGGCCGATATTCGGAATTCCATCCGCATCATACAGGGGAGGGACGACAAAGACCAGCTCCTTATACCCTTTTTCCAGGATATACTCCACGCCTTTACGGGTTGCCTCGTATTCATCCACACCTACGGTATGACTGTTTTTAAAGGCCTTGTATCCCAGAATGACATAAGGAATTCCCAGATGGTTCAGCATATTTTCAAATTCCTCATCTTTGTTGATACAGTTGAGAATCAGGCCGTCCGCATGATATCCCACCATGGCCCGTATCAGCTTTTTTTCTTCCTCCTTATCGTCCTCATGAAGGGAAATGTTCAGCATATAGGAGGATTCCTTTGTCCTTTTTTCAATAGCGTCAATCATTTTGGGGAAATATTGATTCCTCAGATCCACTACAATGGCGCCTATCATCCTGCTTTTCCTCATTACCAGGCTGCGAGCCATCAGATCGGGCTGATATCCCAGCTCCTTCGCCGTATCCAAGATCCTCTGTCTCGTTTCCTCACGAATGCTTCCTGTTCCGTAAAGCGCCCTTGTTATGGTCGCCCTCGATACTCCGCAAATTCTTGCCAGATCCTTGGTTGTTACCCCCATAGCTGCCTCCTCATTCCGAATAGTAGTACTTAATAGTACCACTTTATTTTCCGGTTATAGCATACTGTACACGTGTACCTTAACTATAATTATTCTCATTCAAAGGGAATTGTCAATGGGCTTTTCAATAAAAATACAAAAGCGGTTCAAAACGCGTAACAACTTAGGTTCCATTTGTCCCGGCCGGCGATCTATGTTACTATAAAGCCACATTGTATGGACCCCATCACTTATTATATATTCCCGGAGGCAAAGCATATGTTTTATCTCATCAGACATGGTTCCACCGATTATTCTCAGAGGAATACAAAAATCTATCAAGGTTTTGGCGTAAACCTCGCCCCGCTTTCCGCGAAAGGAGCGGAGGAAATCAGGCAAACTGCAAAGGACAGCCGTCTTGCAGGCACAAGCCTTATTCTCTCCTCGCCTTATACAAGGGCATTGCAGACCGCTGCCATTCTGTCAAAGGAGCTGCAGGCCGAAATCGTTGTAGAAACGGATCTGCATGAATGGATGGCAAATAAGAACTATATTTACGAAACTGATAAAATCGCAGAAAACAGTTATCATGAATTTGCTGCCATGGGCGGAAATTATGCCGATGGCAAAGAAAGGGACTGGGAGGATCTCGCCGCAATGAGAAAGCGGATGCTGCGGGTACTGAAAAAATACAGGTCCTATGATAAGGTGGCCGTCGCATGCCATGGAATGATAATTCAGTCGGTCTGCCATGGTTATCATCCGGCAAACGGGGAAATTGTGGAGCTGGACCCGGATATTTTCAGGTAACCTTTCCTGCAACGCGGAGTCTTATATCAGGCATTTTCCTGCTTCTGCTCTTTCCCCATCCCGGCTGTTTATAACCCTATTTCAGTTCCATCCGCACTTCCAGTTCATTCCCCCTGCAGCTTACCGCCGCCAGGCTCCCGCAGATCAGCGGCATCTGGGGAGGCAGGTGTCCCAGATCCACATCCATAATCACCGGCACCTGATAACCCTTCAGGAGATCATACACCGCATGGTATTGATCCAGGCCCATCATTTCCTCTCCGAAGACCAGAGGGCGGCCGATGAGGAAGCCCTTTACATGGGAGAACCAGCCGGCGTGCTGCATCTGCCAGATGGCACGTCGTATGGCAAATACATTTAAATCGCAGGACTCCAGGAACCATATGATGCCGTCCTCCTGATATTTCCGGGTAAAGTCCGTCACCCTGTCGTAACGGGTTCCCAGCAGATTTACCAGGCAGTCCATACAGCCGCCCAGCAGGCGTCCTGAAAATTCGCTGTCAGCATCTGGGAATCTGCGCAGTATGCGCTCCTCCGTTACCTGGTAGGGGACAAGAGGATTTTCTTCACATTTTCCCGCTTCCTTTTCCCATTTATCATACCCCTTCATCACCAGCTTTTTTCCCTGCAGCAGATCCAGCGCATCCTGAATGGATTCATGCCAGGGCTCCATGCCGAAAGCGCCTGCGCAGGGTCCGTAAATGGAAGCCGTATCACACAGCGTCGTCAGCAGGAAGGTAAGGTTCGTATTATCCGAATAGCCCATATACCACTTGGGAGAAGCCTCACTGATTCCTTTAAAATCCACATAATCCAGCGTTTCACACATCAATTCCCCGCCGCCGCAGGAGATCAGCACATCCGCCTTTTCAGTAAGCAGATACTCATTCAGTTCTTTGCCGCATTTTTCCGGCGTGTTGCTGATGCCGACGCCTTCCTGTGCGTAGCAGTTCGGCCCCAAATCCAGGCGGTAGCCCATTTCCATAAAACGCTGCTGGGAATGTAAAAATGCAGTTTTATATGGTTCCGTTGCACAGCCGAAGGATGGCGCCACAAAACCGATGGTTCCCTCATCCTGTAAAAATAATGGATATCTCATATCGTTTTTTCCTCCCGTTTTCTTTCTTTTAATTTTCTGTCAATTATAGTGCCAGCAGAATATGATATAAAAATGTAATGGTTTATATAAAAGACCAGCATTTTCCCAACCGGTCAAATCCTTACTGCACTGCCCGTATAGCCAAAGCACCAGAAGGAGTCTTTTCTTCTCCAGCCAGTCCTGACGGGAAACGGGTATCATCAGGAAAAAACCAGCCTCCTGTATAGTCCGCGCCATCACACTCCTCCAGTTTAACAGCGGAAATTCCCTGTGTAAACAGCATTTCCTGATGTTTTGCATAAAGAATTTTACTTTCTATTCAGCGCAATATTCTTTTCAAACTGTATATATGTCAATATAAAATAGAAAATGTATATTCCTAAAAAACTAATCAATGAAATACAAAAATATAAAATCCATTCTGTGTGTATTCCTGTATAAATCACAAATTGCCGTCCTACATATAATATAAATACTGCACTGATAATAACCGAAAGGATAACAGGGCACAGGTAATAGAAAAATAGCTGTTTTGCCACCACCAGTCTGATTCTTTTCTTACCCATTCCAAGTTTGTTTAAAATTTGATAACGAACCTTGTATTTATTGGAATCGCTTAACTGTTGTACGGAAAGAACCGTAAGGGATACACATAAAAACACTAACCCAATATAAAATAAAGGAAATGATAAGGTGCTCATTAAAAACTTTAGTTCCAAAACCTCCCGGCTTTTGACTTGTATTGCAGCGGGCATTAAAAAAAGTTCTTCGCTCCCAATTCTTATGTAATCAGCCAATTCATCATATCCCCGTACTTTTCCAGCCAAATCATATAAGCATTCTGTCAAATTCTCCGGCACATCTCCATTTGCCATAACTGCCATAAGGGAAAAATATTTTTTCATTCCAGCAAGTTCCTTATCCGGCACAACCAGTAAATAATCGGTCCCATTATGCCCATTTTGTGCCAATCCCTCTGTTTTGAATCCGGCAAAATCAAGCCCTATGTTCAGGCTGTCGGGAAGCTCTGCACTTTTATCCTTAATTTCCTGATATACACGGTTTGCTATATGAATTAAGTACTGGTCGTCTCGCAAAGTAACAGGCGTTAAATTCAGCATTTCCCGCAAACGGTTATAATCGCTGATTCCCATAAACACATCATAATCATAATAAGCGATACTCCGTTTTCCCTCTGCCATAACCGGATCGCTGTCCCTATCAGAAAAAGCCTTTAAATTCCGATACAAATAATCGCCCATATCACTTGTTCCGTTTTGGTATACACAATATTTCCATATATCCCGTGGAGTTATATTGTCATTTATTAATGATTCTTCTTTAGAAAAGTCATTGCCCGTATTGTCGCTGATTATAATAATGTCAAATGGATATTCTACATCTAATTGTTTGTTTTGATAGTCGCTTAACATAAATGCCAGCGAACTTCCGACTAACGCAAACATAAATAAAAGGCTTAATGTTCCAAGAACAAAACAGGTATTCCGCATTTTTGAGGAAAACTGCCTTATCAGAAATAAATATTCCTTTTTATAGATTAACCTTCCTTTCCTTTTTATATATTTCATCAGGAAAGCGGAAAGTCCTAAATAGAAAAAGTAAAACGTAAAGGTCAGCCCTATCATTTCCAATATTGCTGTCCATTTCGTTATCCTGCCTGTAAAAATCAGAAAATATAAAAGAAATATATTTCCTACAGATAGAAAGAATAGTCTTTCCCATATGGTGTTTCGTTTTTCATTTACTGTTTCGTTCTGCTTATCCATATTAATTAAATTGATTATTTCCATGCGGGAAAACTTCTTCCTGTTCCGAAACAAGGCTGCAAAAAAACAAACTCCATACAAAATAACCGTCAATATAATGCTGCCCGCTGATATTTTTACATTTACCTTGTAATTTTTCCCGATACTTTTATAAAAAATGAAAAATAACACTTGCTGTAATCCACTGCCGAAAATCAGTCCTGCGAAAAGAGCGCATAAGCCAAGATAAAGATTTTCTTTCATATAAAGACTTGCAATTTGTTCTTTCCTCATTCCAGATAACAAATAAATAGCAAATTCCCGGCTTCTTTTTTCTAAAATAAAACGGGTCATATAATTGATTAGCCAGGCTACTATGATGAAAATTGCCATTGTGGAAACAGACATAAAAGCAATCAGCATAGTTCCTGCCGTAGATAGTTCCCCATTATTTCCGTAATAAATCATTTCGTAAATGTCTTTTGAAAAGAGCAGCGAATGAAATGAAAGAGTAATGGCAGTTATCATACATAAGGTCAAAAAATAATTCAGATAGTCTTTCCACAATCTACACGCATTTCGTAATGCAAGTTTATTCAGCATAAATATCCTCACCCCCTATTTGGGACTGTATATCAAGTATACGGTTCAGATAATCTTTTTTGTTCATATTTTCCCGGTTTAATTCAGCACATATTTTTCCGTCACTCAAGAATAAAATCCTTTCACAATAACAGGCTGAAAACACATCATGCGTCACCATTAAAATGGTCGCACCTAATTCCCTGTTCATAATCTGTAAGGTACGAAGCAGCATGGCAGATGATTTCGAATCCAATGCTCCTGTTGGCTCATCAGCAAGAATCAGTTTGGGGCTGTTGACAAGCGCTCTTGCGCAAGCAGCACGCTGTTTTTGTCCGCCGGACACTTCATACGGGAATTTATGCAAAATATCTACAATATGTAAGAGTTCCGATATATTCTTTATTTTACTTTCAATTTCTTCCTTTCTGTCACCGCTAAGAGACATAGGAAGCATAATGTTTTCCTCAATAGTTAATGTATCTAAAAGATTATAGTCCTGAAAGACAAATCCAAGATTTTTCTGCCGGAAGTCAGACAGTTCAACCTCATTCATTCTTGATATATCAACCTTGTCATAAAAAACCTGTCCGTCCGACATGGTATCTATGGTAGAGAGAATATTTAAGATTGTGGTTTTGCCGGAACCGGAAGCCCCCATAATTCCGATAAATTCCCCTTTATCAACATAGAAACTCACATGATCAACAGCGTTTATTTTTATATCTCCTGTGCCATAGCTTTTAACAAGATTTTTGACTTCGATATAGTGAGATTCCTTCATAGGAAATCACCTGTCCTTTCTTTCGGAGGTTCGGAGCAATAGTGAGTAAGACCAATAAATTCCTATGCAAAAAAATGTAATAAAGCTGCTGATACCTGTTAAAATCATGGAAAATACGATATAAAACAGAATATTTGTATAATTCATATTCTCAAATATGAAAATCCCCCAACCGCTGTTACTTACTCCAAATATCACAAGTCCAATCGCAATACCACTAACAAGCATTTTCTTCATTTTAGTAAATTCCTCTTGTATTTCCGTTCGTACTTCTTCATCAAAAACAAGTTCCTTTTTACGAAGCATTCTATAAGGATTTTGTTTCAAGGCAATATAAATTACGATAGCAAGCAACATCATAATTGATATGGTTGTAAGTATTGGAGCGATACTGGAAGCAAACAAATAATGCTCTGTTGATGTGTAAGATACAGAATTACAGCCTAACGCTATTCCACACGCCGCCGCCAACAGCAGGAATTTCTTTTTGTAATAGAGTAAAAAACCATTTGCTGTTTCCCTGCTTACATAAAATCCCTTTGTTTCCTCCGAAAAATTTCTTTCTTCTTTAGAGCCCGGCTCCTTATCATCCATCAGCAATTCATCCAATGTTATCTGAAATATTTGACTGATTAAGATTATTTTTTCTGTTTCGGGATAACCGTTATTATTTTCCCATTTGCTTACAGCCTGTCTGCTCGTATTCAATTTTTCTGCCAAGGCTTCCTGCGAAAGCCCTTGTGCCTTTCGTAACTTATACAGTTTTTCTCCAAATGTCATCTTTTTTCCTCCTTACTATCGTTCAGTATAGCAAAAGCAATTAGAATGTCTATCATTTTACTCTGTCAATCCCGCAATTTTAGGTTGCATTTCCCTTTTAGTTGAAAAAGATGCTGATTTCGTGCGGTCACAAGTGGCATGTGCCGCACAAAATATATCTGCCGACAGCCATATAATTTATTTTGGCGCAACTTAAAACGGCGGTTTTGAAATAACAATCAAAACCGCCGTTTTTCTTTAAAAAAAGGGACTATGGAGGGTGTGCTAAAGCCGCCCTTTTTTAGGATGCGGCGGTATCAAGAAGGTACCGCCGTGTTATTTTTGTATCGAAACCATGGCAAAACCACAATTATCTGCTTCTTCATCATTACATTATCAGCAGATCCTTGTTCCTTCCGGCACAATATCATCCACAAAGATCACCTGGCAGCCGCAGGCATTGTTCGTGGCCGCCAGCAGCATTCCTTCGCTGGTAACACCTGAAAATCTGGCAGGCTTCAGATTCGCAATGACGATAATCTTCTTCCCTATCATTTCTTCCGGCGTGTAATAGCTCTTGATGCTGGATACGATCACGCGTTCCTTCAGGCCGTCAAACAGCGTCAGCTTATAACAGCTGTGTGACTTTCTGATTTCCGTACATTTCAGCACCTTACATACGCGCATGTCCATGCGTGAAAATTCTTCGATATCAATTTCCTCACGGATCGGCTCCACCGGATCGGGATCTCCCAGCGGTACCTGCTTCTTCTCCGTTTCTTCCGGCGCAGGCTCTTCTTTTATCAGAGACTGTTTTTCTTCTTCCGTCATGGGTGTGGAGAAATCCAGAAGGCTCACATATTTCTCAGGCTCAATGGCGTAAAGGAACAGATAAAGTCTGGGGCCTTTCTCCTTATCGATGAGAAGGCGGTATACATTTTTAAAGAACTGTCCCTGGATCTTCTTCAGTTCCTTGGGATCCTGCAGTTCTCCCATCACCTTTTTAGGGATGGCATACAGCTCCTGGTTCAGTTCATCCAGATCGTAGCCGCCGTTCTTAATATAGTCATGAAGAAGGGCGATTTCCTTCTTTTCCTCTTCATTCAGGGTCTCATAAACCTCCCAGTTCCTGTAAGGCCTGAGGCGGTTCACGTTTTCAGGAGAGCACTGCTCCAGCCAGTATTTCGCCCTGTCCAGCCTGTCCTTAAACTGTTCATAGGTAAAGGGCTGGCCAATCTTGCCGAATACAGTTTCCAGCATGGGGACGTTGAAATCCACGACGGAGCCCAGCTGGACAAGGAGGCTCATGGGCACGGTTTCGATCTTACGGTAAACCGGCCTTCCATCCTCTTCCCCTGTTTCCAGCAAGCAGTTTGCCATTACGGTATTGAGGAATTCATCCCCCTTCCCTTCCATAAAGTCATTGTACTGCTTATCAAATTCAAAATACTGGCGCAGGATGCCGTCATCAAAGCAGAAATCAAAGGCCTTGGTAGGCTCGGACTTGGCGTACAGCCAGAGAATCATTTCCGGCTGGTACAGCTTCAGCAGGGTATCCGGCGTGAGGTTCAGGCCTGATGAGCCTGACATTTTGCCGGTTGCCCCCTTGATCCCGATAAATTCATAGCCCTGGAAGATAGGAGCTTCAAAATCAAATATTTTCTTCGCGATTACGCGGCTGGTATCATAGCTGCCTCCCGGGCTGGCATGATCCTTTCCGCCCGGCTCAAAATCCACGCCCTCATACATCCAGCGCATGGGCCAGTCGATCTTCCAGGCCAGCTTGCAGTTAAAGTCCTTCGTAAAGTCAAAGGTTCCCTTATGTCCGCAGGCGCATTCATATTCCGCCACGGTGCAGTCATCGGAAAGAGAGAGGATTTTCGTGGTATCCCTGCCGCAGTGAGGGCAGTAGATGCTCACAGGATAGTAATTCTCACGCTCTCCCTCCTGGGCGCTCTGGGTACGGAAGCTGTCCAGGATGTCAAAAATCTCTCCACGCTTCTTCAACGCATGAATCACATACTGGGCATATTTTCCGGAACGGTTCATCTCGGCCTGGTAACGGTAATCCATATGGATGCCGAAACGTTCCATTGCCTCCTCGAACTCATTTTCAAAATGCTTTGCGTAGTTGGGGCAGCCGTCATCATAGGGATTGGGCACGTCCACATAAGGATAGCCGATATACTCATCCCAGGGCCTCTCTCCCTCCGGTCTGGCAATCTTGGCAACATTTACCGGGATTTTGCGGAGCCTGTCGAATTCATCCCAGGAAAAAAGAAGCCTCGCTTTCTTTCCCTGGCGTCTTAATGCCTTTACCACAAAATAGCTTGTCGCAATATCTCTGAAATTCCCGATGTGAATGGAGCCGGACGGACTGATTCCGGCGGCGCATACATATTCTTCCTTATCAGGGCGGCGCCTGATAATTTCCTGTGCAATTCGGTCTGACCAATGCATAACTTTTCTGTACCTCTCCGATTTTCTTATTTTTTCTGTCAGGCCGCGCCCCGTCCCCAAAGCTGACTGTGGATAGGGGCGGCAACCGGCCGGATAGCCGAACGGTTGCCAAAAGCGGCCTTAAACGCAGGATTTACTGAGATTTAATGTATCATTTTCTTGTTGGGTTGTCAATTCATAACTGTCTGGCGGATTCCCTGATGTGTGTCTGACAGATTCCCTGGCAACAGGTTCCATCCTCCTGACAGTTCAGCCTGCGGCTGTCCTGTAAACCACAACAGCCTATTTTCCTTTGGTCAGCCAGACGATCGGCTCGCATCCGGTTACCAGCCTTCCCTCCCGGACAAAGCCTTCCTCTCTGTCCTGAAGCTCCTGGATCAGCAGGCCGCGCAGCGCCTCCACCCTTTCCTTTGCTGTCTCGCTGCCGATGAGATTATGCAGCTCTTCCGGGTCCTCCGCAATCCAGAAATACTGCTCTTCTCCGGTCTGGGAGTACCAGATATATTTTTCGTCCCTGGTGATGATCCAGTGGCTGGACGCTTCGCCAAGCGTATGCTCTCCATGCAGGTATTCCCTCACTTCAGGGGTCCCGCTTTCCTTCAGCGCCGTATTCCAAAGGCTGATTCCCTCCACGCTGTCGGGGATTTGTACGCCTGCCGCCTCCAGCACCGTTGGCATCACATCCCGAAGCTCCACTACATCCGTCTTCACACTGCCGGGTTTTTCCGGCCGGAAGCCGCCGCCTGAAACAAGGAAGGGCACACGGCTGCTGCCCTGATAAGCACGGCTCTTGCGGAACAGATGATGATCCCCCAATAGCTCGCCGTGGTCGGAGACAAAAAGGATAATTGTATCGTCATACAGCTTATTTTCCACAAGCGCCTGGATCAGCCGCCCGATCTGATGATCCAGATGGGTGATGCAGGCATAATAGCCAATCTGCATTTCCCGTACAAGCTCCGGATCCAGCGGGCCGGTATCCGAATCAAAAATCCTGCCCCTGGCGCGAAGCGCCTCTTCGTCACACCAGTCTCCCACCACCGGAGGCGTCAGCTCTTTGTTCCTGTACATATCAAAATAGCACTGGGGCGCATCAAACGGCGGATGGGGCCTTAAATAAGAGGTGAAAAGGAAAAACGGCATATCCGGATCCCTGCGGCGCAGAAAATCGATGGAGCGGTCCGTCACCCAGTTGGTGGGGTGGTATTTCTCCTCATAAATCCAGGGTCTTGCCACCCAGGAATTGCATTCCAGGCCGGTGTCGGTCACATCACAGTCGATGCCCTTCTCCTGCTTGAGCCAATGGAAATAATCATCCGCCTGCTTCTGGTTCTCCCGGTAAGGGATTTCCGGATCCCTGTAATAATGAAGATAACCGTCGTGCAGCTCCACATGGCAGAAGCCCAGATAATTTCTCAGGGGATCCACATGCATTTTCCCCACACACTGTGTATAATAACCGGCCTTCGTCAGTTCTCCCGCCATAGTGTGCGGATACTCCCAGCGGATGCCGTCCGCATAGCCCACTCTTCTGTGGGATTCCTGCGTCAGTCCCGTATGCAGCGCCGCCCTGGCAGGCACACAGGAGGGGCAGGCCGAATAGGCATTTTCAAACCGCACCCCTTTGGACGCCAGTGTGTCCAGATAAGGGGTCTTCACATCCGGATGCCCCGCGCAGCCCATACAGTCTCCCCGCAGCTGATCCGTCATCAGCAGCACAATATTCTTTCTTTTTTGTTCCCTTCCCATCCTCTTTTTTACTCCTTTCCCTTCTCAGGCTTCCTCTTTGCATCCGCCTTTTCCTGAAAACGCTGCGCCTGAATCAGAACCCGTTCATGCTCTCCGGTTCCAATCAGGCCGGCTTCATCGTACGCCTCCACATGAAACGTCAGTTTTCTTCCCTCCACCTGGGTTAAGCAGCTTTTACACCACACCTTCATGCCCACCGGCGTCGCCGCCACATGCCTGACGGACAGCGAAATTCCCACCGTGTCCTCTCCTTCTCCAAGCAGCCCGGCGGCACTTTTCCAACAGGCCTTTTCCATAAGCGCGCACATCACCGGCGTGGCCAGCACCCGCAGTCCCCCGCTTCCCGCAGCAAGCGCCGTATCCTCCATGGTTACCACCAGCTCCTGATACCCTTCTGTTCCTGCTTCCAGCATCCTCGTCCCTCTTTTCTTTCCTTTTTGTAACGGTTCTCTTCCTTCACATTTTCCCATTACCTGTCCTATCTACTACTTTATCGTACTTCTGTCAAAATGCCAACCCCCACCCGTCCGTTTTCCTGGCACAATCGATCCGGTTATCGCCCCCTATGCACGCATTTTTTTATACGGCATATATTAAACTGGAATGATACGTCGGGGCCTGTCAGCAGTCCGCCTGAGAACGTATTTGAAAATTGTTTTCTAACGGCGGTATACTGCGTTTTGCAGTCTTTTTTGCGAAAGCTCCGATTAACGCAAAAAACGCTGCTGCCGTGCACGTTATAGAAGGAATGGATTTTCAAATGCGCTCCGGCCCCGGCGGAATGAAGGAGGCAACGAATGACAGACCTTTTTTCTCTGACCCGGCTGGAACCCGGGTACTCTGCCAGAATCAGCGGTCTTAACGCCTGTGGGGAAATGCGCAGACGTCTTCAGGATATCGGTTTTATTCCGGGAACAGCGGTGACCTGTCTCCAGAGAAGCCCTCTGGGCGATCCCACCGCCTACCGGATACGCGGCACAGTCATTGCCCTGCGCAGGGAAGATGCAAAGAATATCCTTCTGGCAAAGGAGGCGTCTCATGAAAAGTAAAGCGGCAGCACTGACCCTGCAGCAGACCTGTCTTTCTCCTGCGCAGGAAAAAACGCAGCAAAAGGTCATCGCCCTGGCGGGAAATCCCAATGTGGGAAAAAGCACTATTTTCAACGCCCTTACCGGCATGAAGCAGCATACGGGCAACTGGCCGGGCAAAACCGTGGTCAATGCCCGGGGGACCTGCACCTTTCATGATAATACTTATACCCTGGTGGACATCCCGGGCTGTTATTCCCTCATGGCACACTCCGCAGAGGAGGAGGTAGCGCGGGATTTCATATGTTTCGGGGAGCCGGACGCCGTGATTGTTGTCTGCGATGCCACCTGCCTGGAACGGAACCTGAATCTGGTGCTGCAGATTATGGAAGCCGGCAGGCCCGTCCTTCTGTGCGTCAACCTGCTGGACGAAGCCCGTAAAAAGAAAATCCGGCTGGATCTTTCCCTGCTTTCCTTCCGTCTGCGGCTTCCCGTTGCCGGCACTACGGCCCGAAGCAGCAGGGGACTTGATGAGCTTCTGGATGAACTGGAGCAGATGCTCTTTTCCTCGCCCCTTTCCGGCCGTTCCAGCGCCCTGCCTGAAGCGTCCACTCCACGGGTAGTCTATCCGGAATACATTGAGGAAGCCTTGTCCCTCCTCGTCCCACGGCTGAAAAGGATCTGCAGCGCTTCCGGAAAAAAGCTCCCCTCCGCCCGTTTTATAGGCGCCCGTCTGCTGGACGCCAACGAAAGCCTGCAGGCTTCGCTGAAAAATTATCTGGGCTTTGATCCGGCTGCCATTCCGGAAATTTCAGGCACGCTGGAGGAGATACGCCAGATGCTTGAGGATCGTGGCATCAGCAGGGAGCAGCTCCATGATGATCTGGCTTCCGCCTTTGTCCGGACGGCAGAACGGGTCTGCAAGGGCGTTGTATTTTACCCGGATGAGGACTGTGATAAAAAAGACCGGAAGCTGGATCGCATATTCACCAGCAGGCTTACAGGCTTCCCCATCATGCTGCTTGGGCTGCTTGGGATTTTCTGGCTTACCATAACCGGGGCGAATTATCCCTCCGCCCTGCTGTCACGGCTGCTGTTCGGGCTGGAGGACCGGCTGGCCCTGCTCTTTTCCCTGGCGGGCGTTCCTGCAGTGCTGACGGATGTGTTGCTTCACGGTGTTTACCGTGTTATGGCCTGGGTCATTTCCGTCATGCTGCCGCCCATGGCTATTTTTTTCCCGCTTTTTACATTATTGGAGGATTTCGGTTACCTTCCCAGAGTGGCTTTTAACCTGGATCGGTGCTTCCAAAGCTGCTCTGCCTGCGGGAAACAGGCGCTTACCATGTGCATGGGCTTCGGCTGCAACGCGGCGGGCGTCACCGGCTGCAGGATTATCGATTCGCCCAGGGAACGGCTTATCGCCATCATCACCAATAATTTTGTCCCCTGCAACGGCCGTTTTCCCACCATGCTGTCCATCATCACGCTTTTCCTCATCGGCGGGGCGGGCGGGCTGACCGGCTCTCTGCTTGGCGCGTGCATCCTGGTGGCGCTCATTGTGCTGGGCGTCCTGATGACCTTCCTCGTCTCCAGGCTGCTTTCCGCCACCATACTGAAGGGCGTCCCCTCTTCCTTCACTCTGGAAATGCCGCCCTACCGCAGGCCCCAGATCCTGAAGGTGATTGTGCGCAGCATTGTTGACCGGACGCTGAAGGTGCTGGGAAGGGCCGTAATTTCCGCCGCGCCTGCCGGGCTGCTCATCTGGGTGCTGGCCAATGTGCCGCTTTCCGGACAGACCACGCTGCTTACGGCGCTCACCGGCTTTCTTGATCCCTTCGCCCGGCGGCTTGGCATGGACGGCTGTATCCTCACCGGTTTTCTTCTGGGGCTTCCGGCCAATGAAATCGTAGTTCCCATCATTATTATGACCTATATGGCCAGGGGGAGTCTGCTGGAAGTGGAGGGAGTACAGCTGATGCAGCTATTTACCGCCAACGGCTGGACCTGGATTACGGCGGTAAGCACCCTTCTTTTTTCCCTGATGCACTGGCCCTGCGCCACCACCCTCCTTACGATCCGAAAGGAATCGGGGAGCTTGAAATGGACGCTGCTTTCCTTTCTTGTACCAACTGTTTGCGGAATTATACTCTGCTTCCTGTTCACCACCGCCGCCCTTTTTCTTTTTCCCGCCTGAGGGGACGGTGCTGCTAAAGAAGTCAAAAACGCCTGCCGGAGAAATTGCCGGCAGGCGTTTTTAAGACTATTCCGTTTTTTCTTCCCTGTCTGTAATAAGCTTCATCCAGATTTCCATGCTCGTTGTTTCCATGGTATGGCTGACATAAAGCTCGGCGCAGAAGCCTTCCGTCTGCAGTCCGTGGCCGGGAAGCCACACCCCGTAAACGTAATTCAGCGCCTTGTAAAGAGCATCCGTCACAAGCATCATGAAATTTTCCGCCTCAAAGGAACACACGACATACTCCCCTGCGGGAAGCTCCCACTGCGAATATCCTGAAGCCGCAGCGTCCGGCCGGATTCTTGCGCCCGCAAAATAACGGAAAAACCCTTCCTCACTGCAGGGCAGCGTAACCCCGGCTTCCTCTCCGCTCTCCATAAGGCCCGGTATTTTATCCTTTGCCTCATGCAGGTCGTCCCACAGCTGTCCAAGGGGATCCACTCCGGAGTCGCATCCGATGCCGTCCAGGAAGGCAACCGGCATTTTCTTTTCAAAGCCCGCATATCTGACGGCTTCTTCCGTCTGTTCTCTTTTTACCTCAATGACAATCCCCTCCGTTACCAGGGGAACCCCTTCCCCCACCAATACATAATTCAGGGAAAGCTCCGGTTTGGTCATGCGGTTTAAGGTTGTCGGATTACGGCGGTATTCCTCCGGCGTCATGCCGAAGGTTTCCTTAAACGTCCTGGTGAAATGTTCATGTGAGGTAAAGCCAAGCTCCAGGGCAATATCCAAAATGCGGCTGTCCTTCTGCAACAGCGCCTCCGTCGCCTTACCCATGCGGCGGAGCTTAATGTACTCACCCACCGGCTTTTTTACCAACCGCTTAAACAGTCTCTGGTAATAAAAAGGTGACAGTGAGGCCATTTCTGCCAGATTATCTATGGCAAGCTCCTCTCCCAGATGCTTATCAATATAGTCAACCGTCTGCTGTATCTGTTCCCAAGCGTACATTTTTTGTCCCTCCTTTTTTTATTACCATACCATACCTGTACTACAGCCGCTTGACTGTCTCTGCCCTTTTTGTAATCTGTGGCAGGGGGATTTTTCCAGCGGTTTGTCCAGTTGGCGCAAACAGTATTTTACAGCCTGTCAGATCGGTGTTTTTGCAGCACATACGCCAGGGCAAGGAAGAGCAGCCCTGCGGCAGACAGTATCCCGCCGCAGAATAACAGAGGCGTCAGCGTAATCTCCACCGTTCTTCCCAGAATCCGGTTGGTCAGGAAACGGGCTGATGATGAAATGGCAAAGGGTATGGCCGCTCCGGTAAGCAGGCCTGCGGCTATGCTGTCCCAGGCCAGCAGGCGGAGCCCTGCAGACCATCCCCTGCAGGCCCAGAATACGGCGGCGGCACCTGCAAAAAGAAACAGGAACGCAACAGCCTTTGCCTGAAAAGAAGTCAACGCGGCATACAGCCGCAGCGGGCCGTTTACCGGCAGATAAACGTCGCCAAGTATACCGGCTGCGACCGTCTTAAGACCGTCCGCTATTATATTAACCTGAATTTCTATCCCATCCTCCAGTACCGTCTTTTGTTCCTCTGTCAGAAGCTCTCCCATTTCCTTTATCACTTCCGAGTAAATACCCTCCTTCAGTTCTTCCACCGTTTTATCCATCAGAAATATGGCAGCTTCATTTCCGGTCCTTCCGGCTGCTTCTGCCATTTCCGCGCTTTTTGCAGTCTCTTCCATTACCGCCTCTTCAGCCATGGCATCCAGGAGATCGCCGGTCAGCCTTTGCAGCGCAGCGCTGTCCGTAATCCCCTTCTCTATGGCCTCCATCTGTCCATAGGTCACTTCCGGCCAGACCCTGTATACCTCGTCCAGTACTCTGGAGGATACTGCACGCCCCACAATCACGTTATTAATCGTAAATGTACATAACGGCCCGGCGGAAATGCAAAGGCAGAAAAAAATTACCGCCGTCATATACACAAAGCTTCCAAACACTCTGAGCGCCCTCATCTGATTTCTCCTTTCACTTCTTACATGGGAAACACACAAAAGCATCACATCTCAGCTGCCATCCGACGCAGCATTCTCCTCTCCCCGCGCCTATCTGCGGCTGAAAAAGAAGTATGCCGCCGCCTTCAGGACAACCGTAAGCCCCAGTATGGTGATTGCCGTATAAAAGGCCGCCATGTTGAATAATGCGGCTGTCACAGTGATAAACAGCAGAGATAATAACAGGATATCCACTATGATCCCTCCGCTTTTATCATGCAGATACTGATTTCTTTCGTCCTGCTCCATGCGCAGATGTTCCTTTAAAAGCATTCTGTTTTTCAGCAGCTTTTTATTTCGGACAATTCTGTAAGCCACATAAATAAGGCCCCCGAAAAAAACAAAACTGCTGAACTGCTTCGCCAGGCCGGTCATAATCCTGGAATCCCCGCCGCCCAGTTCCGCCACCGTTACCATATAAACCAGCATCGCAGCTAAAACCATCCACAAAATACGGATACGCCATTTAATTTTATCCGTATAGCTTAATTTCTTACAATTCCTCATACTTTTGATCCTCCAGCCTTTTGTTTTCTTCCAGGCAGCATAAATCCTCCACTGTTACATGAAAAACCTCCGCTATCCGATATGCCAGCATTAAGGACGGGCTGTACTGTTCCTTCTCAATGGATATGATTGTCCTTGCCGAAACGTGAACCAATTCGGCAAGCTGCTGCTGGGTAATCCCGGATGCGGTTCGCAGCTCTTTCACCTTCGTTTTCATTATCAGCCTCCCTTTATTCATATGAAGTGTACTTCACGTGAAGTTAACTTCATATTACTATATTTCATAAAATATCACAAGACATTTTGAAATTCATTGTGAAGGAACCAGGATAAATGCATCAGCGTCGGCGCCGTCCTTCCTGCCATCCGATGCGGCTGCAATCGGCTGTCTTTCTTCCTCTTATTCCTAATAATTTATAAAATCTTTCGTGTTTTTTTTATTTTTTCTTATGAATGTGTACATAGTTTTGTCACATTTGTAGGGTATGATTATAACAAATTGATGGGAACACGGAATTGTGTCAGTCAGGCTTATGGATGCGGTTCTGTTGCTCAATTATATTATAAAAAAAAGTGAAGGTCCCGTACTTGCGGGGCCTTCCGCTATTTTTGCGGTTTTGGCGGCAGCTTTGGAGCGGACGCACATCGGTTCTGCCGGAGCCGGACGCGCCCCGGACATTGGCGGCTTTTGGAATGTTTTGGCGTAAAGGCGTGAACTTACGATTTAGCCCGCCATAAATAATGGAAAATGAATGGGCTTTCTGGCAAAACGCCTTGGATTTTTTTGTGGAATTTGCTGATATTTTGTGGCGTTTTTGCGGATATGGCAGTATAATATAACTATAGAGAAACTTGTTGATTTTGATTAGCAGTTGTGGTGAAGGACGCATCGGCTGAATATATGCGGATGGCTGATCGTAGAGGCCGGGACGTGAAATTTGCCGGAATTCTGCAGAAAAGGGGGAGCATATATGAATCAGGAACAATTTGAACGGATGCACAAGGGAAACGGTTTTATCGCGGCACTGGATCAGAGCGGCGGGAGCACGCCGAAGGCTCTCCGGCTCTATGGTATTCCGGATGAAGCCTATCACAGCGATAAGGAGATGTTCGACCTTATCCATGAGATGAGGACCAGGATTATGACAAGCCCAGCTTTCACTTCCGAACATATTCTGGGGGCAATTCTTTTTGAGAACACGATGGAACGGCAGATTGACGGGAAGTTTACCGCAGATTACCTGTGGGAAGAGAAAGGGATTCTGCCGATTCTGAAGGTGGACAAGGGACTTGCGGAACAGGAATACGGCGTCCGGATGATGAAGCCTATCCACAATCTGGAGGAACTGCTGGAACGGGCGAAGGAAAGGCATATTTTCGGAACGAAAATGCGGTCTGTTATCAAAGCGGCCGATCCTTACGGAATTAAAAAAATCGTGGACCAGCAGTTTGAAATTGGCTGCCGTATTGCCGATGCCGGACTGGTTCCGATTCTTGAGCCTGAGGTGGATATCTTCATTCCCGACAAGGAGGCGGCGGAAAATCTGCTGAAAAAGGAGCTGCTGGCGCATTTAAGCACGCTGGCTCCGGATACGAAGCTGATGTTTAAGCTTTCGATACCCAGCATAGATGATTTTTATGCAGAGCTGATTGACGATCCTCATGTGGTGCGTGTTGTGGCGCTGTCCGGCGGTTACAGCCAGGTGGAAGCCAATCAGCGGCTGGCAAGGAATCACCGGCTGATCGCAAGCTTTTCCAGGGCGCTTACCGCAGGGCTTTTGAAGCAGCAGACGGACGAAGAATTCAATGCGGTGCTGAAACGCTCCATTGATGAGATTTATAAAGCCTCCATGACCTGAGTCCTGAAGGGGCTGCGGCCCAAACAGTATTGAGTCAGCTTGCATGATGTATAATTTCACAGAAACGGCCGCCTGCGGAAGCTCTGATGTTACCATCGCTTCCGGGGCGGCCGTTTTTTACTGCGTTAACGCTTTTTTATTCCGGTTTTACTTCAAATACAAAATGATACGTTCCGTCGCCTTTGATGCGGAATTCTTCATGTGCCCTGGCATTGAGGCTCCAGGTGTCGTCTCCGCCAACGCCGGTCTGGCGGTAATTTATTCGTACCACCGTCTTATCGGAAGGGAGCAGATCCTTCTGATGTGCGGCAAGCTCCATTTCCTCCGGGGTATAGGGAAGGACATTCGCTTCCACCTCCGGGATTCCGGTAAAGGTCAGGCTTGCTCCGCAGCGGCTCATTACGGTAAGCCTCCTGACGCCTGTCATGTTGCCGCATTCCTGAGGCATCAGATAAGGCACCATGCGATCCGTCACTTTGGAACGGTAGGTTCCTACAAAGGCGGAGCTGTTCCTGTCAATGTAGTTTTCGTGTTCTCCCCTGCCGTGCCATTCAAAACGGTCAAAGCTTTCCGGAAGGGTAAACAGCAGGCCTGCCTCCGGTATATCAGGCAGATTTTCCCCGCCCTTATATGTGTTGTCAAACAGAATGCTGCCATCCGGACGTATGGTGATTTTCGTTTCCATCACTGCCTGGGATGTAGTGGGCAGGATGAATTTCATCTCCACCTCCACAGCCTCGCCGCTAACCTTTCCCTGATTGGTCCATTTGGCGGCATTCGCACCGGCATATCTCCATATCATGGAACGGTAGGACTGTTTGCTTCCACGGTCATTGTCCGTACTCGCTCTCCAGAAATTGCATTCCAGGGGCGCCTTCAGGTATTCCTTTCCGCCTCTGCGGATGCTGTAGAAATCTCCGCTTCGTTTGGAAAAACGGTATTCGAAATCACTGCCTGTAATTATCAGGGTGCCGAAATTCTCCGTTACTCTCAGGCTGCTTCCTTCCTTCTTTTCCGTAAGAAGGCTTTCCCTGCTGCCGGTAATAAACTGTCCCTTTGCAACAGCATAGCCGGCTCTGGCCCAGGCCGTATCCTCCTTCAGCTGCGCTTCCATATTCAGGAAGGCCTCCAGACAGGCTCTTCCTGCTTCCTTCCATTTTTTCAGTTCTCCGGCAAAAGGAAGGCGTACCTTAACGGTTTCCCCGGGCGCGCATTTAACGTCCACACTTCCCTGAGCGCAGGAAACCTCGTCAAGAACCAGCGTCCACACAAAACGATAAGCGGATAAATCCGTAAACAGGCTCCTGTTGCAGATTGTCACCTCGCCGGTCTCCCAGTCGGCATCAGCGAATTTCATATTCTGATAGCAGATTCTCGTTTCCTTAATCTTGGGAGTTTCCGTCCTGTCCGCAAACATCAGGCCGTTTCCGCAGAAAATCCCATCCGTATAGCCTTCTCCAAAATCACCGCCGTAGCCCAGGTAATCCTTACCATTCTTGTCCTTTGTCAAAATCGCCTGATCCACGAAATCCCAGATAAAGCCGCCCTGAAGCTTAGAATATTTTTCGAAAGCCTCCGTATATTTGATAAGGCTGCCGCAGGAATTTCCCATGGCATGCGCATATTCACAGAGGATAGCGGGCTTCTCCGGATTAGTATCTTCATATTTCACCCATTGCTCCACCGGGGTGTACATGGTGGAAATCATATCCGTCACATCCTCATACCCCTGGCAGTGGCACTGGCCTTCATAATGGACAAGCCTGGTACTGTCATGGGTGCGGAGGAAATCAGCCATTTTACGGAAGTTCGTTCCGCAGAAGGACTCATTTCCCAGGGACCATATGAGCACCGAAGGATGATTTCTGTCCCTGTAATACATATCCGCCACTCTGTCAAGGACCGCTCCCGTCCAGCGGGGATTGCTTCCCGGAAGCATGTCGGGCTGCTCCTCTTCGGGTACGCCGTAGGTCCAGCTGCCGTGGGTTTCCAGATTGGTTTCATCGATTACATAAAGACCATATTCATCACACAGCTCGTACCAATAAGGATGGTTGGGATAATGGGAGGTGCGGACAGCGTTGATATTGTTGCGTTTCATCGCCAGCACGTCCTTAAGCATGGCTTCCCTCGTAATGGCCCTTCCGAATTCAGCGCCGAACTCATGCCTGTTTGCGCCCTTGAAAACAATCCTCTTGTTATTCAGCATCATCAGGCCGTCCTTTAATTCAAAGGTACGGAATCCGCAGCGTGCCGCCAGAATTGTTTCCTCTCCTTCATTCTCCAGATACAGCACTACGGTATAAAGCACAGGAGATTCCGCACTCCACTGCCAGGGTGTCTCCACCTGCAGGGAAAATGCAGCTTTTCCGTCCTTTACCCCTGTCTCGGGAGAATCCAGCAGCTGTCTGCCCTTGGGACTGTAAAGCTCCAGCCGTACCCTGCAGCCGTCCGCCTTCCCTTCCAGCGCCGCTTCCACATTCAGGATACCGTCCTGGTAATTCTCATCCAGCAGGGCATCCACTTTCCAGTCACCAATATGTACTTCAGGCAGGGTATACAGGGCCACATCCCTGAAAATACCTGACAGACGCCAGAAATCCTGATCCTCCAGCCAGCTGCCGTCACACCAGCGCAGCACCTTCACCACCAGCTGGTTTTCCCCGTCAACCGCATAATCGGTAATATCATACTCCGCGGGAGTAAAAGAACCCTCGCTGTAGCCCACGAAGCTTCCGTTCACATACACCTCGCCGCAGGATTCAATGCCTTCAAAACGAAGGTACATCCTCTCTCCGTCTTTTTTCTCTGCAAAAAAGGAACGTTCATAAATCCCCACCGGGTTATAAACTCTGGGGATTTCCGGCGGCATGATATCTTCCGTCATTTCCCAGGGATACTTTACATTCACATACTGCGGATAATCATACCCCTCCATCTGCCAGTTTGCCGGCACCCGGATATGTCCCCAGTTATGTGTATCCATTACCATTTCCAGTCCTTCCGGATATGCGGCGTCGCACTGATCCGGATTCTCAAAATAACGGAACTTCCAGATTCCGTTCAAATCTGTCACCCTTCTGGCAGCCTTATTCCATGAAAGGGCATCCTCCAGAGAAGGAAAAGGGATAATGTCACTGTGAGGCGCTCTCTTATTGATCCGGAAACACTCCGGATTCTGCTCCCAGGGCATAAACCCGTTTTCTTGTAAAAGCTTGCTGTTCATCGTAAATATTTCCTCCATTTTTTTATATGCTGCAGTATGAAGCATTTCCTAAAGGAAAACTTCATACACACATATCCTAATACTAAATAATAAAAGATCCTAAACCATTTGAAAATGTAAAATCTTGCAGTTTATTTGTCTTTTTCTGACCGGTTTATATTTATGTGGAGGGGGGAAACGTCCCGGTTCCGGTTCCATCCGCCCTTTGCCCGCGCAGGCTGCGGCCGGGCTTCCTTTTCCCGGGCCGGCGGGGGCGTGTTTTCGGCTCCATTGGAAAAAACGGAGATGTTTCTTACCGATCCCCAGGGCCGGGCTTCTGCCGCCCTTAGCGGCCTGTCTGACGACGCAGCAGGCCTCAAAACCTTTTCACGCGCCGCAGCTTCCAGGGCCGCTGCGGAGGAGTTTTGGCCGCGTTGGCAGATGCCCGGTATTGGGGAACGGTTAGAAACACCCTGTTTTTGAGACTGGAACTGAAAACACGCCCCACCGGCCCGGGAAAAGGAAGCCCGGCCGCAGCCTGCGCGGACAAAGGGCGGATGGATCCGGAGCCGGGACGTTTCCACCTCCCCCGCTCAACGGACCAGGGTTCTTTCGTTGATGATTTCTACTATGATGACGATAATTCCCACCATGACGGGAGGCAGAATCAGCGGGGCATAGCCGGTGGTGAGGATAAGGCCGGCTACCGCCAGGCAATAAAGGAAGTACATGGCCAGGGGAATGCGTAAAAGGTGGTGCCATTGGCGGCGCATTCCCCGGATGCAGAGGAGGAAGCAGGCCAAAAGCAACGCAGCTATTATGAGAAAATAAGCTGCAATCCATACGGCCGGCAGGATGGCGTCTGTAAAATAGGCGCTTTGTTTACCAGTGAAAAGGCGGACGCTTTCCAACGCGATAAATAAAAAGGAAAGGAGTAATATCACCGGGCTGGAGACATTGCTTTTCTTATCCATATGCTTATCCATGTCAGTCACCTTCCTTCCGGCGCTTTGGCGGAACCCTCACCGCAAACGGCAGCTTCCTTTTTAAAGCGGTAAAGGCAGGCCTCATAAGGCTGCATCCTGCTCCCTATCCGGCTATAGTTGGAAAGCAAGGGGCAAAAGCCCTCCGGGCGGGGCGGGCGCTTTCTCTGCTTTTCGCTGAGATTACATTCCACATAAAAAGCCTCGTTGCCCAGTTCACGGAACCAGGCGAAGAAATTTTTCTTCTCCTTATGGACAATCCTGACTTCCCCGTAAACAAGCGCGGGATATTTTTTCCGCAGGGCTATCAGTTTTTTATAAAAATAATAAATGGATTCTCTGTCGTTTTTCTGACGGCATACCTCCTGCCAGTCCATCATAAGCCTGGCATGATCGCGGGTCCCTGCAAGGATCCGGCGCAGTGCCTCCTCTTCGCCAATGGTGCGGCAGAATTCTTCATACAGGTTCCGGCTCTCCACATCCTGAATCTGTGATATATCCGTAAACGACCCGTTGATTGCTCCCAGTTCCTGCCCCTGATAGATAAAAGGCGTTCCCCGCAGCGTAAACTGGATCATTCCCAGGAGCTTGCCGATGGCAAAGCGGTACTCCGGGTCTTCGTTTATTTTTGATATCATCCGGGGATTGTCATGGTTTTCAAAAAAGAGCGACATCCAGCAGCCGCTTCCATAACCCTCCATCCATTCCGTATAATACTGCTTCAGGTAGTTCAGATCGTAGCGATAGTCGTCAAAACGGGTATGTCCCGGCGTTTCCAGATGATCAAAGGAGAAAATCATGTCCAGCTCATGCCTGTCCTCCCCGGTAAGAAGCCTGGCCATCTGCATTCCCACCCCCGGCGTCTCCCCCACGGAAAAAGCGTCGGTAGTGTCAAACGCCTTACAACGCAGCTCCCGCAGATAATCATGAAGATGGGAGCCGTAAAAATAATGCTCAATTCCCACATAGCCCATCATTTTTCCCACGCTTTCATTGCCGTAGGGAAGCCCTTCCTCCTTGGAAATATAGTTGATAACATCCAGGCGGAAGCCGTCCACGCCCTTTTCCAGCCACCATTTTACCATGGAAATGATTTCGGAGCGAAGCTTTGGATTATCCCAGTTTAAATCCATCTGTTTTTTGGAAAAAAGATGCAGCGCCCATTCGTCATTCTGCGGAATATAGCGCCAGGCATCCCCGTATTTTCCCTGACCGAAAAAGGACGTCCAGTTATTCGGCTCCCTTCCGTCCTCATTTTCCCGGAAAATATAGTAATCATGGCAGGGGCTGTAAGGATCCCTTACCGCCTCCCGGAACCATTCATGCTCGTCTGAGGTATGGTTAACCACCAAATCCATAATCAGCCGCATTCCCCTCTGGTGCAGACCGGAAAGCAGGGCGTCAAACTCCTCCATGGTGCCGAATTCCTTCATTATCTTATGATAATCCCGGATATCATAGCCGTTGTCGTCGTTGGGCGAATCATAGATCGGCGACAGCCAGACAGCGTCCGCCCCCAGCGTATGCAGGTAATCCAGTTTTCCGATAATTCCCTTCAAATCACCGATTCCGTCGCCGTTCGTATCACAGAAGCTGCGGGGATAGATCTGGTAAAAAACGGCTTCCTTCCACCACTTTTTAATAAGCTCCCCATCTCCCCCGTCCGGACGGTCCTGTTCGCTGTTGAGCAGATGCAGAAAGGTCTGCCAGAAGGCATCATCCAGCATTTTTTTCGTCAGTACGGACAGAGCCTGCAAGGACAGGGAGCCGGTCAGCCGGCTGGTAAGAAGCTTATCCTGCATACCTGCCTGCAGAAGGATTTTTTTCAGGATGTCGTGTCCGACGGGGTGGGCGTATACCTCTCTCAAGCTGCTTTTCATTGTAATTTCGTGATACATGGTTCACTCTCCTTCCCCGATTCTGAGATCGCCTCTCTCCTTTAAGTCCTTCAGAATCTGTTCATAAAGCTTTCGGTCAATTTTATACTTTTTCAGGTAAAGCAGGAAACCCGCCACAATGCAAATCAACGGGAAAACCATCATGGCCGTTTTCATCATCAGCAGGCCTTCGGCCGTTACATCCGCCGCGCTCTGCGCCTCCTTGATGCCGGACAGGATGACCGTGGCGCTTACCACGCCGGAGGAAACCGCGCCGCCCATTTTATTGATAAACGGCTGGAGTGAGAAGGTGACGCTGTCATTTCTGCGTCCCGATTTCCAGAACCCGTATTCCACCGTATCCGCCAGAAACATGAGCATCATCAGCTGGATAAATGCCTGCCCCACGAAGAGCAGAACGCCGGCGATTCCGATAAAGAGCATGGTATCAAGCGGCGCAAAGAAAAAGATGAGATAGCCGGCCACCACCAGTGCGGTGGCAAAGGCATAGAGCGTCTTCCGCTCGAAGAACCTGCTGATCCAGGGGAACACCACCAGCGCGGCGATCTGGGAAACGCCAAGAATCAGCGCAAAAACAGAATACATCCCCTCATCCCCATAGGCATATTTGAAAAAATAAAGGCCGAAACTGGTGGTTGTGGTATAGCCAATCATGAACAGCGCCATGGAAATTGCTGTGTAAAGAAGCTGGTCGTTTTTGAAAATCACCTGCAGCAGCTCCCGCAGGCTGGTATGCTTATTTTTCACCACCAGCTCCCTTGGCTCACGCACTCCGACAAGAGTGACACACTGGCCCGCCCACATCACGGCCACCACCAGGAATGAAAAGGCAAAGTAGCCCTTTTGCATGCTTCCCATGGCATTTCCAAAGGCAGTGGTAATAGGCACAATCCCCGCAACCACGAAAAACAGGCCTATATTGGCGCAAATCCTGGCAACGGATCCGATTTGCTCCCGCTCCTTCTGCTCCAGGCTCAGGGAAGGCAGCATGGACCAGTAGGAAATGTCATTCGCAGTATAGGCCAGTCCCCAGGCCACATAAATCAGGGCAAATACGGCGATATAGGCCGCTCCCTGCAGTCCGAAATCAGTAAAGAGCAGGACGGTCAGCATTCCTGAAAGTAATGCGCCCAGTGCGATCCAGGGCTTGAATTTCCCATATTTTGTGTCCGTATTATCCACAATCACGCCCATAATCGGATCGTTTAACGCATCAAAAATACGGGCACAAAGAACGATTGCCGTGATCCACCAAAGTGTGGATGTGGGCAGTTCAATAATGTCCGTAAGATAATAAATCAGATACATGCTCACCATGGAATAGACCATATCCCTGCCTATGGTCCCTAATCCAAAGGTATACTTGTTGCGTTTTCCATTTTGCTTCACGTAAGCCCCTCCCTTTTGCGCACCCGACGTTCTTCCTGCTTTTGCCGCGCTCCTGCACTGCCCGCGGAAATGACGAGCCGGTATTACCGCCGGCTCGTCCGTCCTCTTTAGCTGTTATCTTTATTATGCCCCAGTACGACGCCAGTTGCAACCGAATCCTGCAGTAACTGTGAAGGGACTGAACAATTACCTTTGTCTCTGCAGCACAGTCTACGGCCGCCCGGCATCACCTACATTTCCGCTGTAGCTTCCTGCTGCCGGCTCCTCTAAAGGAAGCCAGACCAGAATCCGTTTGATATAACGGTTCCAGAAATCCCATTCGTGGGCTCCGGGTCCTTCCTCATAGATCACAGGCAGCCCTTTTTCACAAAGAGTGCCATTACTTCTCCTCCTCCGCCCATTTTCTGCACTGCTCAATTTTAATTGTGGGATCAAAGCCCTGATCCACGCCCATGCTGCTTAAAACCTCACAGGGAAACTCCTCACACTCCCCACAGTGGTTCAATCCTCTTTCCTGGCAGCAGCTTTTCACCTGGCATTCTCCGCCCCAGAACGGTTTTTCCATGGTCAGACAGCCGGTACAGTGAACGGCCTCTTTTCTTTCACAGCTGTTGCAGCATACGCCGCATCTTGATTCGTACATACCTTCTCCTCTCCATCCGCTGATGCGGACCTGCACGTTTTTTACGCCGCTGCTTATCACAGCGGCCTCATTTTTTCTTCAGATACTCCTTTTCAAAGCCGGTAAGCCAGCGCTCCATTGCCTCCGTCATTTCCAGCTGCTGCTGCAGTATGGTCCGCCCTGTCAGCGGAATATGCTGTCTTTCACCGCTTTTTACCTCGATGGTTTCCTTCAGATCGCTGATTCCGTCATGTATTCCTTCCAGAAGCTCCTTTCTCTTTTCCTCCGGCATAAAATCCAGGTTCATGATCACCGCATTGAAATTCAGGAAAATACTCACGGTTTCCCGCGCTGTTTTTTCCATCAGGTCCATAAAAAAATGTTCGCCCTCCGGCGTTATCCGGTAGACGCTTTTCTCCGGCATATTTCCCTCCCGGACAAGCTCCGCCTCCAGATATCCCTTCTCCTCCAGCTGGATAACCTTCTTGTATATGGAAGGCGTGCTGATTTTTACCCAGCGGGATATGTTCCTGTACTCTACATTTTTCTGGAGTTCATAAGCGCTTTGCGGCTGCTGCTTAATCATTCCCAGAACTATCAGATCTATGGCTGCCATGTAACACCTCCTTTTCCTATAAATTAGTGTAGTATATTTTATAGTATATGTCAACTATTGAAGTGGAAATCCGTATGCTGTTGCCTGAATATAAAAAAGAAAGACGTAATAATTATAAAAGGATAAAACTGATCTAAAAAAGAATAAAAAGAAAAAAATATTTCCCGCCCGGCAGGCCGTTATCTGAATTTATTATATATTGGAAAATTTGAAATCAGGCACATAAAATACCTGAACAGACCGGCAGTATAACCCCCGGTCCGCTAAAGACGCTGCCCGGACGGGCAGCTGAGAAGAATAGAATTATTGAATTATATATGATATTCCCTGAACAGCTCTTCCCGCAGCTTTTCATCTGTTTCCAGCAACTGGATTTCATCGCTCCGGTTATCCTGAAGCATGGCGCGCACCAAAGCCAGCATCCTTTTTTCACCGGCAAACTGCCCTTCCTCACGTTCCTTAGAAAGCAGCTCCTCAAACTTCATATACCTCGCCCTCCATTCCCGGCTTGCCTTCAGTTCCTTCACCTTCCGGTGAATCCTGTCAAGCTTCCGATCATTGTACAATGCCGCACATTCATCCGTAGTATTTTCCACATAGGCCAGAAAATGCAGCAGTTCCTCTGATACATCCTTTTTTGTCCGTCCCCTGGTATTCAGAAATATTTTTTTCGTTCCGTCTCCCAGGCTGTTTCCTGTTTCCGTGCAGGTATTTTCAAAACGATAACGATACAGTCCCTCGTCAAAAGGATCAAAGGTACACAGAAATATAACATAGCTCAATCCCAGCAGATCCACATCATCCCCCGGCTTCAGAGCGGCTACGTCCATCTGGGACTGGTAATATCGGCTGCGCTTTGGCAGACTTTCGCCTCCATTCTCCATTTCCAGATCGTACTCTACCTCCAGGCAGTCCCTGGCATAAACATCAAGACGCACGCTCCTGAAATCGGAACTGAACAAAATACTCTGTTCACTCTGCACATTCACCGCTTCCACAGGTTCTCCTGTCAAAATCTCCAGCACCAGCCGGCAGACCTCTGCGTCATTCATCACCGCTGCGAACAGGAAGGCATTGCTCAGATTTAACTCCTGAAACTTATCTCTTGCTTTCATCTTTACTCCTGACTGATAACAGAAGCCGTCAGGAAATATTCTTTTCCTGATTTTCAGTATAATAAAACATTATTGTTTTAGCAACTATTTTTTATCACTTTATTTTCTTTTTATAATTCATAAAAAATATGATTTGCCTTTTGGTGATTTTCCTATATAATATACTGCAAAGGGAAATTACTGCAGAACGGGCGGAAGGGATCAGATGGTTCTTTCCATTTCGGTCTGCGTACAGATGCGTAAAAGCTGGCGCCGTTTTCCCGCCTGATACTAGGGCTGCGGATTTTCTGCAGCAGAATGGAGGAAATATGTCACAAAGAACAGACATTCACAAAGTACTTATCATCGGTTCCGGTCCGATCATCATCGGTCAGGCCTGCGAATTTGACTATTCCGGAACCCAGGCATGTAAAGCACTCAAGAAACTGGGTTATGAAATCGTACTCGTTAATTCCAATCCTGCAACCATTATGACCGATCCGGAAACAGCCGATGTTACTTACATCGAACCGCTGAATGTGGAACGGCTGGAGCAGATTATCGCCAAGGAAAGGCCCGACGCCCTGCTGCCCAACCTGGGCGGACAGTCCGGACTGAACCTGTGCGCGGAGCTGAACAAAGCCGGCGTTCTGGAAAAATATAACGTTCAGGTTATCGGCGTCCAGGTGGATGCCATCGAACGCGGCGAAGACCGTATCGAATTCAAAAAAGCCATGAACGAGCTGGGCATTGAAATGGCCCGCAGCGAGGTTGCCTACAGCGTGGAAGAGGCGCTGTCCATTGCGGATCGTCTTGGCTATCCCGTAGTACTCCGTCCCGCTTATACCATGGGCGGCGCAGGCGGCGGACTCGTTTACAACGTGGACGAGCTGAAAACAGTATGCGCAAGAGGCCTCCAGGCAAGCCTGGTGGGACAGGTTCTTGTGGAAGAATCCATTCTCGGCTGGGAAGAGCTGGAGCTGGAAATTGTCAGGGACTGTGAAAACAACATGATCACCGTCTGCTTTATTGAGAATATCGATCCCCTCGGCGTGCATACCGGCGATTCTTTCTGTTCCGCCCCTATGCTCACCATTTCTGAGGAATGTCAGAAGCGTCTGCAGGAGCAGGCTTATAAAATCGTTGAAAGCGTTCAGGTTATCGGCGGCACCAACGTACAGTTTGCCCATGATCCGGAAACCGACCGCATCGTTGTTATCGAAATCAATCCCCGTACCTCCCGTTCCTCCGCTCTGGCTTCCAAGGCTACCGGCTTCCCTATCGCCCTCGTTTCCGCCATGCTGGCCTGCGGCCTCACCCTGAAGGACATCCCCTGCGGAAAATACGGGACTCTGGACAAATATGTGCCTGACGGAGACTATGTGGTAATCAAGTTCGCCCGCTGGGCCTTTGAAAAATTCAAAGGCGTGGAAGACAAGCTGGGTACGCAGATGCGTGCGGTAGGCGAAGTCATGAGCATCGGCAAGAACTACAAGGAAGCCTTCCAGAAAGCCATCCGCAGCCTGGAAACCGGCCGCTACGGCCTGGGCCATGCGAAGGATTTTGACAGCAAAACAAAGGAACAGCTCCTCTCCATGCTGATTACGCCCTCCAGTGAACGTCATTTTATCATGTATGAAGCGCTCCGCAAGGGTGCCACCATTGATGAAATCCATGACATTACCAAGGTAAAAACCTACTTTATACAGCAGATGAAGGAACTGGTGGAAGAAGAAGAGACGCTCGCCGCCCATAAAGGCAGCCTTCCTGCCGATGACCGCCTGATTGCTGCAAAGAAGGATGGCTTCTCCGACAAATACTTAAGCCAGATCCTTGAAATCCCGGAAGACGATATCCGGAACCGCCGTATTGCGCTGGGTGTGGAGGAAGCCTGGGAAGGTGTCCATGTAAGCGGCACTGCCGACAGCGCCTACTACTACTCCACCTACAACGCGGAGGATAAGAATCCCATCTCCAACGACAAGCCCAAGGTTATGATTCTCGGCGGCGGCCCCAACCGTATCGGACAGGGCATCGAATTCGACTACTGCTGCGTTCATGCCTCACTGGCCCTGAAAAAGCTGGGCTTTGAAACTATCATCGTTAACTGTAACCCTGAAACTGTTTCCACCGACTACGACACCTCCGACAAGCTGTATTTTGAACCGCTGACCCTGGAGGATGTACTGAGTATCTATAAAAAAGAAAAACCGGTGGGCGTTATCGCACAGTTCGGCGGACAGACGCCTCTGAATCTTGCAAATGAACTGGAAAAGAACGGTGTGAAAATTCTCGGCACCTCCCCTTCCGTTATCGATCTGGCAGAGGATCGCGACCTGTTCCGCGCCATGATGGAAAAACTGGAAATCCCCATGCCGGAATCAGGAATGGCAACCACCGTGGAAGAAGCGCTTGAGATTGCAAACCGGATTGGCTATCCTGTAATGGTCCGCCCTTCCTATGTTTTAGGTGGACGCGGTATGGAAGTGGTTTACGATGATGAAAGCATGGCGGGCTATATGAAGGCCGCAGTCGGCGTTACTCCCGACCGCCCCATCCTCATCGACCGTTTCCTGAATCATGCCATGGAATGTGAAGCGGATGCCATCAGCGACGGGACACATGCCTTTGTTCCTGCGGTTATGGAGCATATTGAGCTGGCAGGCGTGCATTCCGGAGACTCTGCCTGCATTATCCCTTCCGTACACATTTCCGAGGAAAATGTGAAAACAATCAAGGATTATACAAGAAGGATTGCGGAAGAAATGCATGTAAAAGGCCTGATGAACATGCAGTATGCCATCGAAAACGGCAGAGTTTATGTGCTGGAGGCCAATCCCCGCGCATCCCGTACCGTGCCGTTAGTATCCAAGGTATGCAATATCCGTATGGTGCCCCTTGCCATTGATATCATCACTGCAGAGCTTACCGGCAAGCCCTCCCCCATTTCCGGATTGAAGGAGCAGCATATCCCTTACTACGGTGTAAAGGAAGCGGTATTCCCCTTCAATATGTTCCCGGAGGTCGATCCGGTTCTCGGACCGGAAATGCGCTCCACCGGCGAAGTTTTAGGTCTGTCCACCTACTATGGAGAAGCGTTCTATAAAGCGCAGGAAGCAACCCAGTCCCGTCTTCCCCTGGAAGGCACCGTTCTGATTTCCGTAAACAGAAAGGACAAGGCCGAGGTGGTTGAGGTGGCAAAGGCATTTGCTGAAGCAGGCTTTAAAATCATCGCAACGGAAAATACCTGCAATCTCATCAGAGAAGCAGGCATTGAAGCGGAAAGGGTTAACAAGCTCTATGAGGGCAGGCCGAATATCCTCGACCTCATTACCAACGGTAAAATACAGCTGGTTGTAAACTCTCCTGTCGGCAAGGAAAGCATGCATGACGACAGCTATTTAAGGAAAGCCGCCATCAAAGCAAAAATTCCTTACATGACCACCATTGCCGCCGCACGCGCTACCGCAAAGGGAATCAAGTATGTGAAGGAACACGGCAACGGGGAAGTAAAATCCATTCAGGAGCTGCACAGTGAAATCAGCAGCAAATAATGGTAACAGCTACTGATAAAAAGTATCTGTACCGTTTTAATACAGTTAAGTAAAAGTGCAACAAGGCCGCGGCCGGGGTAAGCCGCGGAAATAAAAGCCGCAGGAAATTCCCGATTTCCTGCGGCTTACTTTCTTCAGTTTTCCTGTATCTCACAGAGAATACTGCTTCCATATTCCTTTTCCATTGTTCTTTGCATCATACAGCGCATAATCCGCCGCACGCAGCAGCATGCTGCCGCTGCTAAGCGATTCCCCGTACCAGGCCAGCCCTGAGGAGATTCGCAGGAAGCCGGTGCTTCCGTCAGGGAAAGTGATTTCTCCGGCACGGATTTCCCCGTACAGTTCTTCCATATAATTGGCGATTTCCTCCCTGGAAGAAAAATGATGCAGAAACAGGCAGAATTCATCTCCCGACCTTCTGGCCGCTATGCCCCGTTCCCCATTGCTTTTTTCCAGGATGCGGGCGCAGCGCCTCAGATATTCATCGCCCCAGTCGTGGCCATAACGATCATTAATTCCCTTGAAATTATCCAGATCCATCATTACCATGGCCGCCGCACCGGGATTTCCCTGCTCCAGCACAAGAGAAACCTCTTTTTTGAAGGTATCAATATTACACAGGCCCGTCAGGGAATCATAATCCCTTTCATGCTGGATTTTCCACTTTTCCTGCATATCCTTTGTCACATCCGCGGCAATACCGAAGGTTCCGTTTTCATCTGAATTCATCTGAAGCCTGACCCATTTTTCAGGCTTCTCCGAAACCTGATACACATTCTTTTCCCCTGCTGCCGGCCTGCACAGAATTTCCCGGAGACGTTTTTCGAAGTTCTCCTTATCCTGATACAGTTTTTTGCCCTCTTCCTCCGTCCAGCCAAGAACCAGGCGCAGCCTGTCGGTGGCCATCACCTCCCGGCTATCCTTTCCGTATTCAAAAACGCCGATAGGCATATCCACCACATCAATTACCTGGGATACCCGCACGGTGGCGTTCAGTATTCCCTGCACCATTTTATTAATCCCTTGGCTCAGCAGCCTGAACTCCGGATTATTGTCCACATTTACCACCGTATCCAGTCTGCCCTCCGTGATTTTGGAAAGATCATCGGTGATGCGGTGGATTCCGTTTACGATCTTTATTTTCAGCAGCCAGTTGATTACAGATATCATGATAAGGCATGCAAATATGAGAAAGGCCATGGTCAAAAACAGCTGCAGGTTCCGATCCTTATAAAGCGCCTTCGACGTTTTCCCCATACCAAGCAGAATATTTCCATATTCCCTGGTTACATAAAATATTCTCTGGCCGCCCTCCTCCATAAATACACCGCTTGACAGACCGGCAAGCGCATCCGGCGTGGCACCGAACTCTGAAAGGTCATACTCATCCATCCGTTCATTATAGTAAATCAGAACCTTCTGCGTATCCTTATCCACCGTAAAAAGCATAGTCCCTGAATCCAGGGGCATACGCGACAATATATACTCCAGCTGGTTTCTCTTTTGAGCCTCCAGCATTCTGGTAGGAGCCATCCCCACCTGCACAATCCCCTTCTGATCCTTTCTAGCCACGCCGATATACTGAAAGACCTTCTGCTCATAGCCGTTGGGACGGATATCCTGGACCAGGTAAGAGTCCGGCTCCTCCAGAATGGGCAGGAATTCTCTTGTCTGATCCGTATCATGAAAATCCATACCAAAATACAACGGAACGCTTCCTGCAAACAGGATGCCGTTTTCATCAATAACATGCAGTTCATCCACGTTAAGCAGCCGGGCAATCCTCTCCAGTTCGGACTGGCTGCCAAGCACCTCCGGATTCTGCTCTATGATATAGGCAAACGCATAGGCGCGGGTCAGGTAATCTTCGCTGAGACTGTCCTTCAGATTCTGAAGCTCCACCTCATTATTTTCCAGCGTCTGCACGATTTGATCCAGCTTCATTTCGGAATTCTCCATCATCCGGTTCCGGGCGTTGAATTCCTGCAGTCCCCAGTTCATCGCCAAAATAGCCAGAAGGGCGACAATAACCACGGCACTCATATAGCGGATAAAAATTTTCTGCATCCTGACCGCTCCTTTTTTGTTATTTCTTATTCCAGTATATGGCCCATCGCTATATAATTCAAGTAAAATGGAGGATTTGCAGGAAAGAAGATTACATGGGCGCCGCCGGTAAAAAATTTCCTCATTCCCCTCTTAAAATAAAATGAAATCAGAGGTAACGGACAAATGAATTCAAATCAAATGAATCCAAAATAAGCAAAGAGGCGGCCGCTTTACGGTGAAACTCCCGGCGGCCGTCTCTTTTCCTATCCTTTCCTATCTTCCCTTATGTTTTTCCTTCCGTTTCTGCTGCTTCAAGTCAAACAACCGCTGCTTTTCGGCTTCCCGCTGCCTGCGGCTCACCGTTCTGCGCTGCGTTTTCCGTTCCTCCTGCTGCAGCTTCAGCGCCAATTGGGATTTGGTTCCGATGCCCGGCTGCCGCAGTTCCCTGCACGCCTGCCGCCGCATCCTTTTGGGATTTTGACCCGTTTCTTTTACCACAGCTTCCACCGAAGGACTGAAACACAGCTTTGAATAATTCCTGAGAAGGAAATCCCATACCTCATAATCCTTAGGCTCCGGGCCAAAGGTAATCTTTGAAACGGATACCCTTCCCTGTGAAGTGCGCTCAAACACCCCCACCCAGAACGGGTCTTCAAAAAACACCCTCAAAACTGCCTGCTGTCCTGCTTCTTCCGATGCTCTGTCCATAAAAGAATCCTCCTTAAATATATTTATGAACAAAGAACGGACGACCCAAGGAGGGAGGGTTACTGACAGCGCTTTCACAAATATTGTCCGCTGCGCCCGGACTACCTACCGGGCTGTGTTTTTATCTCTGCATTTTCATTATACTATACCGATGGAAAAAAGCCAGCCCCGTCTGACATCCGGCGCCGAAGCCAGTCTGCAACGGGGCAGTTCGTTTTTTACACGGTTTTCATCAACTTCTAGCTTAAAATAACATCTCCCTTCTGTTCCCATCTATGCTATTATAATTTCAAAAGATTTTCCTGCGCCATTTTATTATTTATATAAAGCGTTCTAAATAACCAGAGCCCGGAGCGTGGTATAATAACGATATTCTCCTGTCTGCCCTGCATTCGGCCAAAATGGAGCGGACAGAAATGGGCAGGAAAAGACAGGCAACTTAATCTGCCATCATGTATAATAGATGGAACTTTAAGTAGAAATGTGCGTTGCACGAAAGAAAGGACTGACGGTATGGAATGGCTGGAAGCAATGAAGGAAGCTGTAAATTATATGGAAGCTCATCTGATGGAAAATATTACAGCAGAGGATATAGCCGCTCATATAAACCTGTCCCCCTTTTATTTCCAGAAGGGCTTTAAAATCATAACCGGAATGACTATCGGCGCTTATCTTCGCAGCAGACGGCTGTATCTTGCCGCGCTGGATGTGCTGGCCGGAAATGACAGGATCATTGACCTGGCTTACAAATACGGTTATGAAACTCCTGAAAGCTTCACAAAAGCCTTCAGCCGTTTTCATGGGGCGGCTCCCATGCAGCTGAAAAAAAATCCTGACAAACTTCAGGTTTTTCAGCCGCTTCATATAAAAATCACGGTGGAAGGCGGAAGTAATCTGAATTATACAATGGAAAAAATGGATCCGCTGCCGGTAATCGGTCTGGAGCGGATCTTCTCCTTCGACAGCGCATATGATGAAATACCGTCCTTCTGGAACAGCTTCAAGCAGAAATACTGCAATAAAAATGCGCCGGCCCAGGTCAGGGACTGCTGTATCGGAAAGTACGGCATCTGTATCGAAATCCCTGGTAACAGCAGGGATTTCCGTTATATTATCGCGGGCGATTACAGGGGAGGGGAGCTTCCGGAGGGTATGACACAAGCCCTGCTGCCGGGCTGCACTATAGCAAAATTCCGGTGTACAGGGCCGATGCCCGGCTCACTTCAGGCGGTGAATTCGCGTATTTTCAATGAATGGCTGCCGGGGAACTCCCGGTATGAGTTTGCGAGCGGTTTTAATGTGGAAATGTACACAATGGGAGATACCCATTCTTATGATTACAGCAGTGAAATATGGATTCCTATCAGGGAAAAGAAGAAATAAATGTTCCGGTATGACAGAAAGGGAGTCTGTCGGCACTGCATTGAACTCAGCTTAACCTGTAATGCTGACGCGCTCCCTGTTTTTTCATATTCAGTTGTTCTTCCACCGTTTCAGGACAGGGAACCACTGCTGCATCATACTGCGTGCATCCTCTTCCTTTAATTCGGGATTTGATTCCAGCATGGGAGGGATGCAACCTTCAATCATTTCATCCATCGTACATTCCGATGTAAATGCGCCGTCCGCATAGCAATAGGAGCAATAGTCTGTACTCTTGCTGCCGTCTGCCTCCGTTCCGTATAATTCATCGGTATCCCCCATAGGCATTCCGCAGCTCTGGCAAAATCTTTCTTCCATATCTGACTCCTTTCGTCTTTTGATGTATTCATCCTAGCACACATAATATGACAACAGTATGTCAGATTAAAAAGGCGGATAAAAAATTTTCACCTCCGGCTTTCTTATTTCAATAGACCTATGTCTTTATCTATTTCCACAGTCCTCTCGTTTCCACATAGCTTCTGATTATTTCCTTCGCCCTGCCTCAGTCATTTATCAGATCGGTCACGGTCAGGCTCCATATCGGCAGCCTGCGCAGTATGGCAAGCTTCCTCCTTTGCCGTTCCTCCAGACAGGCAATTCTTGACGGCTGCTTAGGAGCATGATAAGCTGAAAATATATTGGAATTTATATCAGATTTTCCGGGAGGAGCATAAATGAGGTGCCATTTTTTGTATAGTGATAATCGCTTGAAATAGCTGACTGGAAGACAACAGCAAAAGGGGAAAGCCTGTTTATACAAGCAGGTTTTATTTTTATACAAATAAGGAGGCACAAATGAATACGCTAGAAATACTTCGGGTAACAAAAGATTGCGATGACTGGGACAAGCTTATCTGCTTTGCAGAAAATTGTAGCTGGGAAGCCGCCGGCGTCCATCTTGCCGAGATGATGAAGAAAGACCTTTTTATCGATTGGGAAAGTGTATTCTGCGCAAAACAGAATGGTCAAATTATAGGCTTCTGCACATTTCTGAAAACAGATTATTATCCCGAAAACAGATACTCACCATGGATAAGCTCAATGTTTGTCGATGAAGATTTCAGAGGGAACCGGATCAGCCGGCAGCTAATTGAATGTGCGGCAGGCTATGCAAAAGAAGTGGGCTTTACCAGAGTGTATATACCCTCAGGCATCACTGGTTTATATGAGAAATACGGTTTTCAAAAAATTGATGTTCTGATAAATTACGGCGGTGATACTGATAATATTTTTATGAGAAATTGTTAGAAGCAATGCATAGGGTATTTATTAAGTTTATCATTCCATTGGAATTTTTATAAGAAACTAAAGCAGCTGTGAACCCATCCACATTGCAGACGTTTTAGTAAAACTACTATATAATCAGGGAGAGTGAAAGCCTCATGTGTTTTCACTCTCTTTTTACAGTTCGTCTGCAGTCCGTTACTGCCGTTTTCTGTTTATTGGTATCCACACCTCAAAACTGGAATTCTGCATATCCGGAGTCAGATATACCTCGATATCAGGGCCGTCTGCATATTCATAGCCGGAAGCGGGCAGCCATTCCGTCACAATTCTCTGTTCAAGCTGCTGGATCGCCTGCGGGCAGGAACCTGTGCCGGTAAAAACAGCCCAAGTATATGCTTCCACCAGATACTCCTCCCACCCTTCCGGTAAAGGAAGAGTGCTGGATACACAGATAAGATACTTCCACTCTTCTTCGTCATTACAGGCGCTCACTCCCAAAATGCCTTTGGGTTCACCGTCCATCATCCCGGCCAGTTTATAAAGGCTGCCGTCCGATCCCGCCTGCTGCCATAGCTGTGGGACTACGGCAAAATTCTTTTCCACTTCAGCCTGCAGTGGGCTGCATACACCGATAACCCGGAAGGCCTTCTTTTCTTCTATCCGGTAATCCAGCCCGACCGCTCCTTTTATCGTTATGGTAAAGCTGATAGGCGGATAGGCCTTTACAGAGACATTGCCTTTTTTCACCAGAGACGGCGCTACACTGTGTACTCCCTGGAAAGCACGGTTGAAGGCTGTAGGAGAAGCATAGCCGTATTTTAAGGCGATATCCACAATCTTCTCATCTGAACTCTGCAAATCCTCAGCAGCCAGAGACATCCTCCTGCGGCGGATATATTCGGAAAGTGGCACGTTTGCCATATAGGCAAACATCCTCTGAAAATGATAGGTGGAACAACATGCGATACGCGCCGCCTTTTCGTAGGAAATTTCTTCCGTCATATGCTCTTCCAGGTATTCCATGGCTTTATTCAGCCGTTCAATCCAATCCATGTGCGCTCCTTTAGTTATATCGTTATATAGTATTTGCCACAATTTATTTTATCGGTTCTTTGCACTTCCCTCCTCTCTTTTTCCATATAGAAACGGAGAGCTTTTTAGTAACAGTGCACCGGACTCATTTATTATAACCTGCATCATGGATTCTGCCCAGCCGGAAAATATTACCCTGAAACCTTTCGGAGCAGGGCGCCAGAGCGCTATTCTTCTATGACTAAGTTCTCCTCCACAAGTTTTTCCAGCTCCTCCACCAGCTTCCTCCACACTTCATAGCAGGCTTCTATCGTTTCCGGTTCTGCGGAAAGTTTTATCGCCTTTCTTATCCTTTCATAGCAGTTTTCCGGCTTTATCCGGAAAGAGGCAATATACTGCTCCGCCCGCTTCCAGCTGGGAAAATAGGTACGGTTCAGCGCATACAGCGTCTGCATGTAATGATCCAGCGATGCCTGAAACACACGATGGTTAAAAATAACATCGCCTCGCAGGATTGCTCTGTCGATGCTTTCTCCATCCCAGATTGCGGGAAAATGGTTCTTAATAATTTTCTGCCGAAGCTGTCCGGGATATTCTTTCAGGTTCTCCTGCATTTCCTTCATTATTCCGTTCCTGTCATATAAAATATGGATGCTGCGCATCGTAGCAAGCCGCCCCAACGGATAAAATTCTCCTTCCGGCTCCAGCCTTTGTCCGCTGGCGACAGTTTCCAGGTACTCCTTCATGCTATCCACTGTGAAATACATAAACATGGTTTCCACGCCGTCTACCAGAAGAATATCTCCGGTCCCCCAGTGAACATCTTCCCTGCATACCTCCATGTTGCATTCCGTATAAAGCTGCCTCTGACCGGCATAGCAGCTTTGTCTCTCTTCATAATCAGGAATTACTCCGCATAGAACGAACAGGTCAAAATCCCCTTGCCCAGGAACCGGAATTTCTGTCATATTCCCTGTCTGTCCGATCGCTTCCACACTTTTCATCGTACTTACTGCATTTACCAGTAAATCCTTTTTCTCTGTCAATTTCACTTTTTCCGCCTCCTCCGGCTGTCATTCTTCTTTTCCTGTACAGCACAGCTCTTAACTATACAGCGCTGACCAAATCTGTTCCTCTCTTTTAAAAATAAACCAGAACAGTTCAAGCGCATTTTCCCTGAAATGTTTCGTTTCCGGTTCATTAAAATAGGCGGCAAACAACAGCTCAATATTTTCCATTACATACGGAACCGCCTGCTTTTCCGCTGCGGTCAGGGGAATACGGCTTTCATATCCGGCTGTCGTTCTGCTGATTACATCATACCATTGTATCTCCTCCATACCATTTCCTACCTGGGCGGCAAGCAGTCCTGCCAGAAAATAGCACAGGTCAAAAACGCGGATATTTCTCTGGCTCAGATCAAAATCAATATACCCGGAAAACGTCCCTTGATCGAACAGGAAATTGCCCAGATGCACATCTCTGTGAATCAGCTGCCTGGGAAGCTCCTCATAGTGTTCCGCCAGTTTTTGTACCGCTTTACAGAAGTTTTTTTCATCCATCCAATGTTCCCGGTACAGGCTTTCCTTTACCCAGCCGTTCATTTCCTCCAGCAGGCTGCAGTCAGGGAAGCTGATTGTTTCGTCTGTAGGCTCAGACTGCGTATACAGGATTTCCTCACATTTACTGAAGGCCTGATGCAGGCTGCCCAAAACCTCCCCCATTTTCTCAGCCATTCCATCCGCTGTAATATCCGCAGCATTGCTGCCGGGCAGCTTTCTGGACAGCATATAATACCTGCTGCCCTCAGCTGCATAGATTTCCCCTCTGCGCGTTTGAATAATCTCTGCTGCGGGAATACCCATCCGGCAGAGCAGCATCTGCATACGGCCGTTTTTTTTCAGCTGCTCCAAATTATCGTATGTCTTCAGTACATATTCATCCGATATGGCCCAGGCTGTTGAATAAATCTGCTTTGCTGTTCCCAACACGTCCCAGTTTGTCAGCACTGACTGTATTTCATTTTGCATTTTATCCCGTATCTCATCCCGCTTATCACCCTGCATCTTATCCTGAACCTCATCACGCTTATCATCACACATCTTATCCTGAACCTCATCACGCTTATCATCACACATCTTATCCTGCATCTCATCACGCTTATCATCACACATCCTATCCTGCACTTACTCCCGCTTATTATTCCACATCGTATTTTACTTCACTTTTTCCGTCTGCTGCAGCAGCAAGCCATTCCATTCTCATTCCTCAAGCTGTTCTATTTTGCAGCCTTACCGTTAATCTACCACATCCGGCAGTATTATTTGTGCTCATCTTTTTTTATTCAGAAAGCATAAGGACGGGAAGTTTCATATATCGCCTTCGGGAAGAGCTGATTGTCAGGATTTTTTTACCGAAATTTATTTTTCGGTATTTATTTTCCGGAATATATTTTATGGAATTTATTTTTCTTTCAGGCGAATGGGAATGCAGATATCCATCTGTACCTTTCCTCCGAAATACCAGCCATGATCTCTGTGGTCATAGTACTCAAAATCATAGCGTGTATCGTCAAATTCGAACTCAGAGCCAGGCAGCCAGTCCGTGAGGATTTCATGCCAGGTATCCTGAATCGCAACCAGGTAATCCTCCGCAGGCGGCGTGGAAAAGACAGCATACAGTCCTCCCTGGATGTCCACTCTTGTCATATCCGGTTCCATTTTTTCATAATCGGCGGGATTATCAATACCTCTTCCTAACAGGTATGTAAATTCCCCGTTTTCCGTATCAATGTCATAGCACATGCTGATCTCAAAATGTTTAGACGCCGTGAAGGTATCATGCAGCTTGGTAAGCAGCGCGGCGCTGTCCATTTTCAGACTGTCCCAGTAGGCCGGGATATCGGCAGTCCTCTTCACATTGGATTTTCTTTGTCTCTGCGGATAACCAATGACAGAAAACGGCGTAAATTCATAAATATGTGGATTCATTTTCTTTTCTCCTTTTTCCTCTCCGGATAAAAAATATTCCTGATCCTTTTCACAGGGCGGCGTAATGCCGGCGCGCAGGAAGCAGAAGGACGGCGGATAACCAAAACATCTTTTGAATGCTTTTGTAAATCCGGCATGTGTCTCAAAACCATATTCCACTGCGGCATCCACCGCTTTCTTTCCCTGTGACAAATCGTAGCGGGCATATTGCAGTCTCCGCCTGGTAACATAACTCATAGCCGGCATACCGGCCGTTTTCGTAAAGATACGGCTGAAATGAAACGGCGAATATCCCGCTTCCTCCGCCAATATCGATACGGACAGTTCTTCGCGTATATTTTCATCAATATACCGCAGAATATGCTGCAGCATCTCTTTGTTTTCCAAGTTCCTGCTCCTTTCCGTACGGTAAGTTAAGTATAGCAGGCCGTTCTGTTTTCAGCTGTTCCGTTCTTGCTCTGTTTTCTTTCCAGGAAAAATACTTCTCCGTCCAGACAGGAGCACCTTATTTGATATATAACATATTTTTCAAAAGAAGTAATATATTGTTACAAACCAGGCGACTGTATTTTAGCAGTAGCTGAGAGGGTACTGAACAGTTGCCAAACCAGGGAAAAGGATATTTTTATGGTAATCACACCAGGAATTCAGGACTTGCCTTATACCATTGTAAACGGGAGAAAATTTTTTGAACTGACAGCAGAGGAAATTTTGTGGGAGCTTGTGGATGGCATTGTCATCCGGGCGTGGGGCTATAACGGTTCCACCCCCGGCCCTACGATTCATGTTTTTCCAGGAGATAAAGTGACCATACGCGTTACCAATCATCTGCCGCACCGCACCAGCGTCCACTGGCACGGCCTGGAGGTTCCCAACCTCATGGACGGGGTGCCTCCGCTGGAACCTTCCCCCTATATTTATCCGGGGGAATATTTTGATTACTCCTTTACTATCTGTAATCCTCCGGGCACTTATATGTATCATTCTCATGTAGAGGTTCCCATCCAGGATAATGCGGGGCTGTTTGGCGGCCTGATTGTGGAAAATCCGTGCCGGACGTTTGACGCTCCCGATAAAGACTATCTGTGCATTCTTCAGGAATGGGCAGTCAACGTTCTGCCCTGGGGCGATCTCACACCAGGTACATATCCGCTGAATTTCGTGAAGCCGATGTTCAATTTTTTTACCATCAACGGAAAAAGCTATCCCCAGACACTGCCTTTACAGGTGAACTGCGGTGACAAGGTAAAGATACGTTTCGGAAACATCCAGATGCATCACCACCCTATTCATCTGCATGGCCATCAGTTCAGAGTTACCGGCGCAGACGGCTTTCCCATCCAGCCGGGAGCTCAGATATGCAAAAATACAATTCTTGTCGCCTCGGGCGAAACCTGGGATGTGGAATTCATCGCCGACAATCCGGGCGTATGGCCTATGCACTGCCATATGCCACACCACGTGACCAACAACGGAGTTCCCACTCTGGGCGGAATGTTTACCACGGTAAATTATACGGATACAAATCCAAACGTGCCGGAAACACACGACGACTAAATTCCCGGAAGCAGGGAGCTCATACATGGCGGTTCCCATTGAAATTCGCTTCATAAATGTGCAGAAGCAGTTGAACCTGGCTGGCGGAGCTTACTCACTTAACAGGCCGCACCGGTTCAACCACTGCCTGAAAACCTTAAGCTGATAATCAAAATAATCATCCTGATGCCAGCAGCACCCCGCATTTTTCTCCATTACTTCTGCATGCAGCCCAATCATCCACAGCTCTCTCAGGGCTGCAAATGCGGGGATGGCCTCTTTTTCTTCCCTGCTGAGGGGTCTTACAGATTCATAGCCCTCCAAATATTTTTTCCATGTATTCCCTTCCATAAACTTTTCATTCTGAAAGCTCTCATCCCACGCATAAACACAGATGTCATATGCCCTCCATCCATAGCCCATACAATCAAAATCGAAGATCGTAGGATCAACTCCTTCGAAAAATACATTACCGCTGTGGAGATCTCCATGACAGAAACCATATTCCGGTGAAGCTTCCGAAAGTCTGTCCTTGATAAAAATCTTCAGCTTTGCCGCGCCTTCCTTCAGGCATCTGTAATCGGCCGGACGATTTTCCAGATAGGGCCGGATACCGGCCAGAGGTTTTTCCGCCAGCTGCATCATATCAATAGGTTCCCTGGAAACACGGAAGTTCTCCTCATCCGCAGTCCGGTGCAGCATTGCCAGCATTCGTCCCAAATGAAAAGCACAGCTTTCGTTATCTTCGGACGGCTGCTTCGGAGCTTCCGTAAACAATGCTGCGTATCTGATGCCCTCCGGTGCCGCAAGTTCCCATACAAAAGGATTGTCAGAACCGGCAGCATGCGCCATTTTTACCGGTACTGCGGCCCGGATCCCCCTTTCTGCCAGCGTCTTTATTATATTCATTTCTTCCAGATAATCTATTCTCTGATGAATCCCCGCCAGGGAAATACGCAGGTAATAATTTGTATTTCCTGCTCTTATCAGATAAATGTCATTCATGCCAAAATCATAGAACCGGCAGTTGAGAGGCTGTTCCAGCTCATAGCGCTGCAAAAGTTCTTTTTTGATATCCTCCGCGTTGAACTGGGAATATCTGACACGAGGTGCCAGTTTCATTTCCAGGTGTTTTCTTACCACATCCCAGTCAGGACTCCATTCCTTTAAAATAAAGCTTTGGCAACCTAATTCAAGATGCAGTTCATTGTCATCCCACCGATCCCCGATTCCGGCCCGGAATACAAAACGTTTTTTCAGTTCTTTGACAATATCCAGCCGCTCCTGCTGGCTGCTTCCCAAATATACCTTTCCCTCCGGGAAACCGGCATCAAGCAGCCATTTATGTGTAGCATCTGTATAAATATCCGGTCTGGCTCCTATATAAACCAGCTCATATACTTCAGCAAGTTCATTCAGACACTCCACACTGCCTTGCGTAGGTTTGTCTTTGGCCAGGTTTTCCTCCGAGAAAAATTTTTCCGTCCCCATAGCTGGTATTCTGTGCCTCATATCGCATATGGTTCCATCAATAAAAATCAATACAGCCTCCATCCCAATCCCCCTCCAAGCGTAATAATTCATGCAGCTAAATTTTCATAAGAAATCGATACACTTCAGTATTTTTCTTCATCCGGTAAATCACTCTCATATTCCTTAATCAGTTCCATGATATGCCCCATATTCCCTCTGCCCGCAAACTGTGTCACATCAAAGAAATCTGAAGAAATATCTATCCAAAGCAGCTCGTTTTCCTCTCCTCTGACGGTAAAATCCTTATTCAGCCGGCCGAAATAGACCTCCAGCCAGTTATCAAACACCAGATAGTTAAAGTCCATCAGATGCGTCAGCTCTATATCCGCGTCAGTAATGCCGGTTTCTTCCCACAGTTCCCTGTAGGCTGCCGTCAGGCCGTCCTCTTCCTTTTCAATCTTGCCGCCCACAAAATTCAGCAGGCCTTTATAAGGATTTTTCCTTCTTCTGCATACAAGGACCTTTTCCTTCTCTTTATCAAAAACGGCTATAATATTGGCTTTCATCCTCTGTCCCCCTGTGTCCGTATTTAAAGCGGCATTTTTATCTATTGTACTTCCGGACGCATGCTTCGTAAAGGATAAACCGGTTATTTTTCAGTCTTTCATTTTTCCGGTCCGCCCGCTTCGTCTGCCAGTTCTTCCGGGCTGATATGAGAAAAATATTCCTTCATGGCCGCTTCCATAAACTCGGAAGCTCCCGCCCCATAAAGCGCATCATTTTCTTCCTTAATTCCATGTCCCGTGTAAAATCCGCTTTCAACAAGCTTCTTCCAGCCCTGTTTATTCACCCGTCCCTGCGTATGCTCCATCAACTCCCTGACAATGGCCTGTACCTCTTCGGATCTGGCATCCCGGGTTAAATCCCCGGTAAGCTTCCTGTAAAGCGCATTGGTTTTCTGTGTCCAGGCATCGTTTATGATATCCGGGATTTTATTCAGCCCTTCCTCAATCACCCTGGTATAATTTTCGGTGCTGCCATAATATTTGACGGCAAGCTCACCCACCCTCTGTTCATCCGCTTTTACCTTATTTATTAGCCTTTCATAGTTTTCTACACTTCCCCATACCCTGATTACTTCCTCTTCATTTTGCTGCTTAAAATTCTCCATCAGTTCGAAATATTCGGTCAAATCAAATGCGTCAAAGCTCATGCAGTCTTCCCCCTTTTCCAGCTTATCCAACAGCTTCAGCAGCCTGGTCAGCCTGTCCCTCTTTGCCCGGATCATTTTTTTCTGTTTCCGGAATACCTCCTGCTTGTCATACTCCGGATTTTCCATAATTTCTTTGATTTCCTTCAGCCGGAAATCCAGTTCCCTGAAAAACAGAATCTGCTGAAGCCGTTCAAGGGCGGCTTCATCATACATCCGGTAGCCTGCATCGGTAACAGCCGCCGGCTTCAGTAAATTAATTTCATCGTAATACTGCAAGGTTCTGACACTCACCCCTGTCAGCTGGGCCACCTGGCTTATTGTTTTCATTTGAATCCCTCCTGAATACCGCAATCCTGTCCGGGCATCCGTCTGTATTCATAATGCCTGATAAGTGATACGGCTTATGCATATATCTATCCTACATCATCACGCTGCGTGAGAGTCAAGGTTTTTCGCATGAATACTTTTCCAGGAGGTTCCCGTTCAGCCTGTGACCAAACTGTAACTGCCCCCAACCATTCAAAATTCCTGCGCAATGGGCCGGATGCACGCTAACGCTATGTATTCCGCCGAATACCGGCGCCTACGCCGTCCGCCTCCTTTTATACGCTGCAAAATGCTCCAAATCCGAAATCATTTTATGCAGCTGTTCCATGATTCCCCCGCATACTCCGCCGCCTGTATCGAAACTTTCCACATACTTTTCCAGCCATTCCTCACAGGTGCGGTCATCAATTTCATTCCGGTAGGCATAGGCAACCACCCCTACCAGTGCCGGCAGGTTACCCTGTTCAAAAAGCCGGGAGTTATTGTTTACATTCAGCGTCCAGTCACTCAAGGCCGCCAGATACAGCAGGGTATCGTCCATTTCTTCTTCTCCCGGGGCGCCTGCGCTCAGAATTTTCTGAACCTCCCTGTCGGAGAAGCCCTTTTTCCCGGAAACCACCATGAGCGACTGGATCGCAAGCTTTATCCGTTCCTTTTCCGGCTGCACTCTGATTACCTTCACGATATCGCTTTGGTTGAATTCTCCGATAAAGCTTTGTAGCCTTGCGTCCTTCACTACGAACTTCTCCACGGTTTCCTCCCGTGTGATATGCAAAAATTCATCCATCAGCAATTCCAGCAGATTCATTTTCTGATGTACGATATTTTTATCCTTTGTTGATTTTTCGTTCAGGTCATCGAAGGAAACGCCGCCCACCTTCCTGCCATGCAGCCTGTCTTTGAACTCCTTCATAAACCGGATAAAGCATTCATCCTCCATTCCCGCCCTGGTAAAACGTCGGAACAGGCCGAACCACAGGAAGGAATCCCTGGAATTGAACATTTCCGCTGTTTCCTGCGTTATTACCTCATCCAGCCTGTCTATATATTCCTCAAAAATGTTGAAGTGGATCACTTTTGCATTTTCCTTTAAATATGTGCAGATATCCTCATTTTTCTTCTTCCAGTCCCCGGGAAAATTGATCGCCATCACACTTTCCGTAATCACCCTGTCCATTGTACCGTTTGTAAACTCCGAAATCCTGTAATTTCCCTTATCCCTGAAAAACGGTTTCCCGGCTATGGCCTTTGCGATCCTTGCATACTGCTCTCCCAGGTGCGTAATCCCCTTCTGCGCCACCGACATGGGCTTGGATGCGTTATATCTCCTGATATGGTATTCAATATCCTCATTGCTGCAATTTAAATACTGCGTCACCTCAAAGTTGTATTCATTAAAATTCTGCTGTAATTTTTCCGGCAGATCCGCATAGCATTTGCCCCGGATATCGCATTCCTTCACCTCATAGCGGGGCAGCCCGTTATCATCAAAAATGATGTTCCCCTCCTGATCCCTTGCGGCCGTCTGATATTTAATCTGATATCTTTCCACATTTTTACTGATGCGGAAGCCGTTCCTCCGGAAGCTTTCCACATTGGAGCAGCGCTGTTTCCCGTCAATCGCCCAGATGATGACCACCCCGTCAATTACCTGCTCCGCAAAAACCAGGGGCGGTATGGGATTATCCTGTAAAATATCGGAAATCAGATTTCCTTTCATTACGTTGCTCCACTGTTCGGATTCCCTTTGCAAAGGATGATCCAGGCGGATTGAGTAATCATACATTCTCTGGATGATGGCATACACCTGGTAATTTTTCGGTTTGCTTTTCTCGGCTGTCTGAGATATCACTTTATTCATTAATTTTCCCTCCCGCACGTTTGCCAGCTCAGGTTCCTTATGTCTGTGAAGGACCCGGCTCCTGTCAAAATTCTTTATTTTCTTCATATTGCTGCTATAGGTATGTTCATTGATATGAAGCTGTTCCATAATGTCTGTCTTTGTCAGCCCGTCCAGCTTCATGTGTACGATTTTCTTCTGGACGCCGGACAGCTCTTCCAGGAACTGCCCTATCCATGTATTCTGTAAGTCCGGTTCCTTTTTTTCCAGTTCGGCCTCCATATCAAAATCCGATTCCAGCATATCGCCCAGCACGCTTTCCCCATCGCCAACAGGCGTATCCAGCGAAACGGACTGGGTATCCGTCTTTCTCTTTTCCCTGTTTCTCTTCGTAAATTCAGTCTTGATTCTGTTGAAAAGGCAGGCATATAAAAAACCCTCAAAGCTCTGTGTTCCGTCAAAACGCCGCAAGGCACCGGTGAACACTTCATTGGCCAGGGAGTAAAAATCATCATAATCCTTTTGCGATATACCGCTGAACCTGCGTAAAATCCTGTCTACCATACGCCGAAGCTTCCTTGCATTCTGCGTATAATACTCCTCTAATAAATTGTCATTGTCCATTTTTTACCTCCCGCATATCGCAGGCAGGCCTGCGATACCGCATTGATATGAGCGGTTCCTTCCATATGCATTAGGAAAGAACCGTTCTGTCCCTGTGGGACAGCTTCAAAAAAACCAGTTGGGAAATTCAGCAGAATCGCTTGACTATACAACATTTATTATGTAATAATGCAGATGTATAGCTTCTGCTGTACTTCATAAGCTTTTTTCCCATTGGGTAAGGCTTATGTAATAAGTGCTTAAGGCCAATCCGAGGTGCGCCAACACCGTTTGAGGATTGGTCTTTTTTTATTGCTTTGATAGCTCGAGTATACATCGAACATATGTTCTTGTCAATATTTGTTCGAACGTTTGTTCTGTTCTCTGTTTCTTATACGCCTTTATATTCTATATGATAATACATTCAGTGTCCCATTAACAGGACTCAGTAACTTCCTTTCCTTCTTTCCATAACTGTATCAGTTCAGCCTCCCTTGCTGTGAACCGCTCCTTTTATTTTCAAACGGAGAAATAAAGTATGTTCCCACTAAAAGTCACCCCACCGCCGTGAACGGCGGGATATTTGACTCTCGCGGCAGTCGTCAAACGGATGCACAAGTACATCCACTTGGCTCGTTACTCGCGGAAAATGCATTTTTCAAAAGGAGGCAAAAGCATGAGCGATATAAAATTACGGATATTAAAAGAACACATCCAGGCCGGAAGGACGGCATACCACCCGCCTTACAGAGACACCCACATTCCCACGCGGGAAGAATTCCACAGGGAATACACCGGCAGCATCCGGCTTTCTGATTTCAGCACGGAACGTCCCGCCGCTTACACCATTGATAAAATAGCCGGCGCGCACAGGCGTTTCCGGGAGCAGACCAGATAAATCCCGGCACGCACAACCCGTCAATTTTTTTCAGAAGGAGTGATTATCATTAACGAAACAGGAATTAAAATTCTCAATATTAAAGCAGGAACTCTGTATGGCTATAATCTTGGCATCAGAGACAGATACGACTATACCACCGGCGTCCTGAACCACAGTCTGTTCCGGATTTTCCTGCAAAACCACGGCATGAAGCTGTATAAGGACAGGCTGACGAGGGATATTATCTGCCTGGATTTTGACTTCGGCTCCCGTTCCTATGAGGAAGAGATAAAGCATCTGGGCAGCCTGCTTGTCAGGGAAGCCGATGAGGAGGGCCGGGCAAAATTACGCCAAATCATCGAAAAGGTGAACCAGAACAAACATAAATACTGTAAAAAAAGCAAGGATGAAATACGGGAGCTTTTTTACAGGGACGGCGTATCCGTCACCTATACCGCCAGGGACAGGCAGGGAAATATGACAGGGGAGGAACGCATCCATTACAGGATGCTTTACCGGAACAGCGCAAAAGCCAAGCTGGGACAGGTCATGTTTATCAATGAAACGCTGTATGACGCCGCCTATGACTGGATGACTATGGGGCTTGGCGGGCGGATGCCCCTTGAAAATGCGAAAATCGTGGAGCTGTCCGCCTATGCCCCGCTCACGACGAGCACCATCCTGGACACATTTTCCATCCCGGTGGAGGATATCCTGATTTTAAAGGATCAGGACAGCTTTTTTACCACCATGGTCAATGTGGTGCGGGCGGAGGAATACGAAGGAACCCGGCGGGTCATCGATGAAGAAGGTACGGAAAAGGCCAGGCAGCGCGCGCTGGAAAAAGGGCTTTTGGATTTGCAGGGAAATCCCCTATATAATAAGGTATACAAAAAAATACCCGCCGTAAAAAAAAGATGCATTGTATCCCGCGAAGAGACAGAGGTAAAAAACACCATGTGGGACGGCATGGCCCTGATAGAGGACTCCTGTCTTCCCGCCTGGGTCAACGGCATGGCGCTTCTGCGCAATCACTTTTTTAAAGCATGCGGCTTCAGGGGCCGGATCCGGCAATTTATGCAGGACTGGTGCGAGGAAAAGGGCATCGACTATCAGACCTGGAAGATACAGGATATGTTCGGTGAGTGGCATCTTGCAAAGGATATAAAAATCATCACCACCGACAACGCGGTAAAATGGCTGAAATTCACGGACTTGATGGGCGCTTCCCCTCTGGACGCCTACCATTACTGGTGCGGCCGGGTCAATGCCGACGGTTCTCTCTTCGGCATCGTAAAAACGGATCACAAAAGCAAGCTGGGCGACGTACAGCAGTTAAGCTACCAGATGCTCAACACCCTGCCCTGCACCAGGGAGGATGTTAAGGCAATCGCACAGTACAGCATGGAATACATAGAAAAGCTGAAAGCTGACGATGGAGAATTCGAAATTTTTCTCCGGAAAAATGCCAATGAGGTGAACCATTATGAAATGATGGCGGATTTATACCGCCAGAACCCGGCCTTCGCCAACAGCAAATGGTACCGTTACGAAAAGAGGCAGATTATCAGGGCCTACGTCAATAAAATAAGAAGCGGCAAGGTGATGGTCAACGGAGATAACCTTACCATTTGCAGCAATCCCTACGCGCTGCTTTTATATGCGGCAGGCGGCGACTGGAAGAAAGATCCCACGCTTATGCAGGAGACGGGCACGGTGCAGTGCTATACCAGCAGATTTGCAGACGGCGAATACCTCTGCGCCTTCCGTTCCCCCCATAATTCGCCGAACAACGTCTGCTACCTCCATAACCGCCGCAGTCCTGAAATGGAAAAATATTTCCCTTTCAGCGACAATATCATCGTAGTGAACTGCATCGGCACAGATATCCAGGACCGGGGAAACGGCCTGGACCATGACTCCGATTTTTTCTTCGTCACCAATCACCCCACCTTCGTAAAATACGCGGGAATCTGCTATGAGCAATACCCGACCATCGTAAACCGGCTGAAGGAAAGCGGCGTCACCTATCGCAATACGCCCCTGGAATACGCCCGGATGGACAACAAGTTCGCACTGTCCAGACGCGGCATCGGGGAATCCAGCAATCTAGCCCAGTTGGCCCTCACCTACTACTGGACCACGCCCGCTCCCGAGCTTTATGACAGCTTCGTGATCCTGTCTGTGCTGGCCCAGGTAATTATTGACGGCTGCAAGCGGGAATACGAGGTGGACGCCCTGTCTGAAATCGAACGCATCAGGGCCATGGAATGCATGAATCCCAGACTTCATGAGGAGAGGAAGGATTTTCCGTTATTTATGAAATATGTAAAAACAATCCCCGCCACCAAAAACGGCAAAGATATTCCTTATGAAGAAATCCGGGATAAAAAGATGAAAATCAATGACCGGATCAACCATAAGCTTGTCTGTCCCATGAACTGGCTTCAGGAATGCCTGGACAGAATCCAGGGCGCCAGCCAGGAAAACGCCCTTCCCACCAGACAGTTCGTCCTACATCTGGAGGGAAAGGCAAATGACAGGCAGATCAGCAAAATCCAACAGCTGGTCAGCGCCTATGACAGCTTCATTAAAATGAACCACAACCGGTTTGAAGATGAAGATTTCCTTGTGGAATTCGAAGAAACCACCAATGCTTTCCTTTCCTCCATGGGAAAAATAAAGATCGGCAATCCTAAAACCATCAACCGCCTGATTGAAATTGCCATGGATATTTCAGAGGAAAACAACAATCCCAACTGCAAAAGGAAATACGGGATCAAATACGGCAGGCGGATGCTGAATACGCTCTACCGGCAGAACAAAGAGGCATTTTTATCGAATTTTAAACCAGCTGATTAATTTTGCGGAACGGAAAATGGAAAACCCTGTATTTTAAAGCCTCCGGCCAGATAATTTAGCGTGTTTATTATGAGAGAGTAAGCAGACTCCTGCCTCTTTCAAACTGCGCAGAACAGATACGAAATGGCCATTTCTTTTGAAACCAATCTCTTATTGCCGGCTTTTAAGCTTACCATATAGTTTGGCCCACTCCCTTTCAAAGCCGTCCCTTATGTTCCCATCTTAGCCGGCCGCGGCGCTGTCCAAACGGCGCCGCGGCTGGCCCCTCTTCCTTTTCCGGAAAATTTACGAAGAAAGAAGGTTTTAACGATCCTCAAAATTACAAAACAGGAAAGAAACTATCTTGTTTCAAATGGTTTACGTCCGGGCCCGTATGGTGATATCCACCATACGGTTGCCCGCCACAGGCGCACCTATTATATGACGGAATCGGCGCAGGCTATGAGGCTGCATGAAAAATATTACCGTTCCCTCGTCATTTCTTCCCACCAGAACTCTTCTCAGAAGGAGAAAATAACTTTATGAAAAAATCAATCCTGAACGATATCGGTTTATACAAAACCAGGCTGATATCCACCTTCATAAACTCTCCTGACATCTGCCGTCTTTTGCTTGAAAAGGATTCCTACACCCAGGACGAAGCGGACAGCCTCCTTTATACCCGGATTTTTCCTTACCTCCATATAAATACCCAGGCCGATATGAATGCCTGTCTTTGCTTTGAGGTGGATGTTCCGCAGATTCCCACAGGCATGATCAAGGATATGAAAATTATCGTATGGTCCTATTGCCGTCTGGAGCAGATGCAGTATGCGAAGGAGGATTATCTTGGAACAAAACCGGATATTCTCGCCGATATGGCTGAGCGGGAGCTGCGTGCCTCCAACCAGTTCGGTATCGGCCCGCTGCATCTGGAATCGGTAACAAATAACCTGCTGGAAAACCAGTTTTACGGCAGGCAGCTGGTATTTACCGTGCCTGACTTTAAAATGAAGGGATAAGAATTTTGACTCTCGACTATGCTCTTCTGATCAGCCCCTCCCCGCTCCAACTGAACCTGTGCAGCGTGCGCTCCCCCACTCTCAGGGAAATCGACGCGCTGCCCGATAAATTCAATACCTATCATATGTATCTGTCCATGCTGCTTCTCGATATTGACACCTATTACAAAAATATGGAGCTGCAGGGCGACAGCTATTTTGCCGGTTATACGGAAAAAGAAAAGCAGCAGATTCTGAGCATACGGGCCGAATACGCCGGTCTTACGGAGGAACAGCGCGCCCTGACAGGCCGCCTGGATATTTTCGGCTTTGATAGAAAAATAGTGGTTCCGCTTACCCAGGCTCTCTCCTTTTTTCTGTGTGAAAAGATCATCTATTCACCGGAGGAGAACGAATTTCTTATTTTCGGCGCCGAGAGCGCCGATCCTGTCTGCACCATAAATTCCCGGCAGCTTTCCGAGCTGGAAAGCATCATACTGCAGTTAAACGCAGTATCCGTAAACACCATGGATGCCGCCGATGCCAAAAATAAGACGGCTGCCAAAATAATTGAAAAACTGAATAAGAGAAAGAAAGCAAAAGAAAAAAGCGCGAAACCGGATCCCAAGCTGGAGCTTCCCAATATTATTTCAGCCATTTCGGCCTGCCACAGCTCCATCAACATACTGAACATATGGGATCTTACCGTTTACCAGGTTTACGACCTGTTCGCCCGGATGCAGCAGAACACCATTTTTGATGTGCTCAAAATGTCCGTTGCAGCATGGGGAAACAAGGACAACAAGGTTGATTTCACGCAGTGGTTTGAATGCATCAAACCGTAACTTCATTCGGTCCGCACCGCCGGACTGTTTCACCTATTAAATTATCAGGAGGTTTACTATGCCCAATATTAATAAAGCCAACAGACAGGTTTGTGATGTAGATATCCGTTCCCTCGACAGAAAGCCCGTACTCTTCTTTGAAACAGCCAATACAACCACGCAGGCGCTTACCGGCGAATCCGTGTACGCCACGGCAAAGGGTGTGAAGAGGATTGCTTTTGCCAATCCGATCGAAGGAACCATTACCATTGAAGCACAGGTATATCCGTTTGAGCTGTATTCACTGATTTCCGGCGGCGTTATTGAAACAGATGCCGCATATCCGGAAAAAGCTGTGGTGAAAGCAGATGCAGACGGCAGCCTGAAGGTTCCCGCCAACGCCATGGCAGGTTCCGTATTTGTATACAAGAATGGGGAATTTGCAGGCACAGAAATCGCTGGCACCTTTGCAGACGGTACCTTTACCGCCGCTGTGGAAGGCGACATTAAAACAGGCGAGGAATATGAGGTTGGTTATGTTGCCACAAAGGCAAGCGGCGTAAAACGCATCGCAATCAACAACAGCAAGCTTCCCAAGGCTTACTACATTACCATGGATACTGTGGAAAAGGACGAGAATGAGGTGCTGACGCCTTACAAGATGATTTTCTACAAGGCACAGCCTCAGAGAAACTTCTCTCTTTCCCAGTCTTCCGCCGGTGATCCTGCAAGCATCACCATGACCTTCGATCTGCTTGAGGACAAGGACGGCAACTTCGCGGAAATCGTTGAAATTTCTGATGAAGCGGAATAAAGAAATCTGCTTCTGCGGATAAAAAAGCCGGTCATACAGCGGTTATCCGGGCAAAGGAGCGAAAGCCAGCTTCCGCCTTTTGCCTGTTTTACGAACGCAGGGCGGCGGAGTTTTTCAGCCCGCCGCCCTGTGTTTCCAGGAGTTCTAAGGAAAGGCATTATGGCCGGATGATTATGAATATTGTGAATTGGTAAAAGGGATATGGAAATCACAATATTTTGCGGTTTCTATATCCCTATTTTTTACGAAAAAGGAGATGTGTCAAAATTAAATACAGAAGCTTTGAAGATGTGAAGGAAGTCTATGGCGAATCCAATTTATGCAGAATCTGCAACATAAAACAGATTCTGACCTATGCAAAAATGAAGGTCCAGCCCGTCTGGATCGATGAAGGCTACGGCGGGCGGCTGATCGCCTATTATTTTATCCCGGAGACAAAGGCAGCCTGGAAATACTGGCTGGAAAACAAGCCGGTAATTGAAATGACTGAAAATAACGGCCCGTCTGCCCGAAAGGAGGCATAAATTTATGAATATAACAACCTTTCTGTTTTTACTGATGTCCTTTGCCGTCTTAACCTCAACCGTAACCGAGGCGGTGAAAAATTTCCTGGAGGAGCAGCGTATCCGTTACGCCTCCAATATCGTCGTGCTCATCATCGCGCTGATTCTCGGATGCGGCGGAACCATTCTCTATTATACAGGCTCCGGCATTCCTTTTACCCCGTTAAATATCATCTACATCCCTCTCATGGGAATTGCCAACTGGCTGGGCGCTATGGTGGGATACGATAAGGTAAAACAGGCAATCGAACAGCTGCACTGATTTTGTTCCATTATAAAAACATAATTGTTGATCGCCGTAAAGAGACGGCGGAAGGGAGAATACAATGTTAGTTAAAATTAAAAATTACCTGAAGCTTAGAAAACTGCGCAGAGACGCTCTGAGCCTGCTTATTATCAACAGCGCGGAGATCATCTCTGCTTTTAAGGATGTTACGGATCTCGTCCATTCTTATCTGGGCGATACCGCGGAAATCCAGAAAAAACTGAGCGGTGAAAATATGGATACGGTCCTGAAATTCATGGAAGAAATGGTGGCCGCGCCTGACTTCAAGGATAAAATGTATGAAAAAATACACGACGATGCCCAGAAGCTTCGGGAAATGGAGGCCGCGAAATAAACCGGCACAATTCAAACTCCAAAACAGGAGGTGTTTATGGATATTGACTTAATAATGCGTATTACGGCTATGCTGGATGAAGAAAAAACATATAAAATAATGAAACGGCAGTTGGCTGATGTTCAGAAGAAACTGCAGGGGCAGAGTCAAATTAGTGTTGGTGTAAAGGTGAATGATAAGGCAGCCAAACAGCAGACGCATAAGCTGTGGGGCAGTTTAAAGGAAAAGATAGAAAAAAAGCCGGTATCAATAAAAATCAATTACGGAGAATTAGGAAAGGCTATTACTCAAATTGATAACTTATTGGGTAAATCATTAGATAAATATTCAAATGGTATTGTTGGCAGCCTTAACCATTCAGATATATTTGCCGCAAACAAATTAACTTCTGTTTCTGCAAACAGAAGCACAGACTCTAATCAGAAAAAAACTCCCGTTGTTGTTCCTAAAATGAATGAACAAACCTTTGATGCCGATGACTGGATAAAAAAGTTAAAGCAGGTTGATGAAGAAGTAAAGAATAATTCTACCACCTGGCAAGCATTTTATGATTCGCAGAAAGAATCGGGAAACGGTTGGATTGCCCAATATGGTCAAGATACCCAAGGGAAAATACGTAATGAAGAAAATATGGTGGCCGCCTATAAAAAATCACGGGAGGCCGCTATCGAATATAACAAAACTTTAGGGCAGATGTCTTTAGGCGTAAAAGCAGGAGAACTTGCCCTTAAGGGACTTGCAGCTGCGGGAAATATGTTGGCCTCCTGGGCAATAACAGCTGTTATTCAATTGATTGTTACTGCATTTGATAACTTTATACACCGGGTTGAGATTGCAAAAGAAACACTGAATAATTCAAAAAGCAACTTTGATTCTATAAAATCGGAATTCAACGACTTAACTACCGAACTTGAAAATAATGCCGAACGGATTAAAGAGCTTGAAGGTCTTCCTAAATTAAGTTTTGTAGAGCAGGAAGAGCTTGAAAGGCTCCGGGAATCCTCTAAGGAATTAGAACGCCAAAAAGCAATTAAGGATATAGAACTTAAACGTTCTTCAGAAGAAATGTCCAAAGCAAATATGGATGCATTCAAAAAAGAATTTGGCGACGATAATTTCAGTAATTCAGACGTTTTAGATCTGGAATCAAAATATGGTGATTTAACAAATACACCAACATCGGATTTATACTTAGCTGAGGAGGGAATAGAAGGACTTTCGGCTGCAATAATAAAAGTGCAGGAGGCAAAGGTCGAGGCAGAAAATACTGGTAATACAGACTGGCTGGCATCACTAAATGAAAGAGAACAATCTTACAAAGAACAGTTAGAAGATAATCTGCCTGCTCTGCAAAGTTATAGGGATAATCTTAATGACCTCATGGATTACCGTGAATTAACAGAGGATGAACAAGCCTTTTACGATAATCTGGAACAGGGAATGAAACTGATTTACCAGTACACTGATCCGGAAGCCTGGAACCGCATTGAGTTTGACAATATTTTTAACAATGCTGATTTAGACGAAACCAAGGCAGAACTCCTTGAATTAGCTAAATCAGGCGAACTTACACCAGAAACTCTCGAAGGATATTCTGAACTTACCGACGCTATAGAAGGTAGCCAGCTTATTGGGGAATCTGCTACAAAAGCCCTTGTAGAACAGCTATATGCCCTGGCTGAAGCCGAAAAAAATATGCCTTCCGATGAAGAACCTGTAAGTGAAATATCTAATACTATCGATCAGTTAAATTCGCAATTATCTCCTGCATTTGATTCTATTGGAAAAGCCTATCAGAATATATTCAGTATTGACGAAAATGGTGAAGAAATATTTTCATTAGACAACATAGATCTTGATACTTTCACTTCAATCAAGGATGGAATGGAAGAAATACAAAAAGCAGGCGGTTCCATTGATATTTCAGCATATGAAAACCTTATTTCTGTGCTTTCTGAATCCACGTCAACTGCCGATGAAGTACATGATGCATTTAATGAAATGGCATCCTCTGTTTCTTCTAACCTCGGTGATATTACAACAGCTAATTACAGTGTAATTGCATCATCTTTGGAGTCCATGGGCGTTACAAATTCACAAATTGTCGCTTTTGAATCACTCTTAAATAATACCGATGCTCTTAGCGATGCCGGATTTAACTTAGCAAAAGCAAGCGACAGTGAAATGGAAGCGTTTGTTAATGAACATGTTTCTGCTGAATATGCCGGACAGGCATTGGCACTCTTACAACTGAAAAAACTATATTGCAATAATGTAACTTTAAACACCGAAGATGATATCAATCATGTACTGGCTCTTGCAACCGCTGCCGGTGTTTCTTCTGATATTCTTTCGGAATTTGCAAGTGCAAAAAATTTTTATGAGGACGCGCTCGCGTCTGGTAATGCCGGAAGAATAGATGCCGCCATTTCTCAATTAGATAGTGTAAATAAAAAGCTGAAAGACGCCCTTTCAGGAAATAGTGTTGAAGCTGATTTTGGCAATAATCTTCTGCCCTTCAATAATGAATCAACAAAACAATCCAATAAATCCTCAAGTAGTCAGGCGGGTGAAGAAGCAGCTGATGCCTACGTCACCGCCTTCGACGAAAAATACAACCAACTCAAAGACCTCAGAGATCGCGATATCCTCAACGAAAAGCAATACCTGGATGCCCTCCGCGCCCTCAACGAAAAGTATTACAAAAACAACGAAAAATACACCGACCAATACGAAAAATACAAAAAAGAATATCTTGACGGCATGCTCAGCCTCCATGATTCCGTCATATCTATTGCTACCAAACAAATAGACAAATACATCAGTTCTTTGGAAGAGCAAAAGGGCGCCGCAGTGGATTCCCTCAAGGAACAGCAGGATGCCGCCAAAGAGGCGCTGGAAGCCCAGAAAGACGCCCTGGAGGAGCAGATAAAGCTGATTGATAAGCAGATTGACGCCAAACAGGCCGAAATCGATGCCATCAATGAAGAAAATGAAGCTCACGAAAACACCATAAATCTGGAAAAAGAACAATATGAGCTTGAAAGGCTGCGCAATCAGCGAACGGAATTTACCTACAGCGGTAAAGAAAAAGGCTTCGTATACCGGACGGACACCGGCGCAATCCGTGACCAGGAACAAAACGTCAAGGAAGCGGAAGACAAAATCCGCATTGCCGGCATAGAAAAAGAGATTTCCCTCCTGGAAAAGCAAAAGGATGCGCTGAAGGATCAGCAGGATGCAATCGACGAACAGATTGACAAGGTTGACGAATATTATGGAAAAATTATAGAGGATACCGAAACCTACTGGGACGGTATGATTCAGGGCGCTGAAAATGCCAAATCCGAATGGGAAAAAATGGGCGACGCCATAGAAGAGGCCGAAGACAAAGTTAAGCTGGCATCCCTGAATATCGATCCCGATGATCCGAATGCACTGCTGTCAGAGGAAACCATCCGCAATTTTAAAGAAATGCACGATAGTCTGATGGCTGATGTCTACGCCGGCAATTCAGAAATGCTGAACGCCTTATCCGAGCTGGAAAATGTAAACCTGTCTTCTCTCACCGGATATTTAACCGATACACAGGAGTACATGGAAATCCTGGCAGAAGGCGTAGACTTTGAAAACCTGAACAACTCTCTTGGCAGCGTCATGGACCAATTTTCCAAGGTTGCTGAGGCCGCGGGCATAATGACTGGCTCCGTCGTCGGCACTACCGGCGTATCCGTCGGAAAAAACAACGGCACAAACGCTTCTCCCTCCCAGGGCTCCGGCAATGGAAACATATCGTTCATAGACGCGGTTGCCGGCCTGGAAAAAGAAAGCGTTCCCATGCTCAATAATGTTGCGGATGCTTTTGCCGGCGGCGAGGACTCGGAAGATTCCACGCAAAGCATTGCCGGAAGCGTTGAAGCAGCCAAAGCGGCCATTGCAGGCTCTTCTTCCGGGAAAAAATCCTCCGCAGAAGGAGAAAACAGCTCCGGCGAGGATTCCGGTTCCCTGATGGAGGCCATGGCCGCCCAATCCCAGGCCGCGCTGGATGAAGAAACCGGAATTCCGGCCCAAATCCAGAAATGGCAGGAACTAAACGGAGTTCTTTCCGGCATTCTTGAAAACCTCAGGAATATTACAGCGATTATTCCTCTCTTAAATCCCCAGGACGGTAACTTTTCCGTTACCTCCGGCACTACCGGAATAACCCAGGCAAATGGCGGCCTTTCTCATGGCGATAAAAATGCCATGGTCTCTGAATACGGTCAGCTGGAAACTATCATCCGAAGAAACGGTACCTACCAAATCACCTCATCCCCGACTCTGACTGATTTAAACCCCGGCGACATAGTTCTTAACAACAGCAAGACCCTGGCACTGATACGCAGTAAAAGACGCGCCGCTTCTTCCGGTGTCAAAAATCTTTCCCTCGCCAGCCCGGTTCTTTTCTCCTCCGCGCTGCCCGAACTGCAGCCCCGCAATTCCGTATTGGCAAAGTCTAACGCAGCCGCAGCCTCGCCGATTTTTGCGGACAATCATCAGGACAATAAAATTGATGTCACAATCGGGGACATTATTCTTGAAAATGTCCGGGATACAGATACACTCTCCCGGCAGATTGTCATGCGCCTGCCCACACAAATCAAACAGGAACTTTCAAAAAGGGGGTAATTGTAAGGGTATGCCCAAGCTGCATACTCTGAAAAAATATGGAAAAATATGATGAAAAGGCAATCTCTGTCCTCGCAAGAGCATTTGCCGACAATATAAAAAATGTGAGGTTTGATTACGAAGGCTTCATACAAAAAGACAATGGCGACGGCACCTGCCAGGTCATTGTCAACCAACAGCGCTACGACATAAAAAATGGGACAGCGCTTACATTTGAACCCGGAAATAAATGTCTCGTTTACTGTATTTCCGGAGATTTTAACAGGAAGGTAATCATTGCAAAATTATAACAGTCCGGGGCGGCCATCGTCCCGGGCTGTTAGACAAACCCATAAAAACCTTCCTCTGCAATGGAGGTGAATACATGCCAATCCCATATAAGAAACTAAAAAATCTGGCAGAGGTTCAGAAATTACAGGATTCCGATATCACTGTCATCGAAGATCAGGACACCACCCGCAAGGGCACCCTGAAACAGCTGATCCAGTATGTAAAAGAGCATAATGACATAAGCAGCTTTTATGCCCATCAGGAGGCCATCGGCGCAGCAAACGGCATTGCGCCGCTGGATGATAAAGCCAGGCTTCCATCCGAATTTTTAAGCTACGGGAAAGAAACAGGAACCGTTTATGAAGGCTCTGCCGGAAAAGCGTTGGAGGCCAGCTTAGACAGCCACAAAGCAGATTCCGGGAATCCCCATAAAACTACAAAAGCCCAGGTAGGGCTTGGAAATGTCACAAATGAATCCAAAGCCACCATGTTTAACAGTCCTGTTTTTACCGGCATTCCTACCGCTCCCACAGCGGACGCGGATGATAATTCCGGACAGCTGGCAAACACAGAATTCGTAAACCGGCAGATAGCAAACGGCATTGCCGCGTCCGACGCCATGATTTTTAAAGGGACACTGGGAACCGGGGGCACCATTTCCGCCCTGCCCTCCACCTATCTGACAGGCTGGACCTACCGCGTTGTCACAGACGGCACCTATGCCGGACAGCCCTGTGAAACAGGCGATCTGATCGTTGCGCTTACGGACAGAAAGGGTTCCGGCAATCTGGATTCCGACTGGACCGTCTGCCAGACAAATATTGACGGCGCCGTAATTCAGACAAGAAAAATCAACGCAGGCAGCGGCCTGACCGGAGGCGGCACCCTGGCCGCCGACAGAACCCTCAACGTAGGCGCGGGGAACGGCATCCATGTGGACGCCGATTCCATTTCCGTGAAATCCAATACCACCGGTTCTCCCGGCGCCATCGGCAAAACAGTGACCAACGCAGACGGCGTAGGCGTGGTTCTGGGGACGGACAGCAGCTCCGCCTTCCGCGGAGATCAGGGCAAAGCCGCCTATGATCACAGCCTGGCCGCCCATGCCAGAACCGATGCCACCAAAACAGAACGCTCCGAAAAAAACGGCAATATCAAAATCAACGGTACGGAAACCCCCGTCTATAAGCTGCCCGATACCGCCACCTTTGGCGACGGCGCCGGTTTTTCCATAGACCAGACTGCCGGCACCTATCAGCAGAAAATCGAAGTGGTGGACAATTCCACCGCCGGTGACGCCGTATTCAGAGTTTCCCAGTCCGAAGACAGCGGAACTACCTTCCATTCCCTTCTGGAAGTCCGTGATGACGCCACCGGCTATCTGGGCAGCGGAAAAATTTATACAACAAATAACAAACCCGGCAAGGCCGACGTAGGCTTGGGCAACGTCCCCAATGTAACTACAAACAATCAGACTCCCACCTTCACAAGCGCCGCCGCACTGGCCGGGCTGACCTCAGGTGAGACCCTGTCCGTTTCGTTGGGCAAAACCGCTAAGTCCATCTCCGACTATATTACCCACCAGTCGGACAACAACAAACATGTTACCACCACGGAAAAATCAAACTGGAACGATGCAAACGCCAAAAAACATGTGCATGGCAACCAAAGCATCCTGGATACCCTCACACAGCCCCTTCTCGACAAATGGAACACTGTCTCCGATAAAGTGGACAAGGTCACAGGAAAAGGCTTATCCTCCAACGATTTTTCAGCGGCTCTTCTGAACAAATTAAACAGCATCGCCGACGGTGCGGAGGTTAATGTGCAGGCGGACTGGAACAACACTGATTCCGCATCCGACGCTTTTATCAAAAATAAGCCGGCCTCCTTCCCGCCTTCCTCCCATACCCACACAAAGGCCCAGATTTCAGACATGCCCACCAAACTCTCCCAGTTTACCAACGATCCCGGTTACCTTACCTCCGAGGATGTTGATACTTCCCTGATCCATAATCATGCCAACAAAAGCATTCTGGATTCCATTTCACAGGCACTGCTGGACAAATGGAACACCGTTTCCAATAAAGTGGACAAGGTCACAGGAAAAGGCTTATCCTCCAACGATTTTTCAACGGCTCTTCTGAATAAACTAAACGGTATCGCCGACGGTGCGGAGGTTAATGTACAGGCGGACTGGAATAACACTGATTCCGCTTCCGACGCTTTTATCAAAAATAAGCCGGCCTCCTTCCCGCCTTCCTCCCATACCCACACAAAGGCACAGATTTCAGATATGCCAACCAAGCTGTCCCAGTTCACCAACGATCCCGGCTACCTTACCTCCGCGGATATCGATACCAGCCAGAATCATGTTCATGCCAACAAAGGCATTCTGGATTCCATTACGCAGGCACTGCTGGACAAATGGAATACCGTTTCCAATAAAGTGGACAAGGTCAGCGGCAAGGGGTTATCCACCAATGATTTTACGGCAGCTCTTTTAAATAAGCTTAACGGCATTGCCGCCGGCGCAGAGGTCAATGTGCAGGCGGATTGGAGCAGTACCGATTCCGCTTCCGATGCTTTTATCAAGAATAAGCCGTCCTCTTTCCCGCCTTCCTCCCATACCCACACAAAGGCACAGATTTCCGACATGCCCACAAAGCTGTCCCAGTTTACCAACGATCCCGGCTATCTCACCTCCGCGGACATCGATACCAGCCAGAACCACACACATGCCAATAAAGGCATCCTGGATACGCTTACCCAGGCCATGCTCGACAAATGGAACACCGTCTCCAATAAAGTGGACAAGGTCAGCGGCAAAGGCCTGTCAACCAACGATTTTACGGCCGCCCTTCTCAGCAAGCTCAACGGCATCGCCGAAGGGGCAAACAAATATACCCACCCCGCTTCCCATCCCGCGTCCATGATAACCGAGGATTCCACCCACCGCTTTCTCACTGATTTCTGCAAAACCATCACGGACTGGAACTCGGCGGCGGCAAATGGTTTTTATATGGGAAATGATGCCGCAAACGCCCCGTCAACGGGCTGGTATTTCGGCCGCGTTACCGCCCATAACGCCAACTACCTGTACCAGGAGGTATATCAGTTTACGGCAAGCGCGGACGCCAGGGCCGTACCAAAATACATCCGTGTAAAATCAAACGGCGCCTGGGGATCCTGGTCCAATGTCACCGTTGCAGCGGCAGTTCCCTCCAACGCCAAATTTACAGATACCGTGTATACCCATCCCAACAGCGGCGCATCGGCCGGAACCTATAAAAGCGTAACCGTAAACGCCCAGGGCCATGTTATCGGCGGCACCAATCCCACCACGCTTTCCGGCTACGGCATTACGGATGCGGCCGCCAAATCCCATACCCACAATTATGCCGGCTCCGCTTCCGCCGGAGGCGCTGCTTCCAGCGCGGAAAAATTATCCGCCAGCAGAACCATTTCCCTGACCGGCGATATCACCGGCTCAGCCTCGACCAACCTGTCCGGCAACGTTTCCATTGCCACAAGCCTGGCAGGAGGCGTACTGAAGGAAAAAATAAGCGCAACCGAACCCACCGGACTGTCAGTAAATAATTACTGGCTTCAGGAATATTAAGGAGGATACTATGGCTACTTTACATACGCCGGATATACATCCTGTCGAGACCTTTGATCCCATCAACAACCACACTGTGGAATTTTCCTACACAGGCAGCCAGATAGTCCGCAACCGGGCCATCGTGCTGGACAACGAAACCTATCAGACCGTATATGATTCCGTGCAGGACAGAATGCGGCCCGACCACGTATTTCCGGGAGCCACCTTTTCTCCCGGAAAAAGCTATCAAATCCGCATCAAGGTTTTTGACGCCTATGGCAATGAATCCCCTTTTTCAGAGCCTGTACTTTTCTGCTGCTACTCCACCCCGGAATTTCGTTTCGACGCCCTGGACAAAGACACCATCCTCCACACGGCCAACCCAAAGCTGACTCTTATCTACTCCCAGAAGGAACAGGAGGCCTTACAGGACTTCCAGTTCCTTCTCTACGACTACGATAAAACACTGCTCACTTCCTCCGAACATAAATATGACGCTTCCGACATGACCCATATCTTTTACGGCCTGAAAAATGAAAGCGAATATTATGTGCGGGCCACAGGAACAACGGCCCACGGACTTCGCATCGAAACCGACTATATCAAAATAAGCATTAAATATTTCCTCATGCCTGCCAACGTCCTTTTTGAGGCAAAAAACCATCCCGAAAACGGCAGCATTGCACTGGAAAGCGGCGTCATTGACATCGGTTATGAAATAGAAAACGACAATTATACCATTAAAAACAGCGAACTGATCATCGGCGGCAACAACACGCTCACCTATAATGCTGGCTTCGAAATCACGGATGAATTCAAGGTATTTCTCAAAGCGCGGAAAGTCCCCCTTGACGCTTCTTTTTTCAAAATGCGCTGTCCGGGAACCGGCAAATATCTTGATATCCGCATAAAACGGCTGGGGAAAGCTTACTACGGGATTTTAAACATCCCCTATGGCGCCAAACTGGGGCATTACAATATTTTTGCAGAAATCCCCACGGCCTCACTGGCAGACGCACAAGGCAGCCTGCTTGTGGACACCGCCGGCAACCTGCTTATGCTCGCCGCCCCGGGCTACCCGGATCAAAACACCGCAGTTTTCGAAATCAGTTATAAAAACGGACGCTATGACTTAAGCATCTATTATGAAAACGACAGTACGGTGGAAAATATCTGAAAGGAGACTGACAAACTATGCTATTTCTCGGAACCGCTTTTTTCAGCGGGTTACATACACTGGATCCTCCTGCCGTCAGCGTCAGCCCGATTACGGAAATCAAGCTGACCAACGGAACCTTCGATCATTTATACGCCAGCAAAAATTCCGAAGAAACCATCGAAAGCACGCATAATGAATGGAATGAAAATACCCTTCTCAGCGCGCCCTTTGATGACAGCCTGGATGCCGGGAATTCCGGCTTCAGCTTAAGGAATACCGACGTAATGGTGGTCAAATGCCGTGAAAAAGGCAGCATGGACTGGAGGACAATCCATACCAAGGAAATCAAAACCATTGATGATTTCAAAATGTTTTACTTTTACCGCTATGCCCGAAGCAACACGGATTACGAATTCATGCTGGCGTCCACCTGCAACGGCATTGAAAACAGCCGCGTAATCAGGGAAGTCCATTCCGATTTCAACGGCTTTTTCGTTGTAAACCAGGACAACGCCATCGGAACCATTTACAACCTGGACGGATGCGATATCACCAGGACGGCGTCCGGCGAGGCTGCCACACTTTTAAACAGCCAATATGCCAAGGTGATCCATAACGGCGCCTATAACTACGATACGGGCACAGCTACCGGCGCCTTCCTGAAAACGGACGCAAGGGACTGCTTTGCCGACCTTCCCGGCAGCCTGTCGCTGAGAAAGGACATGATGGATTTCCTCACCGATAAAAAGCCAAAAATCCTCAAATGGGAGGACGGCCGGATCTGGATGATTGATGTTGTGGGAACCCCCACCGATACCATGGACAGCCATCCTGATCTGCGTAAAATCACCTTCCAGTTCGCCGAAATCGGTGATGTCAATGACCCCAAAGCGCTCTATACCAACGGCTTAAGCCCCATCGGGCCGGAATGGTGGTGATTTATGAAATATAAAATAAACGAAGAAGACAAGCTGCTTTTCAGCCAGGGCGCCCTTGACTATAAATACCGTCTCAGCGTCATGAAGGGCAGCCGGATTGTGGACATTATCTACGGGATTTCACAGCTGGGCACCTACGGAATCAACGGTGAATCCGACATCCGCAGGACCCTGAACTTCACGCTGGCGCTGGATGAATTTCAGACGGATATTGAGGAAAAAATCCAAAGCTGGTTCGGCCTGGATTTTAAATTTGAAATCGGCATGTACAGCGTCATGAAAAATGATTACCTCTGGTATCCCTGCGGCACCTATCTGATTACCGCCTCCAATACCCAGTACAACAGCACCAGCAATACCCTTTCCCTCACCGTTTCGGACTGGTTCTCCAAACTAAACGGGACACGCAACGGACAGGTAGGCGGCACGCCGCTGATAAAAATTCCCGCTGTGGACGACGAAGGAAATCACACCATCCTACGGGAGGTGCTGACCTTTGTCCTAAAGCAGCAGGGCGGGATTGAAAACTGCATCATTGATGATATCGGAGAATTTTTCGGCATGGAAGCCAATAACACGGATTTTGAAGAATACCGGAAAAACAACCCCGGCTGGAACCAGCTTCCCTATGACCTGGAATTTAACATGGGATGCATGGTTGCCGACGAAATTAACGAAATCACCGGCCTGTATCCCAATCTCCAGAAATATTTTGATGTATACAATAACTTTTGCTGCCACATGATCCCTTCCTGTGAAAATAATCCGATTGCACTGGACGATGATTTTCTCAAATCCATCCTCACGGACAGCGGGGAATCCGTTGACTATGATATTGAAAACATCCGCAATGTCACGGAGGTCCTCGGTTCCGTATACGAAATTGACCGGATGTCCGAAAATTGCACCACCTCAGGCAATACCTACAAGCTTCAGCTGGATGACTATGAAAAATATGTTTCCAACGATTATATCGCTTTCACAGCAGACAAAAACAATACAGAGGGAATGCAGCTTCAGATCAACGGGCTTTCCCTGGTTCCCATTTATTATGAGAATACAACGACCCTTGTCGCCGCAGATACCATGACCGCCGGTGAAACATATGTCCTACAATATAAAAAGGTTGATAACTCCGGCCGTTTTTATTATCTGGGCCAATACCAGCCCCATGCCATATGCGTTCTTACCGCCGATGCGCAGGACCCGGTCTATACGAAGCAGTATTTTGCAGAACGGTTTAACTGCAAAAACGTGGTATTCCGCGTGGAACCCGACAATCCCTTTACGGTACAGCAGATAGGCATCGTTCCCGATGTCAAAACCGGAGATACCTATGACAACATCACCTCCGTGTCCAATGCCATCGAAACAGCTATCTATGACAATATAAAAACCTCCTCCTGGAATGATATTGTCACCATCACAACCCTCTGTGTCCCCTGGCTGGATGTCTACGAAAAAGTCACCTGGCAGAAACAGAATACATCCCAACCCTATCCCTATATCATCACAAACATATCCCATAATCTGGGAGGCACCGTACCGACGACCTCCATAACAATGTACCGTTTCCATCCGTTAATGTACGATTATGAGATCCCACTCTAAGGAGGTGAAAAATGTCATATCAACTGTCAAATTACAAAGACGTGGATGCCACAGCCGCTCCCCTCGTCCTCCAGTATTATAAATACATGGACCAGGAGGATTTTGCCGCCGCTTCCCGGCTGCTCGAGGAGAATCATGAGCTTTTAAAGCCGTACATTATAGACATGAACGGCATCAACAAAATTGAACAGGGCCTTTATGAGATGTGGCAGACGGCCTCGTCCACCCAGGCCGTCGTGATTACGGAAGACGAAACCGAACCGGAAGGCAATTTCGGTCAGGGCACCGAATGGTTTGCCGAATACTGAACAGGGAGGATTTAATGAACGAACATGATTTTATTTTTGTACCCCACAGCTCTGCCCGGCTGCGCAGCAAAGAAACCGCCGACCAACACAAAAAGCTGTTCAAAGCGGGCAATCCGGCAGGCGCTGCCAGGCTTTTAAAGAACCATCCCCACCTTGAGGCGTTTACCGCCTCACTCTTCAATTTCCTGGAACAAAAGCTGGTTTCCATCGAAGAACAGCTGTCCTTTAAAAAACAGGAAATATTTAACGTATATTCAGACACAGAACCTACCGCCGAAGAAATGGCCGGCAAGGTTTTCTGGAACAAAGAATACTAAGAAAGGAAACAAAAATATGAGTATTGTATCAGGTTATAAAAAATTTAAAAAGTATATTTTAACTTCCTCGGGCTTTCAGCTTGTTTCCCATTGGACGAACGCAAATACACTGCAATTCGACGACGGAAAGACCGCCCAGGCGAAGTTAGGTGCCATCGATGGCATCTCCAGCTCTAAAGATTCCAGCAGCGACAAAATTGCGGCTAGTACTAAGTTGGTTAGTGAATTAAATTCTAATTTAGGGGGTTTGTCTTTTTATGAAGATGAAACCGGAAAATATGTTGTGGGTGCTGATTCAGTCCCAAAAAAATTGGGTAATTGTAACACATATTCTTATTTTAATGGAGATATTATAAATTATTCAATTTCTGTATTAGATAAGAATCCAAATGGAAGTGTTGCAGCTTCTATTATTGCAGATACAAACGGATACATTAAATATAATTCTACAATGAACGATTGGTGGTATAAATATTCAACAGTAGAGTTTTTTACAAAAAATTTTTTGGATTCAAAAGGATTTACTAAAATGAAAGCACATGTAAATTTAAACTCAGAAGTATCAAGTTTAAATTTACAACTACTCAATTCAGAAAATTTAGTTATTGCTTCGGGTACTTCAAATATAAAAAATACAGTATCATTAATAGAACTTGATAATGTTCCTGAAAAATTTAGGATGAAGATAATATTAAACTCCCCGAATTCTGGACCTAATCAAAGCCAAGGAAACCGCAATGCAACTGGATTTATTTATAATATTGAACTATTTTCTTGAGTTATGATGTTTTATTTACAGTTTGAAGAGGAAGCCAAAAAGTATGTCCCTATAATGGCTATATTACAATGGCAGGTATAATTGTTATCCGATTTGCCATAGGCACATTCAATGCATCTGATGAGATATATTGCTCAGTACCATTTTATTTTAGATAGGTATTACATAACCAGGTAAACATCATAATACGGGGTACATGTGACGGTGCCGCCATTACCATGCCCATAAGAGGCACCAAGAGAAAAGCTTCCAGCAGTACAGGTAACAGATAATGCCCCTGTCTCCGAAGTGTACGATATTGATGGAGTTATAGTTTTCGTTGAACTCCCCTGGTTCTCATGATTGGAGGAACCGTGTCCCCAAATATTAAGGGAATAATTTATATTTTTCATAACCACCAAAAAGTTTTTGCTTGTAAATGCAGCATAGTTATTGGGGTACAGTGACGCTATATTAATCGCTGTAGTTCCAGTTTTGCTGCTGGCAAGCAAAATAGCATCACTACCCAATTTTTTTGATACTGTATCAGCACCAACCTTATATGTTACACATGGATCACCTGTACCGTTAACCCAAAAGGTCATTCCCCCAAACTGACCACTAAAATTAGAATTTACTACAATAGTATTTTGAACATTCATTCACAGCCTATTGTCTAATTGACATTATTCTCCATATTTGTAATTATTAAAATGGAAAATTATACTATTAAAAGGAGAAATTGTGAATGAATGATTCAAAAGAAAAATTTATCAGTCTTATAACCCAAACCATGTCCGAAAATCTATCAGCGGAACAACTAGATATGCTCATTTATACGTTATCTAATGTATTGCAAAGCTATGATATCTCTGAGGCAAAAGAACTACCATCTCCCGACATGGATGATACTAATAAACTCATCCAAAATTTCTTATCTTGTAAAAAAATTGAAGGCTGTCTTCCCAATACTCTTATTCAGTATCAGTATACAATCAGCAGGTTTGCTTCTTGTGTAAACATGGATTTGAAAAAAGTAAATACAAATGCTATTAGATGCTATTTAGGCCTTATTAGCAAAGGAAATCAGAACAGCTATGTAGATAATGTAAGGAGAAATCTTAACACATTTTATCAATGGATGGAAGACGAGGATTATGTTATTAAGAACCCATGCAGACGGGTTAAAAAAGTGAAAATCGAGAAAAAAATGGAAATGCCTTTTAGTGATGAAGATATAGCATTAATGCAGGATGCTTGCAAAACAGCCAAAGATACGGCCCTAATTGATTTGCTGGTATCCACGGGTATCAGACGAGAGGAAATCACAAAAATTCAGGTATCAGATGTCAACTTTAACCAGATGTCCATAATGATTCATGGTAAAGGTGCGAAGGAACGGATGGTTTACTTCTCTTCACGTTGCAAAGTCCACTTACAATTCTATTTACGAACTAGAGGTTATGAAAGTGAGTACCTATTCGCATCTGACCGAAAACCACACGGAAAACTAACTGTAAATTCTATTCATGCTTATGTAAAAGATATAGGAATCCTTGCCGGTGTATCAAATGTACACTTACATCGATTCCGTAAATGGTTTGCGACAAGTATGATAAATAAAGGAGTTAAGATTCAGGATCTCAAGGATATGATGGGGCATGAAAGCATTGATACTACAAATAACTATTATATCTACAGCAATATAGAACGAATAAGGTCTGAATGTAAAATTCATGCAGCCTAAATAATTAGCCCTAAAAACCTACAGATTTTGACATGGACTTTGTTCATGTCTATTTTTCGTAAAATAAATTATTAAAAGAGTAATAATTATGGAAATAAATACATTACAAATAAGCTCAATATATTGGTGGGGTTAAAAAATAACTAAAATGTAATGAACATAAGTTTCCAAAATTCTCTTCCGGCTTCTTAATTAAATGGGTTTGGACAAATTAAAGTATCTAACAACGATATTAAAGCTACTATGCTTTTCAAGACTTATCATACCTACTTATTATGATACATTAACATTTGAAGGAATGTGAGGACAAAGATACCAAATAAATGATTTATTATAGAATTTTTATACCTGAAAAATATCAATCAGATGTACTTTTTGACTATATTCAAACATTAACTTTGTAATTAAGTTAAATAGACTATGTATTAAAGTTCTAATTTGAACGGGTATAAGTTCGGAAAAACCACTGACGGTAAACCTGGTTATATTCCTCCAGGAGGTGCCGATACAGTAATCCCTTTTAACAATTTAACAGATATAAAATTTAAGCTCATTGCTACTGATGCAGCTACGGTGACTGGCTATAGTATTTATGTTGTAACATCCAGCTCAATGCAAATTCATCAAGGATCCACTGTGCCAAGTGTAAATGATGTAAAACCATCTTTTACTGGCCAATCCAGTCTGTTATCGTACGAAGGATTTAGGTATGGTAGCGGCCCCGGAGGGGTTTATGGGTGCGGAATATATGTTGCGCAAAAAGAATCAGATATAACTTTTTCAAGTGGGAACCGTGGTAATATAAATTTAATTTTGGGAGGCTTTATTTAGTATTCTAAAGCGGGCTTTACGTATCTTATTTATATGCAATAATTCTACGAATCCTAAAGTTCGCAATTACTGTTGAAGATCCTGATTCACCAGAATTAGGTGTGACCACTTCAACAAAAATATATTTTTTACCTGATAAATTTGATATGTCCAATGTTATACTGCCTTTAGTAACTGTGCCCGTTCCATTTCGATTTATTTCCTGTGATATCTCATATGTATTTGGATTTTCCAATGCCGATGTTCCAAGCGTAATCTTAGTTATTCCGATACCATCAAGATCGTATAATAATTCTACAGTTGATAGATTTGTCAAATCAATTATGTTTGTACAACACAGACGGACGATTATCCAAGTATATCTTGGCCTTGATAATACAAGTTGCATATAATCTGTATAATAGTTCATACTGTATCCAGATCCATTATTTTGATCCATTACTTTAGCAGTGAATCCATTTGTTATTCCAGCAATCCATACTTCTTTTGATTGTATCCAGGCAGATAGGGCATCCACCCAGACTCCATTAAATTTTACCTGTATTTTATCTGTATCTGAATTATATCGAACAGATAAATTTTGATCTATGGCAGTCAAATTAGAATTTTATGAGATATACTATTTAATTTAAGCAATAACTTAATATCATTTTACAATTTATCTAAATTCTAATTTGAGCCAAATTCAGATTTATGTTGGAGATGATGATAAACTTCACTTTATAGATAAGGATGGTGCAGATACAGCGCTAAATTTTACTCCTAAGAAAACTATTACCGTAAGTACATATATAAATTCATGGACATGGAGATGCTATGCTGTGACCTCTATAAATGGGAAGGAGGTATGTAGGGTTGAAACCACCAATCCAGGTGATACAAGTACAAACTCAAATACAAATACTGTTTCTACAACTATATAAAAATAATATCGCTTTACCTTTATCTTTTATGAGAATTTGTAAATACAAACTCTTGCACCTACTCCAGTGTCATTTGCCCAGCTACCATTATCTGAATATACAGATATTGTAATCTTAGTATCCTTTTGAGCTTCACAAAATGATACATGTAATGTTGTGAAAATATGTTCAGAAGCATTGTTCGATGTACCATTTGAAATTACTGTAACAGTTGCTCCACTAATTGAGACACTTGCATTGGCACTAGCGGTTCTTCCTCCAGTAGATACAATAATTAAATAAACTCCCAAAGCTTCGCAGGTATATGAAAAAGAAGTACTAATGCCACGCTTCGCGGTAGTAGCGGTATTCGTATATACAACTTCTCCTTGCATACCATTACCCAATTTTTTTGGAACTGAATCAGCACCCACTACATACTTTCCGTTTTCATCTTCATAAAAAGACAAGCCACCAAAATTAGAATATTATGTTTTACTTCTGCTATATTCCATAAAATATTTTATTGTATAAGTTAATTACATATCACATTAATCTATTTACTAAAGTTCTAATTTTGCAACCGTAAATCAGAATTTAAACGCCTTAAATGACAGCGGCGCAATTAAGGGCATGGAT